>NZ_JBYIQX010000003.1:0-369885 GCF_057707805.1 Streptomyces sp. bgisy159 | reverse complement strand
AGCAGCGCCTTCAGGCGCTCCGCCAGCAGGTCCCAGCGCCACTTCTCCTCCACCCACCGGCGGCCCCGCTCCCCCATCCGCCGGCGCAGCTCCGGATCCCCGAGCAGGGCGACCACGCGGTCGGCGGCCTCCTGAGGCGAACCGCCGCGCACCACCCAGCCCGTCTCACCGTCCAGGACCGCGTCCGGGGCGCCGCCGGAGTCGCCGGCGACCACGGGGAGCCCGGTGGCCGACGCCTCCAGGTAGACGATCCCGAGCCCCTCGACGTCCAGACCGCCCCGCCGCGTCCGGCAGGGCATCGCGAAGACGTCGCCGGCGCCGAAGTGGGCGGGCAGCTCGGACCAGGGGACGGGGCCGGTGAAGCGGACGGCGGCGGCCACCCCGGTCTCGCGCGCCATCCGGCGCAGGTCCTTCTCGTAGGGTCCGCCGCCCACGATCAGCAGCACCGCGTCCGGCTCGGCGGCCAGGACCCGCGGCATGGCCCGGATCAGCGTGTCCTGACCCTTGCGGCGGACCAGCCGGGAGACGCAGACGACGACCGGGCGGTCGGTCAGGCCGAGGCGGGCGCGGACCTCGTCGCCGCCCGAGGCGGGGTGGAAGGTCTTCTCGTCGACGCCCGGCGGCAGCTGGACCATGCGCGCGGCGGCCGCGGGGCTGAGCGCGGTGGCGATGCGCGAGCGCGTGTACTCGCCGAGGTAGGTGACCGTGTCCGTGGTGTCGCCGATCCGGCCGAGCAGCTGCCGGGCGGCGGGCAGCTGTGCCCAGCCGGCCTCGTGGCCGTGGGTGGTGGCCACCAGGCGCTCGGCGCCCGCCCGGCGCAGCGCCGGCGCCATCAGGCCGAGCGGCGCCGCCGCCCCGAACCACACCGACGTGCAGCCGTGCTCGCGCAGCAGCTCGACGGCCCGCCGGGTCGCGCCCGGCGTGGGCAGCAGCATCGTCGTGCGGTCGCGTACGACGGGGAAGGGCTGCTCGGCGTCGAAGGCGGCCGTCGCCTCGGCGCCCTCGCGGCCCCGCTTCCAGGTGGAGGCGTAGACGACCAGGCGCTCGGGGTCGAGGTGGAGCGCCATGTTGTGCAGGAACGCCTGGATCCCGCCCGGGCGGGGCGGGAAGTCGTTGGTCACGATCAGGGTCTTGTGCATCGCCGCCGACTGTATCCAACGGTGACGCGTCGGCTGCCACGGCCGCGCTTCATGGCGTCCGCACCGTCCGCCGGGAGACCATGACCCCCATCCACGAAGCGGACGGACAGGGGCACAGGTGGAGATCACGGACGCACGGCGACCGCCGACCGGACTGCTGACGGTCTGGGGCGGCACCCGGGCCGCCCTGCTGCTGTGCGTCTTCCAGGTACTGCCCTTCCCCGGCCCGGACGTCACCACCGATGTCTCGGTCGTCTACCAGGGCTGGTACGACACGCTGCGCACGGGGGCGTTCCCGGCGCACGACGTCACGTGGCAGTACCCGCCGGCCGCCGCGCCGGCGGTCCTCTCCCCCGCCCTGCTGCCGTTCCTCGGCTACGCCCCGGCGTTCTTCGTGCTGGCCTTCCTCGCCGACCTGGCCGTCCTGACGCTGCTGCTGCGGGCAGGTGCGCGCCCGGGCCGCGGCCGGCGCGGGGCCTGGCTGTGGGTGGCGGCCGTGCCGCTGCTCGGTCCCACGGTGTACGCCCGCTACGACGTGATGGTGACCGCGGTCGCGGTGGCGGCGCTGGTCGCCGGGGCCCGGCACCCGCGGGCGATGGGGGCGCTGGCCGGGTTCGGGGTGCTGCTGAAGGTGTGGCCGGCGCTACTGCTGGCCGGTGCGGTGCGGCGGCGGGCGTGGGGCGCGGCCGCGGCGGCCGTCGCCGGGCTGTCGGCGCTGTTCGCGCTGACCATGCCGGGCGCGTTCGCGTTCCTGGGTTTCCAGCGCGAGCGGGGCACCGAGGTGGAGTCGGTGGGCGGGCTGGCGTTCCATCTGGCCCGGCACACCGGCTGGGACGGGCGGGTGGTGCTGCGCTACGGCTCGGTGGAGTTCCTCGGGCCGGGGGTGCGCGCGGTGAGCACGCTGGCGCTGTCCCTGACCGCCGTGGCGTTCGGCTGGCTGCTGCTGTGGCGGCTGTCGGCTCGCCGGCTGCCGCCACGGTCGCTCGCGGAGGCCGCGTTCACCGGGGTGCTGCTGTTCACCGTCACCAGCCGGGTGATCAGCCCGCAGTACCTGGTGTGGCTGCTCGGAGTGGCGGCGGTGTGCCTGTGTTTCCGGGACACGGTGATGGGTCCGCCCGCGCTGCTGGTGGCGCTCGCCTCGCCGGTGACGGTCCTGGAGTTCCCGGTGTGGTTCGACCGGGTCGTGGCGAGCGAGCCGCTGGGGGTGGGTCTGCTGTTCGTCCGCAACGGCCTGCTGGTCGCGGCGGCGCTCATCGCCTGCGTGCGGCTGTGGCGGTCGACCGTGCCCGAGCGGCCGGCGGTGGTCCTGCCCGGCCAGGCCGCCCGCGCCGGGCGGGCCTCCTCGCCCTCCTGACGCCGGCCGCGCCGACCGGCCCGGCCCGCGCGCCGCCCTGGCGAGCGCCGTCGCCACGCACGGGCCCGCCAGTCCCGGCGGGCCGGGCCGGAAGCGGGCGGGCGCCGGGCGCAGCACGGTCCCCGCCCGGGCGCTCAGCGGCAGCCCGGGCGCCCGTCCCCGCCCTCGAAGACACCGCCGTACACGATGCGGACGGACAGCAGCGGCGGGTGGGTACCGACGCCGCGCGGGAGCAGCGCCCCCTCGTGCGCGACGGCCTGCCCGGTGCCGAACGCCGCCACGCCCCAGGGGGCGGTCGCCGCCCGACGCCGAACGCGCCCACGGACCAAGAAGCGGTCGCCGCCCGCCGCGCGGCCGCCGCGAGTCAGCCGGTCCGGGAACCCCGCCCCCCTGCCGGTGGCCGCCGCTCACCCGCACCCGACCGGCTTCTGGCCTGACGACGCGGGCGCCCCGGTGCGCGCGGTTGACGCGGGTGACCTGGTCCGGCAGGACATGCTGCGCGTCGCGCGGGACACCGGGGAAGCGGAACGCGGCCGGCCGGCGAAGGCTCCGCCGTGCCGGATCAGCCGGCGAGCCGAGCGCGCAGATAGTCCTGCCAGTCGGCGGTGAAGTCCCGCAGCGTCGTGCCGAGCACGTCCCGCAGGGCGCCCTCGACGGCGCCTTCGCGCTTGCCGTGCGCGCCGACCGCCCGGTAGAAGGCGTGGAGCCGCTCCTCGCCCCACCGCTCGGCGATCACCCGGCACGCCATCCAGCCGCCCTCGTAGGCCTGGGCCAGCCGGGTCGCGTCGCCGCCGAAGCCGAAGTCCTCGTCGGTCGGCAGCGCGTCCGGGGCCCGGCCCTCGGCCATCGCGCGGGCCAGTTCGGGGGCGGCCTCGGCGGGTCCGCGGTCGGTGTCGCGGTAGCCGACCCAGTCGGCGTAGCCCTCGGACAGCCACAGCGGGGTCGCGCCGTTGGTGTGCGCGCGGGTGGCGACATGCGTGGTCTCGTGGGTGATGACGACCTGCCGGCCGATCGGGCCGAGCGTCCGGTACGCGTCGGGATTGACGACGATCCGGTCCGCGGGCGCCCGGGGCGGGCCGCCGGTCTCCCCGGTGGTGACGGCGGCGATCCCCCGGTAGGAGGAGGCCGGCGAGCCGAGCAGCCCGGCCATGCCCTCCAGCGACGTCGGCACGAGGAGGACGACCTGCCCGGCCCAGTCCGTGCCCCACACCGCCGAGACCGCCGGCACCGCCCGGTCCGCCAGGTCGGCGAAGGACCGCAGCCGCTCGCCGGACTGGCCCACCCCCATGACGAGGCTGTGCCGGCCGCGCACCACGGTCACCGTGCCCTGGTCCCAGAGCTGCTGGCCCGCCTTCGGCGCGGGGCGTTCCTCCGCCACCGCCCACCGCCCGCCGGCGTCCCGGGCCAGCCGCAGCGCCCGCGGGACGGTCACCGGCGCCCGGTCGTGTCCCCGGACCCGGTAGCTCAGGTCGGCGTCGACGGCGAGGGCGTCGCCGGTGCGGTGGGTGCCGGTCACCCGGTACGACCAGTCCGCCAGCGGCACCGCCCGTACCCGCTCGAACGCCGCGCCGGCACCGGTGCGGGCGTACGCCCCCGCGTCGTGCGCGAGGAGCGCGGCCGCTCTGCGGTCCAGCAGCCGCTGGGCGTCCGCGCGAGCGCCGTCGGTCGCGGTCCGGCCGCCGCACGCCACCAGCGAGACGAGCAACAGGCACACCGCCACCACTGCGGACCCGGGCGTCCGCCGTCGACCAGCCATTCTCCCGATCGTACGGGGAGGCGCCCGGAGCGGGACCCGGACGGTCCGGTCAGGGCCGGGTCACCGCGGACACCGGCATCATCCCGACCGGGTCGTAGCGCACCGGCGCCCCCGGGTAGGGGGCGTGGATCACCTGGCCGTTGCCGACGTACATGCCGACGTGGCTGGCGTCGGAGCGGTAGGTGACGATGTCGCCGGGCCGGGCCTCGGAGAGCGGGACGCGGCGGCCTGCGTGCGCCTGGGCCTGCGAGGTGCGCGGCAGGGCGACCCCGGCCTGCGCGTACGACCACTGCATCAGACCCGAGCAGTCGAACCCGGAGGGGCCGTTGGCGCCCCAGACGTACGGCCTGCCGAGCGCCGAACGGGCGGCGGCCACCGCCGCGGCCGCCCGCCCGGAGGCGGGGGCACCGCCGCCGAGGTCCGGCAGGTCCACGCGTCCCGAGCGCGAGGCCCGGTCGTAGGCGGCGCGTTCGGTGGACGACAGCGCGTTGAGCAACTGCCGCGCCCGGGCGAGTTTCCGCTCGACGGTCCGCTTGTGACTCGCGACCGCCTTGCGGCTCTTCTCCAGCTCGCTGAGCCGGTCGGTGGCCTCGGCACGCTCCTGGGCGAGGTCGCGCATCGCGTCCTGCAGTTCCCGAAGCTCACCGGCCTGGTGGACGGTGATGCGGTCGAGGGCGGCCGCCTTGGCGAGGTAGTCGTCGGGGTCGTCGGAGAACAGCAGCGCCAGCGACGGGTCGAGTCCGCCCGCCCGGTACTGGGCGCCGGCCAGGGAGCCGAGCTTGTCGCGCATCTCGTTGATGCGCGCCTGCTGCCGCGCGATGCGGTCCTGGGCGTCCCGGACCTGCCGGCGCAGGAGGCCGGCGCGTTCGCCGGCCTCGTTGAAGGCCTCGGTGGCCCGCTCGGCCTCCTCGTAGAGGCGGTCCACCTCCGCACGGGTGTCGTCGTGCGGAGCGGCCGAGGCCGGGACGGCGGAGACGGCGCCCAGTGCCGCGGCCGCGACGGACAGCGCGCTGAGCGCACCGGCCGCGCCGCGGTCGAAGCCGGACGGTGCGAGACGACGATGGAACCCCACGGAAAGCCGCGCTCCTCTCCACTGGCGGACCCCCGACGGACGGGGAAACGCGGCAGACAGTAGCCCCGTGGCGGGGCGGCGGCCAAAGACCTCGGCGGCAACACACGGTGACGCCCCGCCGCTGACGCAGGTCACCGGCGGGGCATGGGGTCAGTACGGGTCGACGCGATTCGCCCGTTCGGGCGGTGCCGTGTCCTGATCTTGGAACGGCCCGGGTGGGTGACGTCAGATCCGGACGCCGAACTGGAACGGCATGTTGTTGATCGACTCGTAGCGCACGACGGTGCCGGTGCGCGGGGCGTGCAGCACCTGGCCGTTGCCGGCGTAGAAGCCGACGTGGTGCAGGTCGCCGTAGAAGATGACGAGGTCGCCGACGCGCAGGTCGCTCTGCGAGTAGATGCGCTGACCGGCGTTGGCCTGCGCCTGGGAGGTGCGGGGGATGCCGACGCCGGCCTGGGCGTAGGCCCAGGAGGTCAGGCCCGAGCAGTCGAAGGAGGAGGGGCCGGAGGCGCCGTAGACGTACGGGGAGCCGATCTTGCTCTGGGCGGCCTGGAAGGCGGCCATGGCGCGGCTGGAGCCGGCGGTGGCACCGCTGAGGTTCACGCGCGTCGTGGAGGAGCGGCTGGCGCGGGCCTGTTCGGCGGCGAGGGCGGCCTTCTCGGCGGCGGTCAGGCTGTTGAGGAGCTTCTGCGCCTCGGCCAGCTTGCCCTGGACCTCCTGCTTCTTCTTGCCGAGTTCGGTCCGGGTGGTGGCCAGGTCCTTGAGCTTGGCGGTGGCCTCGGAGCGGTCCTGCGCCAGTTCGCGCTGCTTGTCCTGGATCTTCTTCAGCGACTCGACCTGCTGGGCGCTGAGCTGGTCGGCGGTGGACGCCTTGTCCAGGTAGTCGTCCGGGTCGGACGACAGGAACAGCTGGAGGGAGGAGTCGATGGTGCCCGTGCGGTACTGGGCGGCGGCCGCCAGGCCCATGGAGTCGCGCAGCTCGTTGAGCTCCTCCTGGCCGCGGGCGACGTTGTCCTGGATGGTGGAGATCTCCTTCTGGAGCTTCTCCTGCTTCTCCTTGGCGCCGTTGTACTTCTCGGTGGCCTGCTCGGCCTCCTCGTACAGCTTGTCGACCTTCGCCTTGACCTCGTCCTTGGTCGGCTTCTCGCTCGGTGCCGCGTTGGCGGCCTGGGAGCTGAGGGCAACGGCTGCGGCGGCAGCGGTGGTCAGCACGGTCACGCGCGTGCGGCTGGGCTGCTTGGGTCGACGATGGGACGCCACGGAGACGGGCTCCTTCTTTTGAGTGATCACCCGTGTGGAGGTTCGAGGCCAGACCCTAGTGACCTACTCGTGATCACTTCAAATCCTCAGGCGCATTTTCCCGTCACACGGCGCACTTTTCCCACCGAACTCACCTGTGGTGACGCCCCCTTGACCCAGCGTCGCGCCGCGTTCCGCCCCAATTCGGGCATTACCCGTGGAGGTTGCGCCTTTCAGGACAACCGCTTGAGGAGTACCGCAGAAGCCACCGGACGCGCTCCGGCCCTGGCGACCCCGTCGGCCACCTCGCGGTCGGTGGAGGCGACGATGACGGGCCGGCCCGGCGGTTCGGCGCGCACCAGCCGGCGGATCAGCTCGTCGGCGGTCACACCCGGCTTGGAGAACAGCACCCGCACCCCGCGCGGCGGCGCCAGCAGCACCGGCGCGGCCAGTTCGGCCCCGTCGAAGACACACGTCACCTCGGCACCGGTCTGCGCCGCGAGCTGCGAGAGCTGGCCGAGCAGCCTGAGCCGCTGCTTCTCCAACGGCATCTGCGGATAACCGGTCTTGGTCACGTTGTAGCCGTCGACGACCAGATGGGCCTGCGGCAGGGCGAGGAGCTGGTCGAGGATGGCCGGATCGTGCTCGGACAGCGCGCGGGCGGCGATGTCCTTCGGGGTCATCCGGCCCGGCTCGACGGCGTCCACGGTCTCGGCCGGGCGCACCGAGACGGGCGGCAGGGCCAGTTCGCGGCGCAGCCCCTGGGCCGCGTCCAGCACGGTGTCCAGCAGCAGCCGCACCCGCATGTCCTCGACGCTGCGCCCCTCCCGGGCCGCCTTGCGGCTGGCCTCCAGGGCGGCCTCGGTCTCCCCGAGCCGCGCCCTCAGCCGCCGTGTCTCGCCCTCCGCGGCGGACAGCTGGGCCTGCCCCTCGGCGCGCACCGCCTCCATCTCGCCGCGCAGCTTGCGCAGGGCGGCCTCGCCCCGCTTGACGTCGCTGAGGGCGGAGCGCAGCTTGCGCTGAAGCGATTCCGCTTCCTTGCGGGCCGACTCCAGCTCGGCGCGCAGCCGCTCGGTCTCGGCGCGGGTCTGTTCCCGGGCCTGCCCGAGCTGTTCGCGCAGCCGCTCCAGCTCGGCGCGGCTCTCCTCGTCGGCGCGCTCGGCGTCCGCCCGCTGCGCCTCCTCACCGGCCGCGGTGACCAGCTTCACCCAGCCGGTGGGCCGGAGTACGTAGGCCGCGGCCGCCACATCGAGCGGATCCGCGGCCGGGGGCGGCGAGCCGGAGTCGAGGGCGCCGGCGAGTTCCGGCTGGGCCTCTCTCAGCTTCTCCCCGATGCGCTGGCGGAACAGTGGTTCCGTCTCCAGCGCGGCCGCCATCGCGTTCCCGGCGAACTTGGCCCGCCGGTTGGGCGCGAAGCGCGCGTACTGGCGCAGCTGCGCGGGAAGTTCGGAGAGGGTCAGCCCGCCGAAACCGTCCGACACGATCTGCACGACCCGGCGGCGCACGCCGTCGGGCAGCGGACGGTCGAGCACCTCAGCGGCGCCGTCCCCCGGCCCCCCGCCTGCGCTCTCCACCATCCGTCACACCCCACTACCTGTCACGACCGGTCCCGGGCACCGGCCCGTTACTCGGCACCCGGCCTGTCCACGAGTTCCACCTTGTCCACGGCGTTGCACCAGCGGCACCGCACCGACTCGATGGTCTCACTGAGCACCTCGCGCTCCTCGACCTTCGGCTCGCCGGCCAGATCGAGGTGGACGTACTCCACGACCTTCGACGAGCGCGTCACGTCGAACCGGGTGAGGTTGCCGCAGAGGGTGCAGCGCCACCGCGTCGTGGCGGTCGGCAGGGGAACCGTCATCGTGGCTGTGCTCTTTTCTTCCTTGGTTTCCATTGTCGGTGACGCGCCGGACTCTCCCCGGTGCGTGTGGGTCGTAACCCTACGGCCTGGCGCGGTCCCGTCGCCCGTCCGTCCAGGGCGGCGAGGCGGTCCGTCCCATTCGGTCCGGTTACGTCATGCTCTGTGTTCATGATCGGCAGCAGCGGCGGCAGGGTCCTCGCCAGGATCCGGAACACCTCGACCCCGGTGACCTACGGGCTGATCACCCTGTGCTGCGTGATCTTCCTGGTGGGGCCGGCGTCCGGCCTGAGCCCGGTGTACGGCACCGGTGACGAGCTGCTCGCCGCGCAGCGGGCCTACTTCCGGCGCTGGGGCGTGGTCCCGGCCGAGCTGTTCACGGGCGCCCCGCGGGCCGCCCTGACTCCGCTGACCGCGCTGTTCGTCCACGGCAGCTGGCTGCACCTGCTGGGCAACATGCTGTTCCTCCACGTCTTCGGGGGTATGACCGAGGGCCGGATGGGCCGCGTGGAGTTCACCCTCTTCTACGTCGGCTGCGGCTATCTCGCGCTGCTCGGCTACGCGGCCGCCCACGCGTCCTCCGAGCAGTCGCTGGTCGGCGCCTCCGGGGCGATCTCGGCGGTGCTGGGGGCCTTTCTGTACCTGTTTCCCCGGGCGCGGGTGACCAGTCTCCTTCCGTTCCTGTTCTTCCTGCCGCTGCGGTTCCCGGCCTGGGTGGTGCTGCCGTTCTGGGCCGTCCTGCAGTGGCTGGCGGAGCGCGCCGCGCGGGGGCAGGAGGTGGCGTACCTGGCCCACCTGGTGGGGTTCGGGCTGGGCTTCGGCTACGCGTGGGCGAGATACGGCCGTGGGACTAAAGTGAGGGCCGCCCCAGCTCCGGCCCCCGAGGGAGAGAACCAGCCGTGATCACCGCGATCGTTCTGATCAAGACCAGCGTGGACCGGATCCCGGAGATCGCCGAGCAGATCGCCTCCCTGGAGAGTGTGAGCGAGGTCTTCTCGGTGACGGGCACCTACGACCTGATCGCCATGGTCCGGGTGCGGCAGCACGAGGACCTCGCCGAGGTCATCCCCGCACGGATCAGCAAGATCCCCGGTGTGGAGGCGACGGACACGCACGTCGCCTTCCGCACGTACTCGCAGCACGACCTGGAGGCCGCGTTCGCCATCGGGCTGGACTCCTGAGCCGCCTCAGCCCATCGCCGGGACGCAGCGGCCGTTCTCCGTCCGGTACGTCCACTTCGCGCCCCGGGTGACCAGTTCCCGGACCGCGGTCAGGAAGCGGTCGACGTGTTCGTCGGGGGTGCCCGCGCCGAAGCTGACGCGGAGGGCGTTCAGGGGCTCCTCAGGGGCGCCGCACTCTCCCGGGGCGCCGGGGGCCGCGCCCAGCAGGGTGCGCAGCAGCGGGTGGGCGCAGAACAGGCCGTCACGGACGCCGATGCCGTACTCGGCGGAGAGGGCGGCGGCGAAGTGGGAGCTGCTCCAGCCGTCGACGACGAAGGAGACCACGCCGACGCGGGGGGCGTCCTCGCCGAACAGCGACAGGACGCTGACCCGCGGAACCTCGGCCAGACCGGCGCGCACCCTCGCGATCAGGTGCTGCTCGCGGGCGACGAGCGCGTCGAAGCCGGCCTCCGTCAGGGCCCTGCAGGCCGACGCGATCGCGTAGGCGCCGATCACGTTGGGCGAGCCCGCCTCGTGCCGGGCCGCGCTCTCGTGCCACTCCACCTCCACCACCCCGTCCGGGCGCCGGGCGACCCTGCGGCTGGCGCCGCCGCCCGCGAGGTACGGCTCGGCCGCGCGCAGCCAGTCGGCGCGGCCGGCGAGGACGCCCGCGCCGAACGGGGCGTACAGCTTGTGGCCGGAGAAAGCGACCCAGTCGACGTCGAGGTCGCGGACGCTCACCGGGTGGTGAGGGGCCAGCTGGGCGGCGTCCAGCACGATCCGGGCGCCGTGGGCGTGGGCGGCGGCGGCGAGGTCCCGGACCGGCCACAGCTCGCCGGTGACGTTGGAGGCTCCGGTGACGCAGACCAGGGCCGGGCCGTGGGGATCGCGGTCGGCGAGGGCCCGCTCCAGGGTCCGCACGGCCTGGCGCGGGCCGCGCGGCGCGGGCAGGCAGGTGAGCCGGTCGTCGGGCCAGGGCAGCAGCGCGGCGTGGTGCTCGCTGTCGAAGACGAAGACCTGGCAGCCGGCCGGCAGGGCGCGGGCGAGCAGGTTGAGGGAGTCGGTGGTGGACCGGGTGAAGACCAGCTGGTCGTCGGGGCGGCAGTCGAGGAAGGCGGCGACGGTGGCGCGGGCCTGCTCGAAGAGGTCGGTGGAGAGCTGGGAGAGGTATCCGGCGCCCCGGTGGACGCTGCCGTAGTACGGCGCGTAGGCCGCCACGTCGTCCCAGACGCGCTGGAGGGCGGGGGCGCTGGCCGCGTAGTCGAGCGCGGCGTAGGTGACCTCGCCGCCCGTCACGAGGGGAACGGCGACGTCCCGGCCCAGCACGGGCAGCGGGGAACAGACGGCACGGTCGGTGGCAAGGGTGGGGACGGACATGGCGGAACTCCCGTGAGGTCGTGCGGAACTCACCGCGCGAGCCCGTCGGGGCCCGGGCGCCGGTGACGAAGAAGAGGGGGTTGCGGAGGCGGGGCTCTGCGCCCTAACGCATTCGCTTGTTCACGGAAGGCTCCTCGACGACCAGGACCCCTGGTTCACGCGAGGGGTCCGCGCTTGCCGCAGACCTCGCTGCCTGCGGCCTGGTCCTCACCCGGGGCACCCCGCCACGGACGGAGGGTTGCCGGACAGCCGGCCGGGGCCGCATGGCTGTCGCTCATGACCTGGTACGGGAACGTACCCAAGTGATCGCGGTCCCGCAACCCGAGTCCGGATCGCGGGACCGCTCCGTGCGCCGACGGGCGTTGCGCCGTCAGGCGTTGCTGACGGCCACCCAGCGCTCCAGGGTCCGCCGTGCCGCGCCCGAGTCGATGGACCGCGCGGCCTTCGCCATCCCGGCGCGGAGCTGCTCGGCGAGCGGCGCGTCCGTCGGGTCGAGGGCGACCAGGGCCGCCGCCGAGTTCAGGAGCACCGCGTCCCGAACGGGCCCCTGCTCGCCGTCCAGCAGACGGCGGGCGACCTCCGCGTTGTACGCCGGGTCGCCGCCGCGCAGGGCCTCGACGGGGACCAGTGCGAGGCCCACGTCGCGCGGGTCGAAGCTCTCCTCGGCGACCTTGCCGTCCCGGACGGTCCACACCCGGGAGGTCGCCGTCGTGGTCAGCTCGTCGAGGCCGTCGTCGCCCCGGAAGACGAGGGCGGAGTTGCCGCGTTCGGCGAGCACCCCGGCGATGATGGGGGCCATCCGCGGGTCGGCGACCCCGATCGCCTGCGAGGTCACCTTGGCCGGGTTGGTCAGCGGGCCGAGCGCGTTGAACACCGTGCGGATGCCCAACTGACCGCGGGCGGCGGCCACATGGCGCAACGCCGGGTGGAACTTCACCGCGAAGCAGAAGGTGATGCCCGCCTCCTCGGCGACCTCGGCGACCCGGCGCGGCGTGAGGTCGAGGTTGACGCCCAGCTTCTCCAGCACGTCGGAGGAGCCCGACGCGGAGGACGCGGCGCGGTTGCCGTGCTTGACGACCTTGGCGCCGGTGCCGGCGACGACGAGCGCGGACATGGTGGAGATGTTGACCGTGCGGGCGCCGTCGCCGCCCGTGCCGACGATGTCGACCGTGCGGCCCGACACCTCGATCACATTGGCGTGCTCGTACATCGCCCGGACCACACCGGTGATCTCCTCGACGGTCTCGCCCTTGGCGCGAAGCGCCACCACGAAGCCGGCGATCTGCGCGTCGGTGGCCTCACCGCGCATGATCCGGTCCATCGCCCAGGCCGTGGCGTCGGCGCTCTGGTCGCGGCCGGACAGCAGGGCGTTCAGGACGTCGGGCCAGGAACGGCCCGCCGCGGTGTCGCCTCCAGCGGGGGTCACAGCGCTCATCGGCCGCTCCTGATCGTCGTAGGACGGTGTGCTGACGTGTCGGACAGTCTGCGGGACCCACACTATCCAGCCGGAGGCACGAGGAAGGGCCCCGTCCGAACACCGGACGGGGCCCCTGGGGGTGTGGCGTGGCGACGCCGCAGCGATCAGTGGTGGCCGTGGCCGCTCGTGATCTCCTTGTACTCCTCGACGGTGGGCTTCGCGATCTGCGAGTCCTCGCCGTAGTACGCCTCGCTGAGCTTGGCGCGCAGCTTCTCGGTGGACTTCACCTTGCGCTCGACGCCGTTCTCGTCGACGGTGGCGCCGATCGCGACCGGCTGGTACTGCTCGTGCGCGGTGAGGGTGTGCAGCGCCTCCTGGCTGAGCGGCTCGTGCACCTCGATGAACTCACCGTGCGGCAGCCGCTTGATGGTGCCGGTCTCGCGACCGTGCAGCACCTTGTCGCGGTCCCGGCGCTGCAGGCCGAGGCAGATCCGCTTGGTGACGATGAAGGCGACGACCGGTCCGACGAAGAAGCCGATCCGGACGAACCAGGTGACCGCGTTGATCGACAGGTGGAAGTGGGTGGCCCACAGGTCGTTGCCACCACCGACCAGACCGATCATGTACACGGTGATCCAGGCGACACCGAACGCGGTGCGCGTCGGGGCGTTGCGCGGACGGTCCAGGATGTGGTGCTCGCGCTTGTCGCCGGTGACCCAGGACTCGATGAACGGGTAGACCGCGATCGCGCCCAGGACCAGACCGAACAGGACCAGCGGGATGAACACGCCGAGGACCAGCGTGTGACCCCAGAAGTTGATCTCCCAGCCCGGCATGTAGCGGACCAGACCCTCGGCGAAGCCCATGTACCAGTCGGGCTGGGCGCCGGTGGACACCTGGTCGGGGCGGTAGGGGCCGATCGCCCAGATCGGGTTGATCTGCGCGATCGCCGCGATGGCCGCGATGACACCGAAGACCAGGAAGAAGAAGCCTCCGGCCTTGGCCATGTAGACCGGCAGCAGCGGCATGCCGACGACGTTCTTGTTGCTCTTGCCGGGACCCGCGAACTGCGTGTGCTTGTGGTAGAAGACCAGGATCAGGTGGCCGACCACCAGGCCGAGCATGATGCCCGGCAGCAGCAGGATGTGGATCGAGTAAAAGCGGGCCACGAAGTCGTCGCCGGGGAACTCGCCCCCGAAGAGGAACATCGAGATGTACGTGCCCACGATCGGCATCGACAGGATGGCGCCCTGCGTGAAGCGGACACCGGTGCCGGAGAGCAGGTCGTCCGGGAGCGAGTAGCCGGTGAACCCGGTGAACATGCCGAGGACGAACAGCAGGAAGCCGAACAGCCAGTTGATCTCACGCGGCTTGCGGAAGGCGCCGGTGAAGAACACGCGCATCATGTGCACGAACATGGCCGCGAGGAAGATCAGCGCCGCCCAGTGGTGGATCTGCCGGATGAGCAGACCGCCGCGGACGTCGAAGCTGATGTCCAGCGTCGACTTGTAGGCCTCGCTCATCAGCTGGCCCTGAAGCGGGACGTAGCTGCCGTGGTACTCCACCTCGTTCATCGACGGGTGGAAGAACAGCGTCAGCCAGACACCGGTGAGGATGATGATGAGGAAGCTGTAGAGCGCGACCTCGCCCAGCATGAACGACCAGTGGTCGGGGAAGATCTTGCGCATGTTGGCCTTGGCCAGGGAGTAGATCCCCAGCCGGCCGTCGGCCCAGTCGGCGACGCGCTCGCCGGCCGGGGCCTTCCCGCGAGAGCGGGACTCGGTGGTCTCGTGAGTGCTCATCCGCGCTCCCAGAATGCAGGACCGACGGGCTCTTCGAAGTCGCCGAGCGCCTCAAGGTAGCCCTCGTCGTTCACACCGATGCGCAGCTGCGGCAGGGCGTGACCGGCGGGGCCGAAGATCACCCGGGCACCGTCGGAGAGGTCGAAGGTGGACTGGTGGCAAGGGCACAGCACGTGGTGCGTCTGCTGCTCGTACAGCGAGATGGGGCAACCGACGTGGGTGCAGATCTTGGAGTAGGCCACGATGCCCTCGTGGGACCACTCCAGCTCCTGCTTGTCCTTGATGTCGTCCGGCTGGAGCCGGATGATCATCAGGGCCGACTTGGCGATCTCGGTCTGGAAGTCGTGGTCCGCCTCCTCCAGGCCGTCGGGCTTGGCGAAGGTGAGCGAACCGACGGCGACGTCCTCGGGGCGCAGCGGCTCGTTGGTGTTCATGTTGACGAGCAGCTTGCCCTTGGACCACAGGGTGTGGCGGAGCTTGTCACCGGGCAGCGGGCCGAGGTCGCGCAGCAGCATCACGCCGGAGAGCGGGAACAGGGCCAGCGCGCCGAACATGGTGGTGCGGAGCAGCTTGCGGCGGCCGATCGCGGACTCCTTGGCGCCCTGCTTGAAGTCGGCCATGACCTTGGCCTTGACCTCGGGGGACGCCTCGATCGGGTGCCGCTCGTCGGCGATCTCCACGTCGGACATCAGGGTGCGGGCCCAGTGGACCGCGCCCGCGCCGATGCAGAACAGCGCCACGCCGAGGCACAGACCCAGCGCGAAGTTCAGCGCGCTGAGGTGGCCGATCGGGAAGACGAAGATCGACTTGTCGTGCGGGATCGCGACGTACGAGGCGATGAAGCCGACGGTGGCCAGCATCGACACCGTGAACAGCATGGCCACCACACGCTCGGACCGCTTGGCGGCCCGCTCGTCGATGTCCTGGATGCGGTGCTCGTGGGGCGGCAGACCGGGGTCGGCGAACGGGTTCTTCTCGTCCGCGACGCTCATGTCGCGCGCGGTGGCCTGCTCGGGCAGGTTCTCTTCAGGAATCTCTTGGCTACTCATGACTTCTTGGCCTTTGCGGTCCGAGCGGCGACCCAGACGGCGACCGCGATCAGTGCGCCGAGACCGAAGATCCAGGCGAAGAGGCCCTCGCTGACCGGCCCGAGGCCGCCCAGCTCCAGACCGCCCGGGTTCACCGTCTCATCGCCGTTGACCGCGTTCAGGTACGCGATGATGTCCTTCTTGTTCTGCTCCGACATGGTGGTGTCGGGGAACGACGGCATGTTCTGCGGGCCGGTCTGCATGGCCTCGTAGATGTGCTTCGGGTCCACGCCCTCGAGCGACGGGGCGTACTTGCCCCGGGTCAGCGCGCCGCCCTTGCCGGTGAAGTTGTGGCACTGGGCGCAGTTGGTGCGGAACAGCTCACCGCCCTTGGCGATGTCCGCGCCCTCGGGGCTGTACTGCTCCTCGGTGGGCACGGCCGGGCCGGCGCCGAGGGAGGAGATGTAGGCCGCGAGCTGGTCGATCTGCTTCTGGGTGTACTGGACCTTCTTGCGCGGGACCTGGGCGCCCTGGGAGGTGGCCGCCGGCATACGGCCGGTGCCGACCTGGAAGTCGACGGCCGCGGCGCCCACGCCGACCAGGCTGGGGCCGTCGGAGCTGCCCTGACCGCCGGTTCCGTGGCAGCTGGCGCAGCCCACGGCGTAGAGCTTCTTGCCCTCTTCGATGGCAAGGGACTGGGCGGTGTCGTCGGCCTGCGCCTTGCCCGCGGGCGCGAACGCGGCGTACAGCCCCCCAGTGCATGCCAGCGCGAGGAGTAGGACGACGACCGCCGCCAGCGGATGGCGTCGTCGTGCGGAGAGCTTTTTCACGGATTACCCCGGTGTCAGGATCTTCTGCGTCGGTGCTTCTGGAATGGGTGCGGGTTCGGGCCCGGCTACTTGATCATGTAGATCGTGGCGAAGAGGCCGATCCAGACGACATCGACGAAGTGCCAGTAGTAGGACACGACGATCGCGGCGGTCGCCTGCTCGTGGGTGAACCTCCTGGCCGCGTAGGTCCGGCCGAGGACCAGCAGGAAGGCGATGAGGCCGCCCGTCACGTGCAGGCCGTGGAAGCCGGTGGTCAGGTAGAAGACCGAGCCGTACGGGTCGGAGGAGAGCGAGAGCCCGTCCTTCTTGACCAGCTCGGTGTACTCGAACACCTGACCGCCGATGAAGATCGCACCCATGATGAAGGTGACGATGAACCAGCCCCGGAGCTTCTTCACGTCACCGCGCTCGGCGGCGAACACGCCGAGCTGACAGGTGAGGGAGGAGAGCACCAGGATCGTGGTGTTGGTGGCCGAGAACGGGAAGTTCAGGGCCTCGGCCATTTCCTTCCAGTGATCGGGACCCGTCACCGATCGCAGGGTGAAGTACATCGCGAAGAGGGCCGCGAAGAACATCAGCTCGGAACTCAGCCAGATGATGGTTCCGACGCTGGTGAGGTTCGGCCGGTTGACCGACGGGTGCGCGTGCCCGGTATCTACTGTCGTTGCTGTCGCCACGACCGACATTATGTCGGTCGCTTATCCCGCCCTCACTCCGGGGGGTGCCGTTCGGAGTGTTGCTGCCCGCCAGACCGGTGTTGACGTGGTCTTCAGGGGAGTAGCATCCGGCCCAACGGGCTTGACTCTACGACTCTCTACGACGCTGACGTCCCGGAGGAACGATGAAGCCGACCGCCACCGTGCTGGTCTACAGCGACGACTCCACCACTCGTGAGCAGGTGCGGCTGGCCTGCGGCCGTCGGCCGGCCCCGGACGCGCCCCTGGTGGAGTTCGTGGAGTGCGCCACGGCGGACGCCGTGGTCCGGGAACTGGACAAGGGCGGCATCGACGTCTGCGTGCTGGACGGCGAGGCCGTGCCGATGGGCGGCATGGGGCTGTGCCGGCAGATCAAGGACGAGGTGTTCCGGTGTCCGCCGGTGCTCGTGCTCATGGGGCGGCCGCAGGACGCGTGGCTGGCGACGTGGAGCCGGGCCGAGGCGGCCGTGACGCTGCCCGTGGAGCCCGTCGAGTTCGCGTCGGCGCTGGCCGCGCTGTTGCTGCGCGGGCGGCTGCTGAGCGCCTAGGCGGGCGTGTGGGCGCGGGATCCGCGGCGGCTGCGGGCCGTCGGCGGCCGGTCGCGCAGTTCCCGCGCCCCTGGGTTCGGTCAGATGGCCGCCGGCTGCAGGGAGAACGTGTCCTGCGGGGTCTTGCCGGTGCCGGTCAAAGCGCTGCCCTCGCGCCACTTCTTCCAGGTGACGTTCCAGTCGCCGAAGCCGTTGCCGAAGGCCTCCATGGTGTCGCCGTCGCTGTTGACGACCTCGACGACGTCGCCCTCGCGGACGTGGTCGAAGAACCACTCCGCGTTGGCGGTGCTCATGCCGGTGCAGCCGTGGCTGACGTTGGCGTAGCCCTGGGAGCCGACGGACCAGGGGGCGGCGTGGACGTACTCGCCGCTCCAGGTGACGCGGGTGGCGTAGTAGACGGGCAGGTCGTAGGAGTCGGCCGAGCCCTCGGCGATGCCGATGGTGGTGCCGCGCATGCGGACGTAGTACTCCTTGCCGAGCACCACCTTGACCCCGTTGCGGGTGTCGAAGCCGGGCTTGCCGGTGGTGACGGGGAACTCCTTGATCTCCTCACCGTTCTTGTAGAACTTCAGCGAGTGGGCGGCGGCGTCGGTGACGGCGACCACACGGTCGCCGATGGTCAGCTGCAGCGGCTTCACCGGGGCGCCCCACAGCCGGTTCCCGATCTTGATGCCGTCCAGGTTGCTGCGGACGGTGATCTTCGCGTGGGCGGGCCAGTACTCCTCGGGCCGGTAGTGGAGCTTCTGGTCGTCGACCCAGTACCAGGCGCCCCCTACCGCGGGCACGGACTGCACCTTCAGGGCCCGTTCGACGGTCGCCCGCTGGACGGGGTCCTTGACGGGCTGGTCGAGTTCCGCGGTGAGGGGCTGTCCGACGCCGTAGGTGCCCGCCTTGGGGCCGAGCGTGACCTTCAGGCGCTTCTTGGCCTTGGGGGTGCCGGTGTCGAAGGTGAGGACCCGGCGACCGGGCTCGCCGTCGCCGTTCTCGGTGCTCACCCGGACGCTGTAGTGGGCGTTCGCGGCCAGGGGTTCGGTGGAGTGCCAGCGGCTGCCGTCGGCGGCGAGTTCGCCGGCCAGATAGCGTCCGGCGGCGTCGACCGCGGTGACGTCGGTGATACGGCCGCCGCCGTCGGCGGTGATCTCCAGGGGCCGGTCGGGGTCGGCCTTCTCACCGTCCTTGACGGGACCGTTGAAGGAGATCTGGTCCGTGGCGTCGTACGGGCGGGTCGCGAGCGGATCGCCGTCCGAGCCGCACGCGCTGGCGCCCGCCCCCAGGGCGATCACCAGCAGGGTGCAGCCGACGACGGTGCGGGGGCTGGGTGTGGGGCTCATGACCTCAACGTAGGAAGTCACGTCAACGACGGCGCGCGGGGTCACTCCTACGGGTGACGGAGATTACGGCGATCGGACACCCCGGCTGCGGCAAAAGAGGGAGCCCGGACGCTCCTCACGGAGTGTCCGGGCTCCCGCGCGTCGGGGCGCGTGCTACTGGGTGCGGTTCTCACCGCGGTAGTACTCGAAGACCCAGCCCCAGACGCCGATCAGGATGATCGGCGCGGCGAAGTAGAGCAGCCACCAGCCGACCGCCACGCCGAGGAAGGCGAGGGCCCCGCCGACGGCCAGGGACAGCGGCTGCCAGCTGTGCGGGCTGAAGAAGCCCAGCTCGCCGGCGTCGTCCGCGACGTCCGCCTCCTTGTTGTCCTGGGCACCGGTGTCGACCCGCCGGGCGGTGAAGCCCAGGTAGAAGCCGACCATGATGGCCAGGCCGAAGGCCAGGAAGAGGGCGGTGGTACCGGCCGGCTCCTTCGACCAGACGCCGTAGACGATCGCCATGGCGAGGATGAAGACGCTCAGCCAGATGAACATCTTGCCCTGGATCTTCACTTGCCGGCCTCCTTGCTGCCCGCGAGGGCGCTCGCGCCGTGGCCGGCGTGCTCCAGCTGCTCGAGCGCGGCGATCTCAGGGTGGTGCAGGTCGAACGCCGGGGATTCGCTGCGGATCCGCGGCAGGGTGAGGAAGTTGTGCCGCGGGGGCGGGCAGGAGGTCGCCCACTCCAGGGAGCGACCGTAGCCCCACGGGTCGTCGACGCCGACGGGCTTGCCGTACTTGGCGGTCTTCCAGACGTTGTAGAGGAACGGCAGGATCGACAGGCCGAGCACGAACGAGCTGATCGTCGAGATCGTGTTCAGGGCGGTGAAGCCGTCGGCGTGCAGGTAGTCCGCGTACCGGCGGGGCATGCCCTCGGCGCCCAGCCAGTGCTGGACCAGGAAGGTGCCGTGGAAGCCGACGAACAGCGTCCAGAAGGTGATCTTGCCGAGGCGCTCGTCGAGCATCTTGCCGGTCATCTTCGGCCACCAGTAGTGGAAGCCGGAGAACATCGCGAAGACGACGGTTCCGAAGACGACGTAGTGGAAGTGCGCCACCACGAAGTACGAGTCGGAGATGTGGAAGTCCATGGGCGGGGAGGCCAGGATGACGCCGGTCAGGCCGCCGAAGGTGAAGGTGACCAGGAAGCCGGTCGCCCACAGCATCGGTGTCTCGAAGGACAGCGAGCCCTTCCACATCGTGCCGATCCAGTTGAAGAACTTCACGCCGGTCGGGACGGCGATGAGGAACGTCATGAAGGAGAAGAACGGCAGGAGCACGCCGCCGGTGACGTACATGTGGTGCGCCCACACGGTCACGGACAGGCCGGCGATGGCGATGGTCGCCGCGATCAGACCCATGTAGCCGAACATCGGCTTGCGGGAGAAGACCGGGATGACCTCACTGATGATGCCGAAGAACGGCAAGGCGATGATGTACACCTCTGGGTGTCCGAAGAACCAGAAGAGGTGCTGCCACAGCAACGCTCCGCCGTTGGCGGCGTCGAAGACGTGGGCGCCGAACTTGCGGTCCGCCTCCAGGGCGAACAGCGCGGCCGCGAGGACCGGGAAGGCGAGCAGCACCAGGACACCGGTCAGCAGCACGTTCCACACGAAGATCGGCATGCGGAACATCGTCATGCCGGGGGCGCGCATGCAGATGATCGTGGTGATGAAGTTGACCGAGCCGAGGATGGTGCCGAAGCCGGAGAAGGCCAGGCCCATGATCCACATGTCGGCGCCGATGCCCGGCGAACGGACCGCGTCCGACAGCGGGGAGTAGGCGAACCAGCCGAAGTCGGCCGCGCCGTCCGGGGTCAGGAAACCACCGACCGCGACCAGCGAGCCGAACAGGTACAGCCAGTAGGCGAACATGTTCAGCCGCGGGAAGGCCACGTCCGGGGCGCCGATCTGTAGCGGCATGATCCAGTTGGCGAAGCCGGCGAACAGCGGCGTCGCGAACATCAGCAGCATGATCGTGCCGTGCATCGTGAACGCCTGGTTGAACTGCTCGTTCGACATCATCTGCAGGCCCGGGCGGGCCAGCTCGGCGCGCATGAGCAGAGCCATGACGCCGCCGATGACGAAGAACGCGAACGAGGTGACCAGGTACAGCGTTCCGATGGTCTTGTGGTCGGTGGTGGTGAGCCACTTGATGACCACGTTGCCGGGCTGCTTGCGCCGGACCGGCAGCTCGTTCTCGTACGAGTCTTCAGCTGCCGCGGCACCCTGAGGTTCGTTGAGGATGCTCACAGTTGGTTCGTCTCCCGGTTCTTCTCATGGGCGGTCTGCTCGATGCCCGCGGGAACGTAACCGGTCTGCCCCTTCTTGGCGAGGTCCTTGAGGTGCTGCTCGTAGCGCTCGGGGGAGACGACCTTCACGTTGAACAGCATCCGGGAGTGGTCGACGCCGCAGAGCTCGGCGCACTTGCCCATGAAGGTGCCCTGCTTGTTCGGGGTCACCTGGAAGGCGTTGGTGTGGCCCGGGATGACGTCCTGCTTCATCAGGAACGGCACCACCCAGAAGGAGTGGATGACGTCACGGGAGGTGAGGACGAAGCGGACCGTCTTGCCCTCGGGGAGCCAGAGCGTCGGACCGGGGTTGCCGGTCTGCGGGTTCCGCTCACCGGGGGTGCCGCAGGTGTACACACCGCCGGCGTTGTCCGGGAACTCCTTCGTGTACCGGTCCGGGATCGCGGACAGGTTCTCGTCGGTCTTCGCGTCCCCGGTGGAACCGTCGACGTTCTCGATGTAGTTGAAGCACCAGCTCCACTGGAAGCCGACCACGTTGACCGTGACGTCCGGCTTCTTCGACATGTCGAGGAGCTTGGACTCGTCGCGGGCCGTGAAGTAGAAGAGCACCGAGACGATGATGATCGGTACCACCGTGTACAGCGCCTCGATGGGCATGTTGTACCGGGTCTGCGGAGGTACCTCGACCTTGGTGCGGCTGCGCCGGTGGAAGAAAGCACTCCACAGGATCAGGCCCCACACCAGCACGCCGACGGCGAGCGCGGCAGCCCAGGAGCCCTGCCACAGGGAGAGGATCCGCGGAGCCTCTTCGGTGGTGGGGGTGGGCATACCAAGGCGGGGGAAGTCCTTGTATGTGCAACCGGTCGCGGTCGCCAGGACCAGGCCCGCGGTCAGTGCCTGCAGCAGCTTCCGCCGCATCGGGCGCCGCGGCGAGCGGTCGGAGCCGTTGGGACTCACGTAGCGCCTTCCCGAGAGTCTCGCCCGCGCTGTACGGCTGCGGCCTGGCCTTCTCGCTGGTCGGTCGCCGCCCCGCGTCGGGCAGGGGTTTGATGTTTATGCGGACCAAACCCTAGCCGACGCCCTGTCGGCGTTCGCGGGGAGGGGTGCCTACTGGCTCGGGTGGTTCGCTGGATTGGCGGCGGCGGGCTCATCGGGCCTTGTCGCACCCCGCGTCGGGGCCGCGACCGGGCGGCGCCCGGCGCCCCCGGGGCCGGCCGTCGGAGCGGAGTTCTACCGTTGCCGTATGGCCTACTTCGACGCTGCCTCCGCCGTTCCTCTCCATCCCGTCGCCCGTCAGGCGCTGTTGGCCGCGCTGGAGGACGGATGGGCGGACCCCGCGCGGCTGTACCGGGAGGGGCGCAAGGCGCGGATGCTGCTGGACGCCGCCCGGGAGGCGGCGGCGGACGCGGTGGGGTGCCGGGCCGACGAGGTGGTGTTCACGTCGTCGGGGACGCGGTCCGTGCACCGGGGGATCGCGGGGGCGCTGGCCGGCCGAGGGCGCGTCGGACGTCACCTGATCGTGTCGTCCGTCGAACACAGCTCGGTGCTCCATTCGGCCGACGCGCACGAGGCGGACGGCGGGACGGTGACCCGGGTGCCCGTGGACCGCGGGGGTCTGGTGAGCGCCGAGGCGTACGCCGAGGCGCTGCGGGCGGACACCGCGCTGGCCTGTCTGCAGTCGGCCAACCACGAGGTGGGTACCGAGCAGCCGGTGGCGGCGGTCGCGGAGGTGTGCCGGGCGGCCGGCGTTCCGCTCTTCGTGGACGCGGCGCAGTCGCTCGGCTGGGGGCCGGTCGAGGGGCCGTGGTCGGTGCTGGCGGGCAGCGCCCACAAGTGGGGCGGCCCGTCGGGTGTGGGGCTGCTGGTGGTGCGCAAGGGGGTGCGGTTCGCTCCGCGGGGGCCGGCGGACGAGCGGGAGTCGGGCCGGGAGCCCGGCTTCGAGAACCTCCCGGCGATCGTCGCCGCGGTGGCGTCCCTGCGGGCCGTACGGGCGGAGGCCGCGGCGGAGGCCGAGCGGCTGCGGGAGCTGACGGGGCGGATCCGGGCGCGGGTCGCGGCCCTCGTCCCCGATGCGGAGGTGGTCGGGGATCCCGAGCAGCGGCTGCCGGGGATCGTCACGTTCTCCTGTCTCTATGTCGACGGGGAGACGCTGCTGCACGAGCTGGACCGGGAGGGCTTCTCCGTCTCCTCCGGATCGTCCTGCACGAGCAGCACGCTGACCCCCAGCCATGTGCTCAGGGCGATGGGGGTGCTGAGCGAGGGGAACGTCCGGGTGTCCCTGCCCGCGGGGGCCGCCGAACAGGACGTCGAACGGTTCCTGGAGGTGCTGCCCGGGGTGGTGGCCGGGGTCCGGGACAAGCTCGGGGCTCCGGCGCCGGTGGCCGAGGTCCGCGAGGACGGGATGGTGGTGGACGCGCTGGGCAAGCGGTGCCCGGTCCCCGTCATCGAGCTGGCGAAGGTGTTCGGCGACGTACCGGTGGGCGGCCTGGTGCGGGTGCTGGCCGACGACGAGGCCGCACGGCTGGACATCCCGGCGTGGTGCGAGATGCGGGGCCAGGAGTACGTCGGCGAGGAGCCGGCGCGAGGAGGAACGGCGTACGTGGTCCGCCGGACGAGCTGACCAGCCCGGGGCGCGGGGAGCTGCGCGACCAGCCCCCGCGCTCCCGCACCGGACCGGCCGGCCTCAGCCCAGGTGCGCCCGGACCTCCTGCGCCGCCTCGTCCCCGTACGCCTTCGTGAACCGCTCCATGAAGTGTCCCCGCCGCAGCTGGTACTCCTGGGTGCCCACCGTCTCGATGACGAGGGTGGCCAGCATGCAGCCGATCTGCGCGGCCCGCTCCAGCGAGACGCCCCAGGCCAGCGCGGACAGGAATCCCGCGCGGAAGGCATCGCCGACGCCGGTGGGGTCGGCCTTGCGCTCCTCGTCCGGGCAGCCGACCTCGATCGGGTCCTGGCCGGCCCGCTCGACGCGGACACCGCGGGCGCCGAGGGTGGTCACCCGATGGCCGACCTTGGCGAGGATCTCGTCGTCCGACAGGCCGGTCTTGGTCTGGATGAGCCCCTTCTCGTACTCGTTGGAGAAGAGGTAGGTGGCGCCGTCCAGGAGGATGCTGATCTCCTCGCCGCTCATCCGGGCGATCTGCTGGGAGAAGTCGGCGGCGAAGGGGATCCCGCGGGAGCGGCACTCCTCGGTGTGGCGGAGCATCGCCTCGGGGTCGTCGGCGCCGATCAGGACCAGGTCCAGGCCGCCCACCCGGTCGGCGACGGTCTTGAGCTCGATCTGGCGGGCCTCGCTCATCGCGCCGGTGTAGAAGGAGCCGATCTGGTTGTGGTCGGCGTCCGTGGTGCAGACGAAGCGGGCGGTGTGCAGCGTCTCGGAGATGCGGACCGAGGCGGTGTCGACGCCGTGGCGCTCCAGCCAGGCCCGGTACTCGTCGAAGTCGAAGCCGGCGGCGCCTACCAGGATCGGCCGGGTGCCGAGCTGGCCCATGCCGAAGGCGATGTTCGCGCCGACGCCGCCCCGGCGTACGTCCAGGTTGTCGACGAGGAAGGAGAGCGAGACCGTGTGCAGTTGGTCCGCGACGAGCTGGTCGGCGAAGCGGCCGGGGAACGTCATGAGGTGGTCGGTGGCGATGGAGCCGGTGACTGCGATGCGCACGGCGTGGACTCTCCTGTGTGGAGGGGGATTGACAGTTCACGCTACCGGGTCGGCGAGGGCTACAGAAGCAGTGGAAACTACCCGATAGTAGATCTTTCTTCGCGGACTCGTCCGTGCCTACGGTGCCGCTATGACGATCCTTGAGGCTGCCTCCGACACCCCCGCCGACCACGAGGTGGACCTCGCCTCGCTGCGGGGTGACTGCGCTCGTATGGTCCCGCACTGGGCGGCCCCGGAGCGGACCGCCGCGCGGCCGGTGCCGCTGTCCCTCCTGCACGGCGTGACGGTCCCGGCGCGTTCGGCGCGGCTGCTGGCGGCCATGCCGGAGTACGGCAACTGACGGCGAGCGGGTGCGGGGGCGCTTCGGGCGCTTCTCACGCTCCGGGCGCCGCTGAAGGGAACCGCGCGCTCCCCCGCTGCGTCCCATCGCTGTCCCCCGTAGGGGGGATGCGGGGTACGACCCTCCCGGCGGTCCTTGGTGGCCGTGCGGGGCGGGTCGACCGCCGGGACAGCTGTGCGGCCGAAGGAGCGATGCGGTGAACACCGAGCGACCCGACCACGACGACGCCGCGAGGGAGACCGACGGCGCGGCGGAGCCCGTGACGAAGGGTTCTCCGGGGCAGGGCTCCGCCGGGGAGGAGCAGGCCGCCCCGGTGGAGCGGGAGACGTCCGCCGGGGAGGCCGGCCCCCCGGAGGGCGAGGCGGACGCCGTGCCCGGCGAGCCGGAGGACGGGACCCCGCCGGCCGCCGAGCGCGACGACGCCGGAGCACCCCCCGCCGCCGAGCGCGACGACGCCGGAGCACCCCCCGCCCCCGAGCCCGACGAGGCCGCCCCACCTGTGGCCGCCGAGCCCGGCCGGGACAGCGATGCGCCGGCCGAGCCGGACGGTGACACCACGTCCGGGAGCGCCTCCGCGGCCGGTCGGCCCGGCGAGACCTCACCGGCCGCCGCCCGCCCCGCGGACCCGGCGGACGCGCCGGCCGGGCGGCACAGGTCGCGGCTGATGGTGGGGATGGTCGCCGTCGCCGTGATGGTGGTGGGCGGTGGCGGGGCGTACCTGGCCGCCGGCGCGGGCGGCGGGGGCGGTCACGGCGGTGTCGGTGCGCCCTCCGCCCAGGGGACGCCTCCGGTGCTGGCGCTGGACGGGTACGCCGCCGGAGCCGGGGAGAGCGGCAACGGCATCGCGCCGGGCGAGCCGAATCCCTACGGCGTGGTGTACGAGGCCGACGGCACGCTGCCCGAGGGCCCGGAGTCGGCCGTCGTGCGGTGGGCGCGGGGTGAGGTGGGCAAGGACGCCGTGGCGCGGCTCGCGAAGGCGCTCGGGGTGACCGGGACCCCGGTCGCGGCCGGTGACGTGTGGCGGGTCGGCGGGGACGGCGGGGACCGGGACGGTTCCGGGCCCGTGCTGCGGGTGAACCGGCAGGCCCCGGGGATGTGGACGTTCAGCCGGTACGCGCCGGGCTCGGACAACTGCTCCCGCAAGGCCACCGCCTGTCCCGCCGAGCCCTCCCTCGCCCAGGGTGGCGACCCGATCGGCGAGAGCGCCGCGATCGCGGCGGCCGCGCCGGTGCTGAAGGCGGTCGGCCAGGACGACGCCAAGGTGGACGCGAGCCAGGTGATGGGCGCCGAACGGGTGGTCAACGCCGATCCGGTGTTCGGCGGGCTGCCCACCTACGGCTGGACCACCGGCGTCATCGTCGACGCGCGCGGCGAGGTCGTCGGCGGGAACGGGCGGCTGACCGAGCCCGTGGCCGGTGCGGCCTACCCCGTGCTCAGCGCCCGGGAGACCCTGGACCTGATGAACTCCGCGCCGGGCACGGAGCACCGCATGGGCATCGGCGGCTGTGCCAGCGCCGTGCCGCAGGAGGACCGGCTGGAGAGTCCCTGCGGGCGTTCGGGCGGGGGGCCGCACCGGGAGACGGTCACGGTGGAGGGCGCGGTTCTCGGCCTGGCCCCGCGGAGCAGCGGCGGCCGGCCGGTGCTGGTGCCGTCGTGGCTGTTCACCGCACGCACCCAGGGAGCGGCGGAGACCTACACGGTGACGCACCCGGCCGTCGACCCGGCGTACCTGGCCCCGGCGACGGCGAGCGCCACTCCCCCGCCGGGTGTCCCGACCGCGCCGCCCAGCCCCCGGCCCACCGGTCCCGGTGCCGGGTCCACGGCGCCGGACGGGACGCGGACGGTGGACGTGGAGGCGTACACGGCCGACGGTTCGGAGCTGACCGTCCGGTTCACCGCCGGGGTGTGCGCCGACTACACGGTGAGCGCGGCCGAGAGCGCGGACCGGGTGGCGGTCACGGTCACCGCGAAGCCCTGGCCGGACAAGGTGTGCATCATGATCGCCAAGACGTACCACCGGACGGTACGGCTGGACCGGCCGCTCGGCGACCGGACGGTCGTGGGCGCGGACGGCCAGGAGGTCCCGCTGGAGAAGCCGGGAGCCCGGCTGCCGGAGACGGCCGACCCGCCGCGGTGACCCTTTCGCCGGACACACGGAAGGCGGCGGCCCCGATCCCGGGTGCCGCCGCCTTCCGTGTGTCCGGCGTGTGTGCCGTGCCGCGGCTCAGCTGAAGGAGTCGCCGCAGGCGCAGGAGCCGGTCGCGTTCGGGTTGTCGATCGTGAAGCCCTGCTTCTCGATGGTGTCCACGAAGTCGATCGTGGCACCGCCCAGGTACGGAGCGCTCATGCGGTCGGTGACGACCTTGACCCCGCCGAAGTCCTTCTCCACGTCACCGTCGAGGGAGCGCTCGTCGAAGAACAGCTGGTAGCGCAGGCCGGAGCAGCCACCGGGCTGGACGGCGACCCGCAGCGCGAGGTCCTCGCGGCCTTCCTGGTCGAGCAGCGCCTTGACCTTGGACGCGGCGGCGTCGGTCAGGATGATGCCGTCGGTGACGGTGCTGGTCTCGTCCGATACGGACATCTACATCTCTCCCGGGTTGTACGGAGACTGCTTGCCGACGGTTGCAACCGGCAAGGCCGCGGATTCATTCCGGGCCGGGCGCCTGTCTTTCGGCTCCTCCTTCATGCTCGCACATGCCCCCGGAAGCGGAAAACGACTCATCGGGATTCACGTCACATCGACGCTATGGCCATCGTCAAAGTGACGTGAACCGGGTTATGATATATAGCGTCAGTTCGACGAAAAGTAGAAAGGGTGCGTGCCGTGACCACCGCCCAGACCCCGGAGCTCGACGTACAGCCGACTCCGCTCGCCCTGCTGCTCCTCGGCCGCGAGGCCGACCCGAAGAGCGAGCGCGGCGTCGAGTGCCCCGGTGACCTGCCGTCCCCCTCCGACCCGGACCTGGTGGAGCGCGCCCGCGCCGCCAAGGAGAAGCTGGGCGACAAGGTCTTCGTGCTCGGCCACCATTACCAGCGCGACGAGGTCATCCAGTTCGCCGATGTCACGGGCGACTCCTTCAAGCTGGCCCGGGACGCGGCCGCCCGCCCGGAGGCCGAGTACATCGTCTTCTGCGGCGTCCACTTCATGGCCGAGTCCGCCGACATCCTGACCTCCGACGAACAGAAGGTGGTCCTGCCGGACCTGGCCGCCGGGTGCTCCATGGCCGACATGGCCACCGCCGAGCAGGTCGCCGAGTGCTGGGACGTGCTGACCGAGGCCGGCGTCGCCGAGCAGGTCGTGCCCGTCTCGTACATGAACTCCTCCGCGGACATCAAGGCGTTCACGGGCAGGCACGGCGGCACCATCTGCACCTCGTCCAACGCGCGGCGGGCGCTGGAATGGGCGTTCCAGCAGGGTGGGTCCTCGTCGACGAAGGTCCTGTTCCTGCCGGACCAGCACCTCGGCCGCAACACCGCCGTCCGCGACCTGGGCATGTCCCTCGACGACTGCGTGGTCTACAACCCGCACAAGCCGAACGGCGGGCTGACCGCCGAAGAGCTGCGCGCCGCGAAGATGATCCTGTGGCGCGGCCACTGCTCGGTGCACGGCCGCTTCAACCTGGACTCCGTCAGGGACGTGCGGGAACGCATCCCGGGCGTGAACGTGCTGGTGCACCCCGAGTGCAAGCACGAGGTCGTCGCCGCCGCGGACCACGTCGGCTCGACCGAGTACATCATCAAGACCCTGGAGGCCGCGCCGGCCGGTTCCAAGTGGGCCATCGGCACGGAGCTGAACCTGGTCCGCCGGCTGGCGAACCGTTTCGCGCCCGAGGGCAAGGAGGTCGTCTTCCTCGACCGCACGGTGTGCTTCTGCTCGACGATGAACCGCATCGACCTGCCGCACCTGGTGTGGACGCTGGAGTCGCTGGCCGAGGGCGAACTCGTCAACCGCATCCAGGTCGACCGGGAGACCGAGGCCTTCGCCAAGCTGGCCCTGGAGCGGATGCTGGCGCTGCCGTAGCCCCGCCCCGCTCCCCCGTCCCGTGCTCCGGCGCCGGCGTGACGCTCACGCCGGCGCCGGCTGCCGTCCGGGGTGGGCCGGGTCGAGCGAGAACAGGCTGCCGCCCGGGGTGGCCACGATCACGGCACCCTCGTGGAGCAGCACACGGGACCAGCCACTGGTGCCCATGGCGTCGGTGCGGGGGGCGGCGGACTCCCACAGCACCTCGCCCGTGCGGGTGTCCAGGGCGCCCACCCGGCCGCCCGCCGTGGCCAGGTAGAGCACTCCGGCGCGCGGGTCGACCGCCGGCGAGCCCGGCGCCTCCAGGGTGGTCGGGGTCTGCCACAGCTGTCGGCCGGTCCGGGCCGACACCGCCGTGACCCGGCCCGCGTGAGAGGTGAAGTACAGGGTGCCGTCGGCGTACAGCGAGTCCCCGGAGTAGCGCGCGGCCAGGGGCGTCGCCGTGCGCTCGCCGCTGTCCGGGTCGATCAGCACCACCCCGGTGTACTGCATGCCGCCGCCCGACCGGTCCTCCACCCAGGACGCGAACAGCAGCCTGCCGCCGAGCCGGCCGAGGAAGTCGCCGTCGGCCGCGGTCACGGGCAGCCGCCGGGCCTTGCCGTCGGCCGGGTCCAGCGCGAGCAGCTGCGCGGCGTCGGAGTTCTCGTCCCTCGTCACGCAGTCGACGTAGGGGCTGCCGTCCACGTCGCGGTAGGAGCAGTAGTGGTTCGCGGGCAGCGGCGCCTTCCACCGCACGGCGCCGTCCCGGGGCGAGCGGGCGACCACCGTGTCGCCGCCGTCCTCCGTGACCAGGACGAGCCCCGCGGACAGGAGCGTGTCGGCGTACTCGGCGGCCACCCGGTGCGACCAGAGCCGGGACCCGCTCGCGGTGTCGAGCGCGGTCACGGTCACCTCGTCGTAGTCGCCGTCGGGGCCGGTGACGCTCTCCTGGACGACCGCCGCGCCGTCGGACACCCCGAGCAGTGCCGTGGTGTACGAGCCGCGCGCGACGCCCTTGCGGGCGATGTCGGCCCGCCAGACGGTGGCGCCGGTGCGCCCGTCGAGGCGCACCGGGAGGGTGCCGTTGCCGGCGCAGTACACGTCCCCGTCGCTGAGCCGGCAGTCCGGGTAGCCGGTGTCGGAGCCCGCGGAACCGCCCAGCGGCCGCTCGGCGCCCCGCCCGGCGGTCTCGAACAGGGTGGTCTGCCAGGGCCGCCAGCCCTCGGGGAGGCTCCGCCAGCGGGACGCCGCCGAGGGGCGCGGGGAGTCCGCCGCCGGCCCGGCGGCGTCGCCGCCGCGCGCCGGGCCCAGGAGGTAGGCGGTGAGCGCCACGGCCAGGACCCCGGCCGCGGCGGCCACGAGGGCCGGCAGCCGGGTGCGCCGCCGGCGCGGTTCCGGCCCGGGGGCGCCCGCGCCGGCGGCGGTGGGGGTGCGCGGCGGCTCCGGGGCCGGGGGCAGCCGCAGCGTCACCGTGGAAGGGTCGCCGGGGTCCGGCTCCGGCAGGACGGCGGCGAACTCCCCGGCGAGCTCGTCCAGCGAGGGCCGGGCGGCGGCCTCCTTGGCCAGGCAGCGGGCCAGCAGCCCGCGCAGCGGCTCCGCCACCGCGTCCAGCGCCGGTTCCTCGGTCATCACCCGGTACGCCGTCAGATAAGGGCTGTCCGCGTCGAAGGGGCCGTGCCCGGTGACGGCGTAGACCAGCAGCGCCCCGAGGGAGAAGACGTCGGAAGCGGGGCCCACCGAGCGGGCGTCGGTGAACTGCTCCGGGGACATGAAGGGTGGGGTGCCGATCATGTGGCCGGTCTCGGTCAGGGTCTGGTTCTCGGCGGCCCGGGAGATCCCGAAGTCGATGACGCGCGGCCCGTCGTCGGCCATCAGGACGTTGGCCGGCTTCAGATCCCGGTGGACGACGCCGGCGCGGTGGATGTCGCGCAGCGCCTCCACCAGCCCGAGCACCAGTCGCCGCAGCTCGGCGCCGCGCAGCGGGCCGGTGGCGCGGATGCGTTCGGCGAGCGAGGGCGCCGGCACGTACTGGGTGGCCATCCAGGGCCGTACGGCCTCCGGGTCGGCGTCCACGACGGGGGCGGTGAAGGCGCCGCTGACCTTGCGGACGGCGGCGATCTCCTGCCGGAAGCGGGCGCGGAAGACCGGGTTCTCCGCGTACTGGGCGTGGACCAGCTTCACGGCGACCTCGCGCCCGGATCTGGCTCTCGCCCGGTAGACGACCCCCATGCCGCCGGCGCCGAGCCGGTCGACGATCCGGTATCCGCCCAGTGATCTGGGGTCGTCCTTGTGCAGTGGCACCGCCCCGGTCCCCTTCCCCCGAAGAGCAGTCGCGAGCCCCAAGGATATGGGGGCGCGGGAGGGGGGAGGGGACGGGGCGGTCGGCCGGGTCAGACCCCGGCCGGTTCCGGCTCTCCGGAGGTCTCGTCCGCGTCGGCCGTGCCGTCGGCCGGCCGGTCGCCGCCGCCCTTCTTCGCGGCCCGCTTCCTGGCGCGGCGCTCCTTGCGCAGTTCCAGCACGGCGTAGAGGGTCGGGACCAGCAGGAGGGTCAGCAGGGTCGAGGTGATCAGGCCGCCGATCACCACCACGGCCAGCGGCTGGGCGATGAAGCCGCCCTCACCGGTGACGCCGAGGGCCATCGGGAGCAGGGCGAAGATCGTCGCCAGTGCCGTCATCAGGATCGGGCGCAGCCGGTGCCGGCCTCCCTCGACGACGGCCTCCACGACGCCGTACCCCTGCCGCCGGTACTGGTTGATCAGGTCGATCAGCACGATCGCGTTGGTGACCACGATGCCGATCAGCATCAGCATGCCGATCATCGCGGGAACGCCCATCGGGGTGCCGGTGGCGACCAGCAGGCCGATCGCGCCGGTCGCCGCGAACGGGATCGACACCAGCAGGATCAGCGGCTGGGCCAGCGACCGGAAGGTCGCCACCAGCAGCATGAAGACGATCGCGATCGCGGCGAGCATCGCCAGGCCGAGGTTCTTGAACGCGTCGTCCTGGTCGGAGGTGACCCCGCCGATCTCCGCCCGCGCGCCGGCCGGCAGCTTCAGGGCCTTGATCTTCGCCTGCAGCTTGGTGCTCACCGCGCCGGTGTTGTCGCCGGTCGGCTTGGCGGTGACGGTCGCCGCGCGCTGCCCGTCGATCCGGGTCATGGAGACCGGGCCGTCGACCAGCTCTACGGTGGCGATGTCGCCGAGCCGCACCGGGCCGAGCGGCAGGTTCCGCAGTTCCTGGAGGGTCGTCGCGGGCGTGGCCGACTTGATGACGATGTCGCGCTCGGTGTCGTCCAGTGTCGCCTTGGCGACCGGAGTGCCGCGCACGGCCCGGGCGACCGCCATGCCGAGGCTCTGGTCGTCGAACCCGGCCGCGGCGGCCTTGCCGTTGGCCCGGACCGACACCCGCGGCACGCTCTGCGAGAGGTCGCTGGTGACGTCGGTGACGTGGTCGAGGCCCGCCACGGCCTCGCGGACCTGCTCGGCCGCCGTGCGCAGCACCTTCTCGTCGGCCGCCTTGACGACCACGCTGAGGTCCTGGTTGCCGAAGCCGTCACCGGCGGCCACCGTGGTGGTGCCGATGCCGTCGAGCTTCTCCAGGCCGGCCTCGATGCGGTCCTGGACGTCCTCGTAGGACGCCGAGTCCTCCAGCATGACCTGGTACGACGCCTGGTTGCTGTCGGTGCCGCCGCCGAAGGCGGCCATGAAGCCGGAGGATCCGACGGTGACCTGGTAGTCCTTCACGCCCTCGGTGCCGGCCAGCAGCCGCTCGACCTTGCGGGCCTGGACGTCGGTCGCGGCCAGGCTGGTGCCCGGCGCCAGCTCCTGCTTGACGGTCAGCACCTGCTGGTCGCCCGGGTCGAAGAAGTTCGTCTTCAGCAGGGGCGCCATGCCGAACGTGCCGACCAGGACGACGACCGCGAGGGCCACGCTGGTCAGGCGGCGCCGGGTGGCGAAGCGCAGGACGGGCACGTAGACGCGCTGCAGGCGGCTGCCGGCCTCCTTCTCCTCGGCCCTGCGGCGTGCCTCGGCCGCGTCGGCCGGGGTGCCCTTCGGGGCGCGCAGGAACCAGTACGACAGCACCGGGACGACGGTCAGCGACACCAGCAGGGACGCCAGCAGCGCCGCGGTGACGGTGAGGCTGAACGCGCCGAACAGGGCGCCCACCATGCCGCCGACCAGGCCGATCGGCAGGAACACGGCGACCGTGGTCAGGGTGGAGGAGGTCACCGCACCGGAGACCTCGCGCACGGCCGTGAGGATCGCGCTGTGGCGCTCCTCGCCGTAGCCGAGGTGGCGCTTGATGTTCTCCAGGACGACGATCGAGTCGTCGACGACCCGGCCGATCGCGATGGTCAGCGCGCCCAGCGTGAGCATGTTCAGGGACAGGTCGCGGGTCCACAGGACGATCAGCGCGAGGACGACCGACAGCGGGATGGACACCGCGGTCACCAGCGTGGAGCGGATCGACGCCAGGAAGACCAGGATGACGAGGACCGCGAAGAGCAGGCCGAGCCCGCCCTCGGTGGTCAGGCCCTCGATGGCCTTGGAGACGGCGGGTCCCTGGTCGCTGACGACGGTCAGCTCGGCGCCCGAGCCGAGGTCGGCGCGCAGGCCGGGCAGCTTGTCCTCGACGGCCTCGGAGATCGCGACCGCGCTGCCGTCGTGGTCCATGGTGACCATCACGGCGAGGCTGGGCTTGCCGTCGGTGCGGGTGAGGGAGTCGGCCGGGGCCTCCTCCTGCTTGACGGCGGCCACGTCGCCGAGGCGGACCGGGCGCTTGCCGTCGGGGCCGCGGACGGCCAGGTTCTGGATCTGGGCCACGGAGGTGAAGCCGCCGCCGACCCGGACGGTGCGGTTGCTGCCGGCCTCGTCGAAGGAGCCGGCCGCGACGGTCGCGCCGCCCGCCTGGAGGGCCTGGGTGAGGCTCTGGCCGCTCAGGCCGGCCTTCGCCAGCTTGCCGTCGTCCGGGGTGACGGAGACCTGGAGGTCGCGGACGCCGGTGACGGTGACCTGGCCGACGCCGTCGATGTCCTTCAGCGCCGGTACGACGGTGGAGTCGAGCTGGTCGGCCAGCGCCTGCTGGTCCTTGTCCGACGTGACGGCGAGGACGACGGTCGGCATGTCGTCGGTGGAACCGGCGATCACCTGCGGGTCGACGCCGTCCGGGAGCCGCACCCGGGCCCGGTTGACGGCCTGTTGGACGTCGGCGACCAGCTGCTGGGTGTCGTTGCCGTAGTCGAAGGACGCGATGATCAGCGCGTTGCCCTCGCTCGCCGTGGAGGTGACGCCGGTGATGCCGTCGACGCCGTCGAGGTTGTCCTCGATCGGCTCGATGATCTGCTTCTCGACGACGTCCGGGGAGGCGCCCTGGTACGGCGCGACCACCGACACCATGGGCAGTTCGATGGTGGGCAGCAACTGCTGTTTGAGCTGGGGTATCGCGATCGCCCCGAACACGATCGCGATGAGGGACATCAGGCCTATGAGGGCCCGTTGCGCGAGGCTGAACCTCGACAGCCAGGACATGGATCAGGTCTCTCTTCTGGGAGCGGCAGAAGCGGGCGGACGTGTGGTCCTCCACCCTGTTCCATCCCACGATCATGATTCGTAGGCCCCAGGTCCATTTCTTTATGCCTCGCATACTCCGCGCGCAGTACGGGCGGCTGGATCCGGATCCCCCCGGGGACGGACGGGTATGCCACGATCGAGGGAACGGCTTCCGATCTCACGGGCAGGTGATCGTCCGATGGTCCACTCTGGCGACCGACCGAAGGAGGGGCGTGACATGACCGCTGTGGCGCACGAGCCCACCACGCCGGCCGAGGGGCTGCTGGACATCTTCCTCTCCCTCGACACCCCGGAGGGGTTCCGGGCCGAGTTGATCGAGGGGGAGATCGTTGTGACGCCGCCGCCGGACGGGGAGCACGAGCACTTCATCACCAGGCTGATGAAGCAGGTGATCCGGCGATCCCGGATCGACATGGACTTCTCCGGCAACAAAGGACTGATGCTGGAAAAGGGAGGCGACTGCCCGAAGGACCGTGTGGTCCCGGACGGGACCTTCGCTCCCGCTCATCTCAACCTCTACCGCGATGCCGACTCATGGATGCCGTACCACGGCGTGACCATGGTCCTGGAAGTCACCTCGACCAAGCCCAGGACGGACCGCGAGGCCAAACGCCGCTGTTACGCCCGGGCGGGCATCCCGCTGTACCTGCTGGTGGACCGCGACGCCTCCTCGGTCACGCTGTTCAGCGATCCCAAGGATGACGCATACCGTCAGCACTGCACCGTGCCCTTCGGCAAGTCACTCACCCTGCCGGAGCCGTTCGTCTTCGAGCTGGAGACGACTGACCTGCTCTGAGAGTCAGTCCGCCCGTGGCCGTACCAGCCCCGACTCGTAGGCGATCACCACGAGCTGGGCCCGGTCGCGGGCGCCCAGCTTGGCCATCGCCCGGTTGACGTGGGTCTTGACCGTCAGCGGGCTGACCTCCAGGCGTTCGGCGATCTCGTCGTTGGAGTGGCCGCCGGCGACCTGGACGAGGACCTCCCGCTCGCGGCCGGTGAGCGCGTCCAGGCGGGCGGAGTGCAGGGAGTCGGTGCCGTCGGCGCCGTCGGACTGGGCGAGGAAGCGGGCGATGAGGCCCTTGGTGGCGGTCGGGGAGAGCAGTGCCTCGCCGCCGGCGGCGACGCGGATGGCGTTGAGGAGTTCCTCCGGCTCGGAGCCCTTGCCGAGGAATCCGGAGGCGCCCGCGCGCAGGGACTGCACCACGTAGTCGTCGACCTCGAAGGTGGTCAGGATGACCACCCTGACCTGGGCGAGGGACGGGTCGGCGCTGATCAGCCGGGTGGCGGCGAGGCCGTCGGTGCCGGGCATCCGGATGTCCATGAGGACGACGTCCGCCGCTTCCTCCTTGGCCAGCCGCACCGCCTCCGCCCCGTCGGAGGCCTCGCCGACGACCTCCATGTCGGGTTCGGAGTCGACCAGTACCCGGAAGGCGCTGCGCAGCAGGGCCTGGTCGTCGGCGAGCAGGACACGGATGGTCATACGGTCTCCCCCGGCTCCCCCGCCCTGGCGGGGCGGGCTCTCAGGGGCAGGATCGCATGGACGCGGAAGCCGCCGCCGTAGCGGGGACCGGTGGTGAGGGTGCCGTTGAGCGCGGTGACGCGTTCCCGCATGCCGAGCAGGCCGTGGCCGCCGCCGGTCGCGTGCGGCCGGTCGTCCGGCGGGGCGCCGTCGTCGAGAACGGTGATCTCCAGGCGGGGGCCGACGCGGACCACGCTGACCTCGGCCCTGGCCTTTGGGCCCGCGTGTTTCTGCACGTTGGTCAGGGCCTCCTGGACGACCCGGTAGGCGGCGAGGTCCACGGCCGCCGAGAGCACCGTGCCGTCGTCGGCGCGGGCAACCTCCACCCGGAGCCCGGCGCTGCGGAACGTTCCCGCGAGGTCGTCGAGGCGGTCCAGGCCCGGAGCGGGCTCGGTGGGGGCCTCGGGGTCGCCGGACTGGCGGAGCAGGCCGACGGTGGCGCGCAGCTCGTTGAGCGCGCTGCGGCTGGCCTCCCGGACGTGGGCGAGGGCCTCCTTGGCCTGGTCGGGGCGCTTGTCCATGACGTGCGCGGCGACGCCGGCCTGCACGTTGACCAGGGCGATGTGGTGGGCGACCACGTCGTGCAGGTCGCGGGCGATACGCAGCCGTTCCTCGGCGACCCGGCGGCGGGCCTCCTCCTCCCGCGTGCGTTCCGCCCGCTCGGCCCGGTCCCGGATCGCCTGGACGACGGCCCGGCGGCTGCGCACCGCGTCCCCGGCCGTGGCGCCGATACCGGTCCAGGCGAAGATCCCGAGGTTCTCCTGGGCGTACCAGGGCAGGGGGCCGGCGAGCATGGCGGTGCCGGTGAGGACGGTGACGGTGAGCAGGCCGACCCGCCAGGTGGTGGGGCGGTCGGTGGTGGAGGCGACGGTGTAGAGGGCGATGACGGCGGACATCGCGACCGGGGCGCGGGGGTCGCCGGTGACGGACTCGACGACGCAGACGGTGCCGGTGAGGGCGAGGACCGTTCTCGGGGCGCGGCGCCGGAAGACCAGGGCGAGCGCCCCGAGGGTCATCAGCAGCAGACCCAGCGGGTCGGGGGTGTGGATGCCCCAGGTGACGCCGTTCTCGCCGTGCGGGTCGACGAAGGAGCCGGCGACCATGCACAGGAGCACGGCGGTGGCGAGCGCCGCGTCCAGGGCGAGGGGGTGGGCCTGCAGCCGGCGCCGGGCTTCGGCAAGGGGGGGCACTGGGGAGTTACCGTCGCTTTCCGTGACCGGCCGCGGTGTGCCCCGCCGGGGGCTCCGGTCCCGGGGCCTCGGTCCGTGCCCGGCGGGCGGGGGTCAGCCCGGGATCAGGCCGTCGTCACTGAGCAACTCCCGGACGTCGTCCAGGGTGGCGTCCGGGGACGGCAGGATGAGCTCGGAGGGTTCCAGACAGTCGTCCGGCAGGGGCGTGCCGAGGCGGCGGACGGCGTCGAGGAGGGCGGTGAAGGTGCGCCGGAAACCGGCCTCGTCACCGCCCTCCATCTCGGCGAGCAGTTCGTCGTCCAGCTTGTTGAGCTCGGCGAAGTGGGAGTCGTCCAGTCGGACCTGGCCCTCGCCCATGATCCGTACGATCACATCGGCCTCCTCGGCTCCGAGCCCCGGCGCCGGGTCACTGCTTGTCGAAGCGCGGGGTGTCCTGCGGCTGCTGCTGGGGCTGCTGCTGTCCGGTGCCGCCCTCGATGGCCTGCCGGTCCGAGGTGCCCCCGGCCAGCTCCGCCTTCATGCGCTGCAGCTCCAGCTCTACATCCGTACCACCGGAGAGCCGGTCCAGCTCGGCCTGGATGTCGTCCTTGTGCATGCCGGACTGGTCGTCGAGGGCACCGGAGGCGAGGAGTTCGTCGATCGCGCCGGCCCGCGCCTGCAGCTGGGCGGTCTTGTCCTCGGCGCGCTGGATGGCCATGCCGACGTCGCCCATCTCCTCGGAGATGCCGGAGAACGCCTCGCCGATGCGGGTCTGGGCCTGGGCCGCGGTGTAGGTGGCCTTGATGGTCTCCTTCTTGGTGCGGAAGGCGTCCACCTTGGCCTGCAGGCGCTGGGCCGCCAGGGTGAGCTTCTCCTCCTCGCCCTGGAGCGTCGCGTGCTGCGTCTCCAGGTCCGTGACCTGCTGCTGGAGGGCGGCCCGGCGCGACAGCGCCTCGCGGGCCAGGTCCTCGCGGCCCAGGGCGAGCGCCTTGCGGCCCTGGTCCTCCAGCTTGGAGGACTGCGACTGGAGCTGGTTCAGCTGGAGTTCCAGGCGCTTGCGGCTGGTCGCCACGTCGGCGACGCCGCGGCGCACCTTCTGCAGCAGCTCCAGTTGCTTCTGGTACGAGTAGTCGAGGGTCTCGCGCGGGTCCTCGGCCCGGTCAAGGGCCTTGTTCGCCTTCGCGCGGAAGATCATCCCCATACGCTTCATGACACCGCTCATGGGCTTCGCGCGCCCCCTTCTGACGGACTCCAGCTCAGCTGCGACAGAACCCACAGTACGGGCCCTGCCTCCATTGACGCACTGTTCGCGGGATGATGCGCTCATCCCCGAGGACGACTGGGGACCGGCCCTCTCCGGCGTAAGGAGTAGGTGGATCCCGCATCGCCCGCTCTGTCCCTTACGACGTCCGGTGTTGCCGGATCGTTCCCCGCCGGGCGACGGTCCATGCCCGGTCAGCGCTTACCCTTGTGTTTTGTGTTCCGTAGCCGTGCCAAGGAAGAGAAGGCCCAAGCCGCCGACAAGGCGCTGGTGACCGACTCCAGTCAGCCCCGTGACCCGCAGGCCCCGAAGGGCCGGCCCACGCCCAAGCGCAGTGAGGCCCAGGCCCAGCGTCGCAGCGTGGCCAATACGCCGACGACGCGCAAGGAGGCCGCCAGGCGTCAGCGCGACGAGCGCCGCGCCCAGATGGAGAAGCAGCGCCGGGCGCTGGCCGGCGGCGACGAGCGGTACCTGCCCGCGCGGGACAAGGGTCCGGTGCGCAAGTTCGCGCGTGAGTTCGTGGACTCACGGTTCAACGTGGCGGAGTTCTTCCTGCCGATGGCCGTGGTCATCCTGGTGCTGACGCTGGTGCGGGTCCAGCGGGTGCAGGCGCTCGCGCTGCTGCTGTGGCTCGTGGTGATCGTGCTGATCGTGCTCGACTCGATCCTCAGCGGGATCCGCCTGCGCAAGCGGCTGCAGGAGCGCTTCCCCGACGAGAACCGGCGCGGCGCGGTGGCGTACGCGCTGATGCGCTCCCTCCAGATGCGCCGGCTCCGGCTGCCCAAGCCTCAGGTCAAGCGCGGAGAGCGGCCCTGAGCACGAGTTCCTTCTCCGGGGGTGCGGCCAAGGCCTGGCTGAGCAGGATCGGCGGGCTGCGCGATGTCGTACGGCAGGAGCTGGTGGCCCGGCAGCTCGACGAGCAGATCACGGCGCGGTTCCCGGTCGGGCAGCGCCTGCGGGTGCTCGACGTGGGGATGGGACAGGGCACGCAGGCGCTGCGGCTGGCGCGCCTCGGTCACTCGGTGACCGGCCTGGAGCAGGACGCGGCGATGGTCGCCGCGGCCCGCGAGGCGCTGGCCCGGGAGCCGGAGGGCATCCGGGAGCGGATGCGGATCATCGAGGGCGACGGCCGGGACACGGGGGTGCACTTCCTGCCCGGCAGCTTCGACGTGGTCCTCTGTCACGGTGTGCTGATGTACATCGAGGAGCCGGACGCCCTGCTGGCGGGGCTGGCCCGGATGCTCGCGCACGGCGGTCTGCTGTCGCTGCTGGTGCGCAACGGCGACGCGCTGGCCATGCGGCCGGGTCTGTCGGGCGACTGGGCGGGCGCCCTGGACGGTTTCGACACCGTCAGCTACCGCAACCGGCTGGGCCTGGACGTGCGCGCGGACCGGCTGGCCACGCTGACCGGCACCCTCGCGGGGATCGGGGCGCCGCTGGCCACCTGGTACGGGGTGCGGGTCTTCACCGACACGGCGGCCGACGGGGCGGACCTCCCGGCCGATGTGGAGACGCTGCTGGCCGTCGAGGAGCGGGCGGGCCGGACGGACCCGTACCGCGCGGTGGCGGCGCTGCTGCACCTGTGCGGTGTGCGGGGCTGACCCCGTCGGGTCACCGGCCGGCGACCCCCTGTCGGGGGAACAGCGGGGGCGGGATCACCGCTCCGACACGAGACTCGGGGCATGGACGCCTCCCCTGCCCGCGTCGCCCGGACGGCCGCGGCCGTCGCCGCGCTCCTGTGCTGCCTGGCCCCGCTGTCGGGCTGTTCCGGCGGCGGCTCCGGTGACCGGGACGGCGATGCCGCGGCGACCACCGCGCCGGCCGCCGCGCCCGTCGCCAGGGCGGACGGCGATCTGGAGGACGCGTACCAGAAGGTGATCGAGGACGTCCTGCCGTCGGTGGTGCAGATCCGGGCCGGCCGGGCCGTGGGCTCGGGGGTCGTGTACGACGACGAGGGGCACATCGTCACCAACGCGCACGTGGTCGGCGAGGAGAAGACCTTCCGGGTGACGACGGCGGGCAGCGAGGATCCGCTGCCCGCGACGCTCGTCTACTCGTACCCCCAGCAGGACCTGGCCGTCATCGAGCTGGACGAGGTGCCGGACCGGCTGCGGGCGGCCTCCTTCGGGGACTCCTCGAAGGTGGAGGTCGGGCAGATCGTGCTCGCCATGGGGTCGCCGCTCGGGCTGTCGTCGAGCGTGACGCAGGGCATCGTCTCGGCGACCGGGCGGACCGTCAGCGAGAGCGGCGGGGACGGTGGCACCGGCGCGACCATCGCGAACATGGTGCAGACGTCCGCCGCGATCAACCCCGGCAACAGCGGGGGTGCGCTGGTCGACCTGGCCGGGAAGGTCATCGGCATCCCGACGCTGGCCGCCGTCGACCCGGGGTTCGGCGGCAGTGCGGCGCCGGGCATCGGGTTCGCGATCCCGTCTTCGATGGTGCGGACGGTCGCCGACCAGATCATCGAGGACGGCAGGGTCACCGACTCGGGCCGGGCTGCGCTCGGCATCACGGCGCGCACGGTCGTCGACGACGAGTACCGGGCGGCCGGGGCCGCGGTGGTGGACGTGGTGGAGGGGGGCGCTGCCAACAAGGCGGGACTGAGGCCCGGGGACATCATCGTCGGGCTGGGCGACACCCGCGTCACCACGGTCACCTCCCTGGCGGAGGCGCTGGCCGCGGACCGGCCCGGACAGCGCACCACGGTGACCTTCACGCGCAACGGGGAGCGGCGCACGGTCGAGGTGACGCTGGGCGCCCAGTGACGCCCGCGCTCGACGACGTCCTGGGGGGCGACGACATCCTGGGGGCGAAGGCGCCCCGTACGCCGGACGCGGCGAGGGCCGGTGTGCGGCCCCCGCCCGCCTGACGTCAGGTCAGGAGTCCTCGGGGTGGAGGCTCATCGGGCCGTAGATCTCGGTGCCGTCCTCGAAGAGCCTCACCTGGTCCGCGCCGCCGGCCGCCAGTTCCTTCCAGTGCTCGCCGATCCATGACTCGGCGTCACCCTGGGTGGTGAACTCCTCCGGCTCCACCGCGGGCGCGACCTCCGCCCCGTCGGCCTTCTCGAACCGCCACGTCCATGCCGCCATGTACGCCTCCCTGGTGTGAACCCGTGCGGAGCAGGGGCCGGATCTTGGTCCGGCTCCTGCTGGCAGCCTAGCCGGATGCGCAAGACCTGCGGGGACACGCGAAAATCGGTGTGTGGACGTGACTCTGCTCGGTACCGGTGCTCCCGCGGGCCTGCCCCGCCCCGACTGCCCCTGCGCGGCGTGCGCCGGCTCGCTGGGCGAGGACGCCCGGGCCGCCACCGCGCTGCTCGTCGACGGCTCCCTCCTGCTGGACCTCACGCCGGGGGCGGCGTTCGCGGCCGCCCGGGCCGGGCATTCGCTGAGCGGGGTGCGGCAGGTGCTGCTGTCGCACCCGCACGACGGTCCGGCGGTGGAGGTGCCGGCCGGGCTGCCGCAGCCGGTCCGGGTGCCCGACGGGCGGGAGTTGACGCTGCTGACGGGGCACCGGGTGCGGGCCGTGGCGATGGACGCGGGCGGCACCGGGTACGCGGTGAGCGGGCCGGACGGGCAGCAGCTGCTCTATCTGCCGCCGGGGAGCGCGCCGGCCGGGCTGGAGCGGGGGCCGGGGGCCTCCGAGGGGTACGACCTGGTGCTCGTGGACGTGGTGGGGCGGCCGGACGCGCTGGCGAAGCTTCGGGCGGTGGGCGCGGTGGGCCCCACGACGGACGTGGTCGCCGTCCACCTGGACCATGACGTGCCGCCGGGGCCGGAGTTGCGGCGGCGGCTGGCCGCGGCCGGGGCGCGGGCCGTCCCGGACGGCGAGACGCTCGCCGTGGGCGGTTACGACGAGGTGCCCGACGTGCCGCGCCGGACGCTGGTGCTGGGCGGGGCGCGCTCGGGCAAGTCGGTGGAGGCCGAGCGGCGGCTGGAGTCCTTCCCCGACGTGCTCTACGTGGCGACCGGGGGCGCGCGCGGCGGGGACGCCGAGTGGGCGGACCGGGTGGCCGCGCACCGGGAGCGGCGGCCGGGGTCGTGGCGGACGGCGGAGACCTGCGATCTGGTGCCGGTGCTCGGGGGGAGCGGGGCGCCGGTGCTGATCGACTGTCTGTCGCTGTGGCTGACGGACGCGATGGACGCCGTCGGGGCGTGGGACGACGCGCTGTGGGCGGACGGGGGTGAGCGGGAGCTGCGCAAGCGGGTGGCGGAGCTCGCGGCGGCGGTGCGCGGGACCCGGCGGACGGTGGTGCTGGTCTCCAACGAGGTGGGCTCGGGCATCGTGCCGGCCACCGCGTCCGGGCGGCGGTACCGGGACGAGCTGGGGCGGCTGAACGCGGCGGTGGCGGCCGAGTGCGAGGAGGTTCTGCTGGTCGTGGCGGGGCAGGCGGTGGTGTTGCGGGGGTAGGGGCCAGGGGCGGTCGGCACCGGGGCCGGGCCTGTGGCCGGCCGGCGGGGGCACGACCGCACCGGGCCTGTGGCCGGCGGAGACACGCCCACGTCGGCCCTGTGGCCCGCGGGGGACACCACCGCGGCCGGGCCGCCGTGCACGCCGTATGCCGCCGCTGCCGCTGGCGCTGGCGCTGGCGCTGGCGCTGGACCGTCTCAGCCGCCGCCCGTCTTCCGGGCGATCAGGCGGTACGTGTTGGAGAAGGGCGTGTGCCGCAGGACCGGGGACAGGGCCAGGTCCAGGAACAGGGTCAGGGCGGATGCCGGCCGGGCGACGGCCCGCATCCGGGTGCGGGACAGGCGCACGCGTACGGCTGCCGCGAGGTCGCGCGGCAGGTGCGGGGCGCTGCTGTCCGTCGAGACGACGGCGCAGCCCTGCGCCTCCAGTTCGGCGCGGAGGTTGGCGGGCGGGATCAGGTGCAGGTGGCGCGGCTGGTCGTAGGCGGGCCACCACTTGCCCAGCAGCGACGCGGAGGCGCTGGACGGGTCCGGGAGCTCCACCAGCAGGTGGCCGCCCGGGCGCAGGGCCGTGACGGCGGCCCGGAGTTCGGCGCGGGGATCGCTGGTGTGCTGCAGGTGGTGCAGCATGCTGACGACGTCGTAGCGGGCGCGCAGCCGGGACGTCAGCTCGGGCGCCGCGAGACTGCCCACGTGGGCCTCCTCCACCCGGCCGGCCGCGCGGGCCCGCCGCACCCGCGCCGTGGGGTCGAGGCCGTCGAACGCCGTGTAGGTGAACAGCTCCCGCGCCGTCTCCGGGAAGCGCGCGTCGCCCGTCCCCACGTCCAGCCAGCTCTCCGGCTCGGGGAACGCCAGCATCGTCCGGGCGGTGGCGCGCAGCCGTCTGCGGTCGGCGGCGGTGACCGGGTCGGCCGGGTAGAGGGCCAGGCCCTCCGGGGTCAGGCGCGGGTTCTGGAAGGCGTGTGCGCAGTCCCGGCACTCGTCCAGGGTGAAGGTGCCCGGGCGGTGCCGGTGGCGCAGGTCGGGGGTGCGCAGCCGGGTGCGCAGCCGGGTGGAGCCGCACCAGGGGCAGTCGTCGCGGCGGGGTTCGTGGATGGGCCGAGGGGGGCGTGGGGTGCGGGGCGGGCGTGGGGGCATGGACGGTGGCTCCCGGTGCGATACCTGACGGGTCATGTCGTACGACATTCCATGGCAAAACGGAACGTATGGGATCGCGATCCCGGGTGCAAAGACGCGGCGGGAGTGTGGTGGCGATCGCGGCGCGGATCCGTTCGATCGGTGCCGGTACTGTTCGGCGAATGAGCTCGCTTAATCTCGACGACTTCACCGATCTCATCGAGCGCCCCGACGGCGGGGTGCGCCGCGACGCGGAGGCACGCCGGGAACGTCAGATCGTGCCGCCCGGGTCGCTGGGGCGTCTGGACGACCTGGGTGAGTGGCTGGCGGCAGCGCAGGGCCGGGTGCCGGTACGGCCCATCGAGCGCCCGCGTCTCGTCCTGTTCGCCGGCGACCACGGCGTCGCCGAGCTCGACGTCTCGGCGCGGCCCGCGGGCAGCGCCGCGGACCTGGTGCGGGAGGTCCTGGAGGGGGCTCGTCCGGCCGCGGTGCTGGCGCGCCGGCTCGGGGTGCCCGTGCGGGTGGTGGACATGGCGCTGGACTGCGAGCCGGACGCGTTCCCGCAGGACGTGGTGCGCCACCGGGTACGGCGGGGCAGCGGGCGGATCGACGTCGAGGACGCGCTGACCCCCGAGGAGGCCGAGGCGGCCTTCCGGGCGGGCATGGCGGTGGCCGACGAGGAGGCCGACTCCGGTACGGATCTGGTGGTCCTCGGCGACGTGAGCGTCGGCGGCACCACGGCGGCCGGGGTCCTGGTGGCGGCGCTGTGCGGGACCGACGCGTCCGTGGTGACCGGGCGGGGCGGGCTGGCGATCGACGACCTGGCGTGGATGCGCAAGTGTGCCGCGATCCGGGACGCGTTGCGGCGGGCCCGGCCGGTGCTCGGGGACCAGTTGCAGCTGCTGGCGACCGTGGGCGGCGCGGACCTCACCGCGATGACCGGGTTCCTGCTGCAGTGCGCGGTGCGCAAGGTGCCGGTCGTGCTGGACGGTGTGGTGGCGGCGGCCTGTGCGCTGGTCGGGCAGCGGATCGCCTTCCGGGCGCCCGACTGGTGGCTGGCCGGGCACGCCTCCGGGGAGCCGGGGCAGGCCAAGGCGCTGGACCGGATGGCGCTGGAGCCGCTGCTCGACCAGGGGGTGCGGGTCGGCGAGGGCGCGGGCGCCCTGTCGGCGCTGCCGCTGGTGCAGGCGGCCGCCGCGCTGGCCGCCGAACTCCCTGAGCGGGACGGGACACCTTCCGGCGGTCCGGCCGATGCGGAGAAGGACGGGCAGGGCGAGCGGGGCGAGCGGGACGGACAGGCCGAGCAGGGCGCGGAGACCGAAGCGACCGAACAGGCCGAGCAGCGCGAGCGGACCGCATGAGCCGAGTCGGCTGAAGCAGCCGAACAGGCCGAGACAGCCCGGCTGAGCAAGCAGACCGAAGCGGCCGAAGCGGCCGACGGAACCGAGTTCCTGGCGGGGCAGGACCCGGCGTGAGCGGCCCGGCCGCGGGCGCCGGAACGCCGGCACCGCCGCACCCGGACTCCGGCGGCCGGCTCACCGCCCCTCGCCGCCACCCCCGGGCGGCACGGGCTCCGTGCCGTGTTCGGTCTGTTCGGTCGCCTCCGGCAGGGCCGGTGGTGGGGCGTCGGGGGCACCGCCGAGCCAGTTCTCCACGGCGCGGCGAGGGCGGGACCAGCGGCGGTCGTGGCGGTAGGCGCGCAGGGTCGCCCGGGCGCGGGCGCGGGGGCGGTGGGGATAGAAGCGGCGGGCCCAGAGCGAGTTGGGGCGGGCCAGACGGACCGCGCCGACCAGCGCGACGAGCGGGACGATCACCCCGAAGACCGCGACCCGGGTCTTGCCCTTGCCGAGGGCGACGAGCGCGAAGAGGAAGTTGGTGATCACGGTGACGATGGCCGCGCCCCGGTTCTGCAGCTCGTCCTCGGAGAGTCCGTTCACGCCGAACGGGGAGAACCCCGCGAGTACCAGGCCGACCAGGGCGGCCGTCATCACGACGGCCTCGACGCTCTTGCGGCCCTCCTCGCTCCAGTAGACGTCGTCGAGGTGCAGGATCAGCGCGAACTCGTCGAGGACGAGTCCGGCGCCGATGCCGAAGACGACGGCGCTGAGCGCCGGCCCGACGCCGTCGCGGCCGCCGGTCACCGCGCCGAAGCCGCCCACGAGGGTGAGGACGACGCCGGGCACGACGTGGTGGATGTGCACACCGCCGGCCTTCACGTTGCCGAACGGGCCCTTGCCCGCGCGGATGAGCCGGGTGATGACGCGGGTGACGAGGAAGGTCAGGACGAAGGCCGTGAGGGCGAGGAGCAGCGGCAGCTTGCCCGGCTCGACGATGTTCCGGTAGAGCCAATGTCCCATATAGGCACTCTAATCTCTTTTGTCGCTGTCTCACTTCCTCCCCGCCTTCCCTGTCACCCGCCTCCCCTGTCACCCCCTCCCCTGGCCCCGCCCTCCCCTGGCCCCGCCCTCGCCTGTCGTCCCTCCCCAGCCACCGCCCCCTCAGGTGCGGCCCATGGCGGCCGGTAGCCTGCGCGGGTGACCGACACCCCGACGACCCCCTCCCCCTTGGACGGCCTGCGCTTCGCCTTCGGCACACTCACCGTGCTGCCCGTCCACGTCCACCGCTGGGACCGCCCGGCCGCGCGCGGTGGCATGCTCAGCGCCCCACTGGCCGGACTGGTCGTCGGCGGTGCCGCGGCGGGCCTCGGCCTGCTGCTGCTCGCGTCGGGCGCGGGTCCTCTCCTCGCCGCCGTGGGGTCCGTCGCCGTGCCCGCCGCGCTGACCCGCGGGCTGCACCTGGACGGCCTCGCCGACACCGCGGACGGGCTGGGCAGCGGCAAGCCCGCCGAGGACGCGCTGCGGATCATGAAGCAGTCGGACATCGGGCCGTTCGGGGTGGTCACCCTGGTGCTGGTACTGCTCGCCCAGGTGGCCGCGCTGGCCGGGCTCTACGCCGACTCCTGGGCGCAGGGCGCGCTGGGGGCCGTGGTCTCCGCGGTCGCGGCCCGGCTGGCGCTCACCCTGGCCGCGCGGGCGGGGGTGCCCGCCGCCCGGCCGGAGGGGCTGGGGGCGGCGGTCGCGGGTGTGGTGCCGACGGCGGGCGCCGCGGGGGTCGCGGCCGGCTGTGTCGCGCTGGCGGCCGCGGCGGGCGCGCCCGGTGGACCGTACGACGCGATCCGCGCGGCGCTGGCGGTCGTCACCGCGCTGGCCGCCTCCGAACTGCTGCTGCGCCGCTGCACGCGCCGCTTCGGCGGGGTCACCGGGGACGTCTTCGGCGGCCTGGCGGAGACGGCGGCGACGACCGCGCTGGTGGTCCTGTCGCTGGGCTCCTAGCCAGGGGCCCGGCGCGGCCCTAACAGGCCTCGCGCCAGGCGCCCAGCTCGTACTTCTTCAGCAGGGAGCTGAGGCGCAGCCGGCGCGACTCGGCGCAGAAGCGGCTGGTGGGCAGCTCGTACTCGACGTGGAAGACGGCCTTGCCGGCCTCGATGAACGGGGTCAGGGACGCGCACTCGCCGTACTGGGCGCACTGCTCGTTGACCGCGAAGTCGAAGTCGCCGACCAGTTCGGGGATCTGGTCCAGGTCGTTCTTCAGGCCGACGGACATGCCCCGGTCGTGGGCGAGGCGGGCGATCAGCCGGTTGTAGCGGAGCTGGTCGTCGGCGGTCAGGGGGAACCCGGTGTCGTTGAGGTGGCCGTCCATGTTGTCCGGTTCCACCGCGTCGAACCCCTTGTCGCGGCACATGTCGAGCCGCTCGGCCATCAGCGGTTCCAGGACGTCGGTGCGGCGGATGTCGAACCAGCGCTCGCCGGGCCAGCCGTTGCTGCGGCCCACGACGGCCTCGGGGAACGCGTCGGCGTCCGGCCGCCAGTCCTCCCAGGCACCGGTGGACAGGTAGCAGATGACCTTGCGGCCGTCGGCGTGCAGGGCGTCGACGGTCGCCTTCGGGTTGTCGAAGCCGTCGATGTCGTAGACCGGGACGTCGACGGAGGTGTCCAGACGGTCCCTGAGCTGCCACTGCCAGCCGATGCCGGGGTGCGGCACCCAGCGCCCGGCCGTGGGCCGCGGGTCCGCTTCGTCGTCCCGCGGGGTCGTGGTGCAGCCCGCCAGCAGCAGCGCGAGCAGAGTGGTGAGCAGTATCGGGTGTCTCAACGGACCGGCTCCAGGGTGTGCGGCAACGTACCCCAAGGATGATCTCCCGTCCCCGGCACCGCACAGTGCAGTCCGGCCCCGAGGGAACGCGCGAGGCCCGCGCAGTCGGCGCCGGCCGGGACGCCGTGGACGAGGTGGCACTGCACGGCGGCCACCGCGGGGGCCGGGGGCCGCCGTGTGCGGTACGCCGCCCAGGGGTCCTCGAAGGTGACCAGGACGTCGGCGACGCGGGCGTAGCCGGGGTGGGGCGGGGTGCCGGGGTTGAGGGTGAGGGAGCGGCAGCCGGCCGCCCGGACGGCGTGCGCGAGACCGCGGTAGTACGGCAGGTCGCCGGGCCCCGAGGCGACCTGGTCGAGGAACACCCCGTCGGTGGCGTACCAGGCCCGGTGGCGGGCGAGGTCGTCCGCGACCTCGGCGGGCGGGCGCCGCCCGTAGGCGGTGTCGGTGTAGCCCAGCACCCGGACGTCCGCCGCCCGCAGCCGGGCCGCGACCTCGGCGAACGCCGGGTCGGGGACCGTGCCGGGGCCGCTCGCCGGGTTGAGGACGACGCCGTACAACCGGGGGGCGGCGGCGAGGACCGCCGCCCACTCGGCGGGCCGGACGGCCGGGTGCTCGTAGTACGGGACCAGCAGGGTGCTCATCGGTGGGCGGTCGCCCTTCCGAGCAGGGCACCGGCCAGGACGGCCTGGGCGGTGGCCGCCGCCGCGTACACGGCCACGGCGACCGGGTGTGCGGGCAGGTGGTGCAGCAGGGCTCCCGTCTGGGCGAGGGCGGCCAGCGAGCAGACCACGGCGGCACCGAGCACCGCGCCGAAGGACTGCAGCAGCAGGCCCGTCCACAGCACCACGCCGAGCAGCAGCAGTCCGGCCAGCCGCATGCCGGTCGGCTCGGGCGCGTGCGGCCACAGCAGCGCGGCGAGCACCCCCAGGGCGAGCAGGACCAGCAGGTACCCGGCCAGGCACAGCGTCACCGTACGGGCCGTCGCACGCCGGAAGGCGCGCGCGGTGCCGGCCGCGCGCAGCCCGGCCAGGCTGCCGCTGCGGAAGCGGTGCAGCAGCCACTCGGCGGGGCCCATGCTGAGGGTGAGCGCCACGGCGGCGGGCGCGGCCGGCGCGCTGTGCGCCTGTCCCGCGAGCACGTCGCCGAGCGCCGCGTACAGCACCAGGGCCCCGCTGGCCAGCCCGAACAACGCGTAGGGCAGGGAGCCGACCGGCAGCCGGGACACGCCGCCGGCGCGGCCCGGTGCGAACAGCTCGCCCATTTCCCGCAGCGTCGGCCGGACCTCGCGCAGCGCGAGGACCGTCACGGCGCCCGGTGAGACCACCAGGAGCAGGAGCCGCAGCGACGACGGAACGGGTTCGACGAGGGACAGCAGCGCGCCGCCCGTCATCGGGGCCAGGGCGGCCAGCAGGATCCGTTCGCGGCCCAGCACCAGCAGGACGGTCGAGGCCCCGAGATAGCAGGACTGGCCGGCGGCGAAGGCCAGTGCGGCCGGGTGGGCCGGTCCGGTCACCGCGAGCGCGGCCAGCGAGCCGAGCAGGGCGCCCACCGGGGCGCCGACCAGGAGGCAGCGGCGGGCGGCGGCCCGGTCGCCGAGGCCGAGCCAGGTGTAGGCCCGGTGGGACAGTCCCTGGTTCCAGCTCCAGCCGCACAGCGCGCCCGCGAGGAGCGGGACCGTGCCGGCCGGCAGGCCGAGGTCGTCGCGGGGCCCGGCCAGCAGGGGGGCGCCGAGCACGTGGGCGAAGCCGGGGAGGGCGAAGACCAGGCCGCGCAGCAGACAGCCGAGCAGGCTCACCCGCCAGGGGTCGGCCGGCGGGCCGTCGGGGCCGGGGTGGCGGCGCGGGACGCGTGCGTAGAGCTCCTCGGCGAGCGCGAAGGAGTTCCGCACGCCGTACCGCTCGCGTATCTGGTCGTCGGACAGGCCGTCGGACTCCAGCAGGGCGGCTATCTCGTCGGGGTGGACGGCGGCGGCGACGAAGTCGTCGAGTTGCGCGGCCAGTTCGTCGATCGGGTCGGGGGCGGCCCGGCGGGGCGTGGCCCGCTGGTGCGGGATCGTGGGCAGGGCGACGGGGCGGGCGCCCCGAAGCAGCCCCGGGGAGCGGCTCACCAGTCGGTTCCGTCCGTCGCGACGGCCGCGTACCAGGGGTCGCGCAGTTCGGCGGTCCAGTCGGCGACCGTCTCGACGGCCGGCCGGTAGATCTCGGGCAGCCCGGCGAGTTCCTGGTAGACCGTGCGGAAGTTCTCCACGCAGCGGCGCAGGGTGAACCGGTCGATGACCCGCTGCCGGGACAGCTCGGCCAGGCGCAGCCGCCGTTCGTCGTCCTTGAGGAGGGCCAGCGCCGCCGCGGCCATCTTCTCCGGCTCGCGCGGCGGCACCACCAGGCCGGTGTCACCGACGGCCTCGCGTACGCCGCCGACGTCGGTGGAGACGGTCGTACGGCCGCAGGACATGGCCTCGATCAGGGAGAACGGGAAGCCCTCGGAGATCGAGGACAGCATGACGACGTGGCCGGCCGCGTAGGCACGCCACACCTCGGTGACGCGGCCCTCGAAGCTGAGGCCGTCGGTGACGCCGAGTTCGGCGGCGAGCTTCTCCAGTCTCGTCCGGTACGCCTGCCCGCCGGGCGGGACCGGCCCGAACAGGCGCAGCCGGGTCTCGGGCAGCTCGGCGCGGACCGTGGCGTAGGCGTGGATCAGCGTCTCCAGGTCCTTGATGGGGTCGACGCGCCCGCACCAGGTGAGGGTGGGCACGTCGGGTTCCGGTCCGGCGTGCGGGAAGGCGGCGGGGTCGACGCCGTTGTAGACCGTGCGGATACGGTCCGGGGCGGCGCCGCCGCGCTCCTCCCAGCGGCGGTTGTACCGGTTGCACGGGGTGATCAGGTCGGCGGTGCGGTAGCCGTGGGAGTTCAGCGCGCGGTAGAAGGCGAGCATGAACGCCTTGACCGGCCAGCGCTGGGCGTCGCGCCGGTAGCCGAGATAGCGCTCGCGCAGGTAGATGCCGTGCTCGGTGAGGAGGAAGGGCACGCCCTCGAAGTGGCGGGCGGCGAGCGCCGGGAGGGTGGCCAGGCCGCTGCTGACGGCGTGCGCGACGCAGTCCTCGGGCATCCGTGCGGCCAGCGGGCGCAGGGCGTGTTCCAGCAGGTCGGTGGCGGTGAGCGCGTCGTGCACGGTGGGCCGGGCGGCGGCGGTCGGCAGATGCGGCATCGTCCATATCCACATCAGGGAGCGCAGCGCGGTCTCGGTGCGCAGCGCCGCCGGCAGCCGGCCGTCCCGGGCGAGTTCGGCCAGCTCGTACAGGGCGGAGCCGAAGTCGCAACGGGCCTCGGGGTCGAGGAAGGAGAGCAGGAGGCGCTCGTAGGAGTCGGCGAAGCGGCGGCGGGCCCGGCCGACGGGTGCTCGCGCGCGGCCGGGGCGCGGGCCCCAGGTCGGCAGGGTGGTGTGACGGTAGACGTTGGGCGGCAGCTCCCAGGTCACGGGTTCGCGGCCGGTGCCGGTGAGCGAGAGGATGTGGAAGTCCACCTCCGGCATGCCCTTGACGAGTTGGTCGCACCAGGTGCTGACCCCGCCGTGGACGTGCGGATAGGTGCCTTCGGTGAGCATGGTGACGTGACGGCCGGTTCGCGGCATCGCTGCGCTGGCTTCCCCCCTGTATGCGGATGTTGTCCTGGGGGAACTGCGCGCCGGAGGCCGGGTGCGGTCTCGATTCGGCCGGTCGCGCAGTTCCCCGCGCCCCTGAGGGCGTCGGTGTCTACGGCAGCTTCAGGACGACGGCCGTCTGGAGCGCCGCCGGCTGGGTCCAGTCGGAGCGGGCTCCCGCGTACGGGGTGCCGAAGACGGTGGTGCCGAGCAGGAGTTGCCGGCGAGTGCCCTCCGGGGCGGTGAGCGGGATCTCGGTGCCGGACGGGGCCGTCACCGTGACGGTGTCGCCGACCCGGTACGCGGTGACCTCGCCCGCGGCGACGGCGGCCTGCCAGTCGGCGCGGTTCTTCAGCTCGGTGCCGATGGCGGACTGCCGGGCGTTCTGCAGCGGGGTGTTGTCCGCGAACAACGCCCGGTAGCCGGCGAGCACCCGTTCCAGCACCGGGTACAGGATCCGCTCCTCGGCCAGGTTCGACTGGTGGACGTAGTGCGGGCGCGGGTCACCCGACAGGGCGTGGCCGAGGGCGGTGCGGGCCTCCATGGGGACGATGTAGTCGTCGTAGCCGGTGGCGGTGTCCAGCGGGGTGATGCAGGTGGACAGGGGGCTGTCCTCGCAGATGCCGCTGCCGCCGTCGGCCCGGGTGGTGTACACCCAGTTGTACTCGTCGGCCATCTCGGCCTTGGTGCCGACGTTGTAGTAGACGTTCATGGGATGGCGCGGCACGGTCGACGCGAGGCCCACGGCGCGCTGTTCGGGCTCGCGCGAGTTGTCCGAGCCGGTCCAGCGGATGCCGTTGTCGGCGAGCGCGCCGGCCAGGTTCGGGTTGTCGACGGGCTGCTGGGGCAGGGTGCGCAGGCCGGAGTGCTCTCCGGTGACCAGTTCGGTGCGGTCGAGCGGGAGCCCCTTGTTCACGGCCCAGTAGTAGTTGTCGCGGATCTCGGCGGAGATCTCGGAGCGGCTCACCCACCGGATGCTGCCGTCGGCGTTCTTCGCGCAGGTCCACGGGACGGTGGAGGTGTCCTGGACGCAGCCGAGGAAAGGGTGGGTGTAGGTGTGGTTGATCCACCGGTAGCGGGCCCGGTCGGCGAGCAGCCGGTCGGTCAGGGCGTCGGTGCCGCCGCCGTTCTCGGTCTTCCACTCCTCGCCGGCGCCGGCGTTGTAGACCATGTCCAGGGTGAACCCGTGCTGGGTCTGCCACTGGGCGGCGTACGCCGCGTCGGCCGCGGTCATCCGGATCGGCACGGTGCCCGGGCCGTCGCCGCCGACGCAGTCGAGGTCACCCGGGGTGCAGTTGCGTTCGGTGTCCCAGCGGGCGTCGGGCGCGAAGACGTCGTCGACGTGGACGGCGAAGTAGTTGCGGAGCTGGCCGAGGTGGACGCCCTCGGTGAGCCACTCGACGATGCCGCGGGCCAGCAGCCGGAACTGCTGCTGGTACTGGTTGTAGGCGAAGGTGACCACCAGCTCGCGGCGCCCGTCATGGGCGTACTCGCCGACCAGGCTGCCGGTCGTGTCGCCGACGGACACGTCGACGTAGCTGGTGAAGCCCTCCCGGGGCGCGCCCAGGTAGCCGTAGCTCTCCGACACGTCCGGGGCGTTGTCCTCCAGGGTGAACGCTCCGTCGAGGTAGCCGAACCAGCCGCCGCGCCCGGCCGCGGTGACGGCCGCCGGGCGGCCGTCCAGCGGGCCGGTGTAGGAGGCGTAGTCCAGGCCGACCTCCGGGTGGGCCCAGGTGTAGGCGTCCACCTGCGGGATGCCGTAGGTCCGCTCGTAGTCCTCCAGCGCGGTCTGCTCGGCCGAACCGGCGCCGAACGGGGCCTCGTTCGGCAGCACCACGCCCTGGAACCTGGCCCGCGGGGTGCCGCCCGCCGTGTCGCTGAGGAAGCCTGCGTCGACGGTCGGCCGGTCCGGGTCGTTCAGGTCCACGGTGGTGTACGGAACGCCCGTGTTCCTCAGCTGTGCGGTGATCGCCTCGACGGGGCTGTCGCCGTTGTCGACGACCAGCACCTTCAGGTCGACGCGCGGGGTGGTCGCCGCGGCCGCCGTCGGCGCCCCCGCCCCCACCGCGGTCAGCATCCCGGTCGCCGCCGCCAGTGCGGCGGCACTTCGCCATCTGTTCCGGCCGAGCGTGCGCTGCGTCATGGTTCGTCCTCCCCCAGCAAGTGGATCCGCGCGGGTCCGTTTGTGCGCCTCTCGCGGCAGATCCGTGGAATTCACGCGAAACGGTGGGCGGATCGCCGCACCGGACGCGACGAGTGTGACCCAGGTCATGGATTGGAAGGGTCGAGAAATGGCCACGACACCACCCACAGGTGAACGCTCGCAGGAATGAGCGAACGCGCGCGCACGCGTAGGCTCATCCCCGGGTCCGCCCGGCCGGTTCGCCGCGCCGCCGGGACGGCCCCCGTGCGATCGCGCCCGCGACCCCGCTCTAAGGTCGGCTGTCGGGCCGGTCGACCCACTCCGCTCGACCACAGAAACTCCACATCGGAAGCGAGATTTCACCACCGTGACTGCTCTCACTCTCAGCACCGCCGCGGCGCCCGGCCTGCGGGCCGACGCGATCGTGATCGGTGTCGCCAAGGGCTCCGCGTCCGGGTCCGGCGACCTGGTCGTCGCCCCGGGCGCCGAGGCCCTGGACCAGGCCTACGACGGGCGGCTCGCCGGCCTTCTGGACACCCTCGGCGCGTCCGGCGCCGAGGGCGAGGTGACGAAGCTGCCCGCGCCCGCGGGCTTCAAGGCGCCCCTCGTGGTGGCGGTGGGGCTGGGCGGTGAGCCCGAGAAGGACGCGGGTTACGACGCCGAGGCCCTGCGCCGGGCCGCCGGTGCGGCCGCCCGCGCGCTCGCCGGGACCAAGAAGGCCGCCTTCGCCCTGCCGCTGGCCGACGCCGGCGATCTCGGGGCCGTCGCCGAGGGCATCCTGCTCGGCGCGTACTCCTTCGACACCTACAAGGAGTCGAACCGCAAGGGCGCCGGCGCCGCCAAGGCCAAGAACGGCAAGGCGCCGCTCGCCGAGGCCGCCCTGCTCGGCGGCAAGCCGCGCGACGCCGCCCACAAGGCCGCGCTCGCCCGCGCCACGGCCGTCGTCGAGGAGCTGAACCGGGCCCGCGACCTGGTCAACACCCCGCCGAACGACCTCGACCCGGCCGCGTTCGCCGCGCTGGCGCAGACGGCCGCCAAGGACCACGGCATCAAGGTGCAGGTGCTCGACGAGAAGGCGCTGACCAAGGGCGGCTACGGCGGCATCCTGGGCGTCGGCGGGGGCTCCGCCGCAGCACCGCGCCTGGTGAAGCTGTCCTACAGCCACCCGAAGGCGGACAAGCACCTCGCGTTCGTCGGCAAGGGCATCACCTACGACTCGGGCGGCATCTCGCTGAAGCCGGCCGGCCACAACGAGACGATGAAGTGCGACATGAGCGGCGCGGCCGCCGTGTTCGCCGCGGTCGTCGCCGCCGCGCGGCTCGGCCTCCAGGTCAACGTGACCGGCTGGCTGGCGCTGGCGGAGAACATGCCGTCCGGCTCCGCCGTCCGCCCGGGCGACGTGCTGCGCATGTACAGCGGCAAGACCGTGGAGGTGCTGAACACGGACGCGGAGGGCCGGCTGGTGCTGGCCGACGCGCTGTGGGCGGCGTCGCAGGAGAACCCGGACGCGATCGTGGACGTGGCCACCCTGACCGGCGCGATGATGCTGGCGCTGGGCTCGCGCACGTTCGGCGTCATGGCGAACGACGAGGCGTTCCGCTCCACCGTGGTCGAGGCCGCCGAGGAGGTCGGCGAGCCGGCGTGGCCGATGCCGCTGCCGGAGCACCTGCGCAAGGGCATGGACTCGCAGGTCGCCGACATCGCGAACATGGGTGAGCGGATGGGCGGCGGCCTGGTCGCCGGCCTCTTCCTGAAGGAGTTCGTGGGCGAGGGCATCACCTGGGCGCACCTGGACATCGCGGGGCCGGCCTTCAACGAGGGCGGTCCCTTCGGGTACACGCCGAAGGGCGGGACCGGGTCGGCGGTGCGCACGCTGGTGCGGCTGGCCGAGCTGACCGCCGCGGGCGAGCTCGGCTGACGGCCGCCCGCCGCGGCGGGCTCGTCCGCCGCACGGCGGATTCGGGGCGCGGGGGCTTGTCGCACGGCTCCCGCGCCCCCTTGCGTGGGCGGGCGTGGGGTGTCTCACACCCCGGCCCGGCGTCTCGTACCGCGGCGACTAGTGCGAAGATGGGGCTCGGCAGGACAGGGCCCCACCTAAGGGCCGAAGAACGAGCGGCCGGACACCAGCCGCCTGCCGGTCACTGCAGACCGGTGGCGCACATGCATGGAGGACGTGACGTGGCGAACGACGCCAGCACCGTTTTCGACCTAGTGATCCTCGGCGGTGGTAGCGGTGGTTACGCCGCGGCCCTGCGCGGGGCGCAGCTGGGCCTGGACGTCGCCCTGATCGAGAAGGACAAGGTCGGCGGTACCTGCCTGCACCGGGGTTGCATCCCCACCAAGGCCCTGCTGCACGCGGGCGAGATCGCCGACCAGGCCCGCGAGAGCGAGCAGTTCGGCGTCAAGGCCACCTTCGAGGGCATCGACGTCGCGGGTGTGCACAAGTACAAGGACGAGGTCGTCTCGGGCCTGTACAAGGGTCTGCAGGGTCTCGTCGCCTCCCGCAAGGTGACCTACATCGAGGGTGAGGGCCGGCTGTCCTCCCCGACCTCCGTCGATGTGAACGGGCAGCGGATCCAGGGTCGCCACATCCTCCTGGCCACCGGTTCCGTGCCGAAGTCGCTGCCGGGTCTGGAGATCGACGGCGACCGGATCATCTCCTCCGACCACGCGCTGGTCCTGGACCGGGTGCCGAAGTCGGCGATCATCCTCGGCGGCGGTGTCATCGGCGTCGAGTTCGCCTCGGCGTGGAAGTCCTTCGGCGCCGACGTCACGGTCATCGAGGGCCTGAAGCACCTCGTCCCGGTCGAGGACGAGAACTCCTCCAAGCTTCTTGAGCGCGCGTTCCGCAAGCGCGGCATCAAGTTCAACCTGGGCACCTTCTTCCAGAAGGCCGAGTACACCGCCGACGGCGTCAAGGTCACCCTCGCCGACGGCAAGGAGTTCGAGGCCGAGGTGCTGCTGGTGGCCGTCGGCCGCGGCCCGGTCTCGCAGGGCCTGGGCTACGAGGAGGCCGGGGTCGCCATGGACCGCGGCTACGTCCTGGTCGACGAGTACATGCGGACGAACGTCCCGACGATCTCCGCCGTCGGTGACCTGGTGCCCACGCTCCAGCTCGCGCACGTCGGCTTCGCCGAGGGCATCCTGGTGGCGGAGCGGCTGGCCGGTCTGAAGGTCGTCCCGATCGACTACGACGGTGTCCCGCGGGTGACGTACTGCCACCCGGAGGTCGCCTCCGTCGGCATCACCGAGGCCAAGGCCAAGGAGATCTACGGCGCGGACAAGGTCGTCGCCCTGAAGTACAACCTGGCGGGCAACGGAAAGAGCAAGATCCTCAAGACCGCGGGCGAGATCAAGCTCGTCCAGGTCAAGGACGGTGCCGTCGTCGGCGTCCACATGGTCGGCGACCGCATGGGCGAGCAGGTCGGCGAGGCCCAGCTGATCTACAACTGGGAGGCGCTGCCGGCCGAGGTCGCCCAGCTCGTCCACGCCCACCCGACGCAGAACGAGGCGCTCGGCGAGGCCCACCTGGCCCTGGCGGGCAAGCCGCTGCACTCGCACGACTGACCGACCCTCGGTCGACATCCGTCGAACGCGACGACCCAGACTTCCGTAATTCGTTAGGAGCAACCGAAACCATGGCGGTTTCCGTAACCCTTCCGGCGCTCGGTGAGAGCGTCACCGAGGGCACTGTCACCCGCTGGCTGAAGGCCGAGGGCGAGCGCGTCGAGGCCGACGAGCCGCTGCTGGAGGTGTCGACCGACAAGGTCGACACCGAGATCCCCTCCCCCGCCGCCGGCGTTCTGGCCTCCATCAAGGTCGCCGAGGACGAGACCGTCGAGGTCGGCGCCGAGCTGGCCGTGATCGACGACGGCACCGGCGCCCCGGCGGCGGCCCCGGCCCCGGCCGCCGAGGAGGTCGCCCCGCCGGCCCCCGAGCCGGCCCAGGCCGCCCAGCCGTCCGCCGAGCAGGCCGCCCCCGCCCCGGCGCCCACCGCCGAGGCCGCCGCCGGCGGCGGCTCCGCCGAGGGCACGGACGTGGTCCTGCCCGCGCTCGGCGAGTCCGTCACCGAGGGCACCGTCACCCGCTGGCTGAAGTCGGTCGGCGACAGCGTCGAGGCCGACGAGCCGCTGCTGGAGGTGTCGACCGACAAGGTCGACACCGAGATCCCCGCGCCCACCGCCGGTGTGCTGCTGGAGATCGTGGTCGGTGAGGACGAGACCGCCGAGGTCGGCGCCAAGCTCGCCGTCATCGGCGCCCCGGGTGCCGCCCCGGCCGCCGCCGCCCCCGCGGCCCCGGCCGCCGCCGCCCCCGCGGCCCCGGCCGCCCCGGCCCCGGCTCCGGCCGCGCCCGCCGCTCCGGCCCCGGCTCCGGCCGCCCCCGCCGCCCCGGCTCCCGCCGCCGCTCCGGCCCCGGCCGCCCCCGCGGCTCCGGCGCCCGCTCCGGCTCCGGTCACCCCGGCTCCGGCCGCGCCCGCCGCGCAGCCGAGCGACGAGGGCGCCTACGTCACCCCGCTGGTGCGCAAGCTCGCCTCCGAGCACGGCGTCGACCTGGGCTCCGTCAAGGGCACCGGCGTCGGCGGCCGTATCCGCAAGCAGGACGTGATGGCCGCCGCCGAGGCCGCCAAGGCGCCCGCTCCGGCTCCGGCCGCCGCGGCGGCGCCCGCCGCCAAGAAGGCCGCCCCGGCCCTGGAGGTCTCCCCGCTGCGCGGCCAGACCGTCAAGATGCCCCGCATCCGCAAGGTCATCGGCGACAACATGGTCAAGGCGCTGCAGGAGATGGCCCAGCTGTCGTCGGTCGTCGAGGTCGACGTCACCCGGCTGATGCGTCTGCGCGCCCAGGCGAAGGACTCCTTCGCCGCCCGCGAGGGCGTCAAGCTCTCCCCGATGCCGTTCTTCGTGAAGGCGGCGGCCCAGGCGCTGAAGGCCCACCCGGTCATCAACGCCCGGATCAACGAGGCCGAGGGGACCATCACCTACTTCGACACCGAGAACGTCGGTATCGCGGTGGACTCCGAGAAGGGCCTGATGACCCCGGTCATCAAGAACGCCGGTGACCTCAACATCGCCGGTATCGCCAAGGCCACGGCGGAGCTGGCGGGCAAGGTCCGCGCCAACAAGATCACTCCGGACGAGCTGTCCGGCGCGACCTTCACCATCTCCAACACCGGTTCGCGCGGCGCGCTGTTCGACACGATCATCGTGCCGCCCGGCCAGGTCGCGATTCTCGGCATCGGTGCCACGGTCAAGCGTCCGGCCGTCATCGAGACCGAGGAGGGCACGGTCATCGGCGTCCGCGACATGACGTACCTGACCCTGTCCTACGACCACCGTCTGGTGGACGGCGCCGACGCCGCGCGGTACCTGAGCGCGGTCAAGGCGATCCTGGAGGCGGGCGAGTTCGAGGTCGAGCTCGGGCTGTAACCCTCAGGCGTCCGTGCGGTGCCCCGGCCGGTTCCTCCGGCCGGGGCACCGTCGTTTGCCGTGTAAGCCTCGTCTCACCTGCGCCAAAGCGCCCCCGTGCGCCTCTCCACGGCGGCCTCGCGGCCTTATTGTCTTTACGTCGAACGCCCTAGGGGCCGCTGGGCCCTTCCCTGAGGAGCCCTCATGACCGCGCCCGTCATCCACTCGCTGCGCGAGCAGATCCGCGAGCACATCGTGGAGGGGATCGTGAGCGGGCGCTGGAAGCCGGGCGAGCGGATCGTGGAGCGCCGGATCGCCTCCGAGCTGGAGGTCAGCCAGACACCGGTCCGGGAGGCGCTGCGCGAGCTGGAGTCGCTGCGCCTGATCGAGTCGGCGCCGAACAAGGGCGTGCGGGTGCGGAACCTGACCGCGGCGGACCTGGAGGAGAGCTACCCGGTCCGGGCCGGCCTGGAGGCCATCGCGGCCGAGCTGGCGGCGGAGCGGCTGGCGGCGGACTGCTCGGCGCTGGAGTCCCATGTCGCGGCGCTGTACGAGGCGGACCGCAGGTCGGACGGTACGGCGCAGGTGCGGCACACGGTGGCCTTCCACCGCGAGATGGTCCGGGCGGCCGCGAACTCGGTGCTGCTGCACACCTGGGAGGGGCTGGGCATCGAGGTGTTCACCGCGCTGTCGATCCGCTGGCTGGGCACGGTGCAGCAGTCGTACGCCGAGGAGCACGAGGAGCTGGTCCAGGCGTTCCGCCGACGCGACCCGAGGATCGCCGACCTGGTCAAGTCCCACGTCCTGGGCTGCGCCCCGCGCCACGGGAGCGAGTGAGACCGTCCCCGCGAGGCCCCCGCGAAACCGTCCCGGCAGCATCCGAACACCAGAGCAGCCGCCCGCTCAAACGCCGCCCCACCTGCGAAAACAAGGCGGAATGACGTCACCCGGTGCCACTCCCGGAGGCACCGCGTGCCTACTTTCTCGAGATCGAGAGGTTTTCTTCGTCAACCCTTTGATCGATCATCGATCAGGGAGTTACAGTCGCCGACGGGCTTGCCACCCAAGCCCCAGCCCTGTCCTGCCAAAGACCAAGGGCACCCCGAACCCTTACCGATGAGGGAACCCCCTTCGACTGAGGAAGGCGGCGACATGACCGACCCCAACGCCATCCAGCCGAGCGAGCTCGACCAGCTCCCCGACCGGGACCCGGAGGAGACCGCCGAATGGCAGGCCTCGCTGGACGCGGTCGCCAAGGCGGCCGGCCCGCACCGTGCCGCGTACCTGATGCGCCGCACGCTGGAGCGCGCGGAGGGCACCGGCATCGCGCTGCCCAAGCTCCTGGAGACGGACTACGTCAACACCATCCCCACCGCCGCGGAACCCGCCGTTCCCGGTGACGAGGAGATGGAACGCCGGATCACCGCCTGGAACCGCTGGAACGCGGCGGCCATGGTGACCCGCGGCTCCAAGCACGGTGTCGGCGGCCACATCGCCACCTTCGCCTCGGCGGCCTGGCTGTACGAGACCGGCTTCAACCACTTCTTCCGCGGCAAGGAGTCCGGCGACGCCGCCGGCTCCGGCGACCAGCTGTACATCCAGGGCCACGCCTCCCCCGGCATCTACGCCCGCGCCTTCCTGGACGGCCGGCTCACCGAGCGGCACCTGGACAACTTCCGCCAGGAGGCCGGCGGCGAGGGCCTGCCGTCGTACCCGCACCCGCGCCGCCTGCCCTGGCTGTGGGAGTTCCCGACGGTGTCGATGGGCCTCGGCCCGCTCTCCGCCATCTACCAGGCGCGCTTCAACCGGTACCTCACCAACCGCGGCATCAAGGACGTCTCCGCCTCGCACGTGTGGGCGTTCCTCGGTGACGGCGAGATGGACGAGCCCGAGTCGACGGCGGCGCTCGCGCTCGCCGCCCGCGAGGGTCTGGACAACCTGACCTTCGTCATCAACTGCAACCTGCAGCGCCTCGACGGCCCGGTCCGCGCCAACTTCAAGATCGTGCAGGAGCTGGAGGCCCAGTTCCGCGGCGCCGGCTGGAACGTCGTCAAGACCCTGTGGGGCACGGCCTGGGACGAGCTGTTCCAGCTCGACACCACGGGCGCTCTGGTACGCCGACTGCGCGAGGTACCCGACGCGCAGGTGCAGACGTACCAGACCCGGGACGCCGCCTACATCCGCCAGGACTTCTTCGGCAAGGACCCGCAGCTCGCCGAGATGGCCAAGCTGCTGAGCGACGACAAGATCCTGGAGTGCTTCCACCTCTCCCGCGGCGGCCACGAGGCCCGCAAGGTCTACGCCGCCTACCGGGCCGCGCTGGAGTGCAAGGGCGCGCCGACCGTGATCCTCGCCCAGACCGTCAAGGGCCACACCCTCGGCGAGGGCTTCGCGTCGAAGAACGCCAACCACCAGATGAAGAAGCTGACGGTGGACGAGTTCAAGGCGATGCGCGACCTGCTGGAGCTGCCCATCGCGGACAGCGCCTTCGCCGACGGCCAGGTCCCCTACGGCCACCCGGGCGCCGACGCTCCCGAGGTCCGCTACCTCCAGGAGCGCCGCGCCGCCCTCGGCGGTCCGGCCCCGGCGCGCCGCGTCCACCCGGTCGCGCCGCTGCCGGCTCCGGCCGAGAAGGCGTTCGCCTCCTTCGACAAGGGCTCCGGCTCGCAGAACGTCGCCACCACCATGGCCTTCGTCCGCCTGGTCAAGGACCTGGTCCGCGACAAGGAGACCGGCAGGCGCTGGGTGCCGATCGTCCCCGACGAGGCGCGCACCTTCGGCATGGAGTCGCTGTTCCCCTCCCTCGGGATCTACTCGCCCAAGGGCCAGACGTACGAGCCGGTCGACCGCGACCAGCTGATGTACTACAAGGAGGCCCAGAACGGCCAGATCCTCAACGAGGGGATCACCGAGGCCGGTTCGATGGCCGACTTCATCGCCGCCGCGACGTCGTACGCGACACACGGCGAGGCGATGATCCCGTTCTACATCTTCTACTCGATGTTCGGCTGGCAGCGCACGGCCGACCAGATGTGGCAGCTCGGCGACCAGCTCGGCCGCGGCTTCCTCATCGGCGCGACGGCCGGCCGCACCACGCTGACCGGCGAGGGCCTCCAGCACGCCGACGGCCACTCCCCCGTCATCGCCGCGACCAACCCGGCGGCGCTGACGTACGACCCGGCGTTCGCGTACGAGATCGCCGTGATCGTCCGAGAGGGTCTGCGCCGGATGTACGGCGAGGCCCGGCCGGGTGAGGACCAGGACGTCTTCTACTACCTCACCGTCTACAACGAGCCGCTGCCGCAGCCCGCGAAGCCGCAGGCGGCCGGCGTCGACGAGGGCATCGTCAAGGGCCTGTACCGCTTCAACACGGCGGAGTCGGCGGGCCTGTCCCCGGCGGCCAACGCGCCGCGCATCCAGCTGCTGGGCTCGGGCACGGCGATCCACTGGGCGCTGAAGGCGCAGCGGCTGCTCGCCGAGGAGTGGGGCGTGGCCGCCGACGTGTGGTCCGCGACCTCCTGGACCGAGCTGCGGCGCGACGCGCTGGAGTCGGACGCGGCGCTGCTGCGCGGCGAGGAGCGGGTGCCGTACGTCCGGCAGGCGCTGCAGGGCGCCGAGGGCCCGGTCCTCGCGGTCTCCGACTACATGCGCCAGGTGCCGGACCAGATCGCGCAGTGGGTGGAGCAGGACTGGTCCTCGCTGGGCGCCGACGGCTTCGGCCTGTCGGACACCCGGGACGCCGCCCGCCGCCACTTCGGTGTCGACGCCGAGTCGATCGTCGTCGGGGCCCTCGCCCAGCTCGCGAGGCGCGGCGAGGTCCAGGCCGCGGCGGTGAAGGAAGCCCGCGAGAAGTACGGCCTGTAGGACGTCTCCGCACGACGGCCGGACCGGCACCGCCGGTCCGGCCGTCGTGTCGTCGGTGGCCGGTGCCGCTCAGCCCTCCGCGCGCGGGATCCCCGTCTCGTCCGGCTCGGGGCCGGGGTCCGGATGGCGGCGGAGCTGGACGATGGCCGCCAGCAGGCCGCCCCAGACGATGAGCATGGCGATGATCATCATCGCGATGGCGCCGCCGGTCATCAGCGGTCCTCCTTTCCACCCGGGTCGTCCTTGTGGTGGTGGGACTCGTACTCCTCGGCGGTCTCCATGTCGAGGTCGATCAGCCCGCCGCCGGCCGCCTTCCACGGGATCAGGGAGAGCACCACGCCGACCAGCAGCGCGCCGATCGCCACGCTCCACCCCACCGCCAGCAGGAAGTCGGTGGAGTAGCCGGCGTAGTTCTCGTCGAACTCCTTGCGCAGGCTGTCGATCATCATCCAGCCGAGGACCAGGGGGGTGATCAGCCCCAGGCAGATCCGCCACCAGTGGCCGAGCCGCACGGCGGAGGTGGCGTCGGCGTCCCGCTGCAGCTCGGGCAGCTTGCGCAGCACCCAGGCGACCACGACGACGCCGACGAGCGCGGCCAGGGCGATGCCGTACTGGTTGATGAAGTGGTCGGAGGCGTCGAGGAAGTAGACGCCCTCGTCGGTCGGGAACAGCAGGATCGACACGATCGCCACCGCGCCGCCGACGCCGAACACGGCGGGGATGCGGTGCATCCCGGTGCGGTCCTGCACGGCGGAGACGACCACCTGCACGATGGAGATCAGCGAGGACAGTCCCGCGATCACCAGCGACACGAAGAAGACGACGCCGAACAGCCCGCCCGCCCACATCTCGGAGATGATCGTCGGGAAGGCGACGAAGGCCAGTCCCAGGCCCGCGGTGGCCACCTCGTCGACCGGCACGCCCGCGCTTTGCGCCGTGAAGCCCAGCGCGGCGAACACCCCGATGCCGGCGAGGATCTCGAAGGAGCTGTTGGCGAACCCGGCGACCAGGGCGGAGCCGGTGAGGTCCGCGCGCCGGCGCAGGTAGGAGGCGTAGGTGACCATGATGCCGAAGCCGATCGACAGCGAGAAGAAGATCTGGCCGTAGGCGGCCACCCACACGCTGCCGTTGCTCAGTTCGGACCAGTCGGGGCTGAACAGGGCGTTCAGCCCCTGGGCCGCCCCGTCCAGGGTGACGGCCCGGATCACCAGGGCGCCGAAGAAGACGACCAGCAGGGGGATGAAGAGCTTGTTGGCCTTCTCGATGCCGCGCCGGATGCCGAACGCCAGGATGACCAGCACCACGATCCAGACGGCGATGAGCGGCCACATCACGCCGGAGACGTACCCGGAGACGAACCCGGGCTCGTCGGCCGCCTCCAGGAAGGTGCCGAAGAGGAAGCCCTCCGGGTCGTCGCCCCAGGCCTGGTCGGCGGCGAAACCGACGTAGCGGACCGCCCAGGCGATGATCACTGCGTAGTAGGTGGCGATGACGAAGCAGATGGCCACCTGCCACCAGCCGAGCACCTCCGCCGGGCGGGCCATCTGCCGGAGCGCGGCCGGGGGCGAGGTCCGGTATCTGCGCCCGATCGTGTACTCCATGATCAGCAGGGGGATGCCGGCCGTGAGCAGGGCGATCAGATAGGGCACCAGGAAGGCCCCGCCGCCGTTCTCGTAGGCGACGGCCGGAAAGCGCCAGATGTTGCCGAGGCCGACGGCGGAACCGATGGCCGCCAGCAGGAAGCCGGTGCGGGTGGACCACTGTTCGCGGGGTTGACCGGCCGGGTGGTCCGCCGGTTGTTGCGCCATATTCGCCATGTGCGTGTCCTCGTTCAGGGACGTCCCGATGGAACCGCTGAACCGTGAAACCTCGAATGCCGTTCGACGTTAACAGCGGTGCGCGGTGCGCCACAGGGTGCGTACCGCCAGTCGGGTGACCCACGCGGCACAATGACGGACATGCGTGCGGCCCGGCTCATCAGGATGGTGCTTCTGCTGCAGTCCCGGCCCGTCATGACGGCGGCCGAACTGGCCCGGGAGCTGGAGGTGTCCGAGCGGACCGTGACCCGGGACGCGCAGGCGCTGTCGGAGGCGGGCGTGCCGGTCTACGCCGACCGGGGGCGGGCCGGGGGCTACCGGCTGGTCGGTGGATACCGGACCCGGCTGACGGGTCTGGCGCGCGGTGAGGCGGAGGCGCTGTTCCTGTCCGGGGTGCCGGGGGCGCTGCGGGAGATGGGGCTGGCGGACACGGCCTCGGCGGCCCGGCTGAAGGTGTCGGCGGCGCTGCTGCCGTCGCTGCGGGACGCGCCGGACAGCGCCGCCCGGCGGTTCCACCTGGACGCGCCGGCCTGGTTCCGGGAGCCGGAGCCGCCGGAGCTGCTGCCGGCGGTCGCCGAGGCGGTCTGGGCGGACCGGCGGGTCGGCGCGCGCTACCGGCGCGGGGACGAGACCGTCGAGCGGGAGCTGGAGCCGTACGGGCTCGTGCTGAAGGCGGGGGTCTGGTACCTGTGCGCGCGGGTGCCCGGCGGCGACGGGGTGCCCTGGCGGACGTACCGGATCGAGCGGTTCACCGACGTGGAGCCGCGCGAGGAGCGGTTCACGCGGGACCCGGACTTCGACCTGGCCGGCTTCTGGGCGGCGCAGGCGGAACGGTTCGCGCGGTCGCTGCTGCGTACCGAGGTAGTGGTGCGGCTCTCCCCGGAGGGGGCGCGCAGGCTGCCGCACGTCGTCGATCCGCTCGCCGCCCGCGAGGCGCTGGCCGGCGCCTCGGACCCGGACGGCGAGGGGCGGCTGACGGTGACCCTGCCGGTGGAGTCGGAGGAGGTCGCCCATACACAGCTGACCGCCCTCGGCCCGGAGGCGGAGGTGCTCTCCCCCGCGTCGCTGCGCCGCCGGCTGCGCGACGACGCGGCCCGGCTGGCGCGGCTGTACGGCCTCGGGTGAGCGGCGCGGCCGTGGCGGCCGCCTTTCTCGGTCGCGGAGATCCGCGGAGTCCCGGTCGGGGTAATCCGCCGAGTCCCGGTCGGGGAAATCCGCGGAGTCCCGGTCGGGGAAATCCGCGAACTCCGGGTGCGTGGCACCGCCCGAGGCACGATGCTGGAACCCGTGATGGACGAGACCGAGTTCTGGGAGCTGGTGGACTCCTCCCGCGAGGCCGCCGAGGGCGACCCGGAGGAACAGGCCGACGTACTGGTGTCCCGGCTGCTGGAACTGGACCCGGACGCCGTGCTGGACTTCGCCCGTCACTTCGAGGCCCGCTACAACCGCGCCTACCACTGGGATGTGTGGGGTGCCGCCTGGGTGCTGCTGGACGGCGCGAGCGACGACGCCTTCGACTTCTTCCGGTGCTGGCTGATCGGGCAGGGCCGGGACGTCTTCGAGGGGGCCCTGCACGACCCGGACTCGCTCGCCGACCTGCTGGACGACTTCGACGAGGAGATCGACGGCGACGGCGAGGAACTGGGGTACGCGGCCGACGAGGCCTACGAGCAGCTCACCGGCACCGTCGCCCCCGACCTCGGGATCTCCCCGGCGGCCGCCGAACCGGAGGGTACCCCCCTCGACTTCGAGAACGAGCGGGCGCTCGCCGAGCGGTACCCGAAGCTGTGGGACCGCTTCCGCGCGTAGGACCGGTCCGGTCACCCGGCCGGGGTGCGGCGGCGGCCCGTGTCCGACGGAAGGTAAGCCGGCGGCTGCTCGGCCCGTACGAGGTGGCGCGGCGGCGCCCCGTCGGGGTGCTCCAGCGCGGACGCGGTGGCGGCGGCCGGTCCGAGGACCACGGCGGTGACCGCGGCGGCCGCGGCCAGTACCGCCCAGGGCCGCCGGGGGCTCCTGACGTGCCGGCGTCCGCGGCCCGCACGGCCCCCGGGACCGCTCCGGGCGCGTTCGGCACACCCGATGCGGCCGATGCGGCCGATGTGGCCGATGCGGCCGATGCGGCCGATGTGGTCTGTGTGCTGGGTGCGCCCGGTCTCGGTGCGCCGGGTGTCACGCGTGTCCGCCATCTCCCCGCCCTTCGTCGGCTCCTGTCGGCACGACGGTAGGGCGGGGGGCTGGGCGGGCCCTGGGCGGCGGCTGGGGCGTCACTGTGAGGGGACGGCCCTGTAGGCGGGCGGCCTCCCCGCGGATGCCGGGCAGGTGCGCGGACAGGGCGGCGCCGGGGCAGCTCGTCATGTATCCGTCGTCGTGGCCGGCCACGGCGGGCAGCCGGACGGTCGTGCCGGCGGCGTAGCGGCTGCGGCTGTTGCTGGAGGTGAGGGGAACGGTGACGCGGGGGTCGATGTCGGACAGGCCGAGCTTCCAGGCGACGACGGCGGCTATGGCGTCGGTCATCGCCCGGGGGACGGGGACGCCCGCGGTGAAGGTGCCCAGGGCCGCGATGCCCGTGGTGCGGTGGTTGAAGCCCTGGGTGTGGGCGCCGGTGACGGGTCGGTCGACGCCGCCGGCGCGGCCCTCGTAGACGGTGCCGCAGCGGTCCACGACGAAGTTGTAGCCGATGTCGTCCCAGTCGCGGGCGCCGGTCTGCCCGGCGTAGAGGGAACGGATGATGCGGGGCGCGTCGGCGCAGTCGTAGCCGTTGGGCGAGTCGGTGTGGTGGATGAAGACGGCGACCACCTCGTCGTCGTAGCGCGGGGGTGGCTGGGCGCGCCGGGTGAGGGGGTCGAGCCAGGCGGAGCGGGGCACGATGGGCGGCCGGGGCGCGGTGTGGGCGGGGCGGGAGCGGTCGGTGGGCGGCCGGGTGCCGTCGGTGGACCGGGCCGTCGGGGCGTCGCCCTGGGCGCACATCGCGAGGACGGCGACGGCGGCGAGCGCGGGCAGGCCGCCGAGCACCACCAGGGCCGGCCTTCGGGTCGGTCCGCCCGCCCGTGACCGCATCGCCCCCAGCCGTCCGCGCAGCCCTGTCCGCATGGTCCCACTCTCGGGGCGTTCCGGTCCGTCCGCGATGTGTGCTGTGCCACCCGGTGGAACCATCGTCCCGTTCCACGACGTTTTCCGGGTTGCACGCGCGCGTGCACGGCGCGCGGGCCCACGCTCGTGTGGCTGGCTGATCACAGGGCCCTCCCCCCACGTACTCAGGGGTCCGAGAGAAAGGCGGCTCCGTGAACCTCCTGGACATCCTGCTGGTGCTCGTCGTGTCGGCCTACGCCGGCTCCGGCTACCGCCGCGGGCTGACGGCCGGCTGTGTCTCGCTGGCCGGCTTCGTCGGCGGCGCGGCCTTCGGCGTGTGGGTGCTCCCCTGGGTGATGGGCCTGGTGACGCCGGGGACCACGGCGGCGACGGTGACCGCGGTGTGTACGGTGCTGCTGCCGGCGGCCGTGGGGCACGAGCTGGCGGGCCGGCTGGCGGCGCGGCTGCGGCGCGAACTGGACGCGGGTCCGCTGCGGGTGGCCGACGGGATCGGCGGGGCGGTGGCCCACGGGGCGGCGGTGCTGATCGTGGCGTGGGTGGCGGCGAGCGTGCTGGGCGCGTCGTCGTCGCCCTCGGTGACCTCGGCGATCCGGGACTCCCGGCTGCTGGGAGCCGTGCAGGAGACGATGCCGGACACCACCCCGGCCTGGTTCGCGCGGGCCACCACCGCGCTCACCGAGGCGGGGTTCCCGCAGGTCTTCAACCCGTTCGAGCACGAGTCGACGGCCGAGGTGGCCCGTCCGTCCGGGGACAGCGTCACGGCGGCCGCGACGGACGCGGCCCGGCTGAGCACGGTGAAGATCGAGGGGGTGGCGGGCGACCAGGGCCGGGAGGGCAGCGGGTTCGTGTACGCGCCCGAGCACGTGATGACGAACGCGCACGTGGTGGCTGGCATCGACGAGCCGTCGGTGCGGGTGGGGGGCGTCGGCCGGTCGTACCCGGCGCGTGTGGTGCTGTTCGACCCCGCCAAGGACGTCGCCGTGCTGTACGTGCCGCGGCTGCGCGCCCCCGTGCTCTCCTTCGAGCCGTCGGCCGCGCGCGGGGACCGGGCGGTGGTGGCCGGCTACCCGCAGGACGGCGGTCTCGATCTGCAGGCGGCGACGGTGGCGGGCCGGGTGAAGGCGACCGGGCGCAACATCTACAACGACGAGGCCGTGGCCCGGGAGATCTACTCGGTCCGTTCCACGGTCCGCCCCGGCAACTCCGGCGGCCCGCTGCTGACCACCGAGGGCCGGGTGTACGGGGTGGTGTTCGCCCGCTCCACCTCGGACGCGGAGACGGGCTACGTCCTGACGGCCGCCGAGGTCGCCGAGGACGCGCGGCGCGCGGCGGACTCGACGGCCCCGGTGGACACGGGCGAGCTGATCAGCTCCTGACGGGCCGGGCTCACAGCCGCTGCCCCATGAACACGTCGTCGACGTACTCGCCCGCCAGCAGGAACTCCTCCGGCAGGACGCCCTCCACCGCGAACCCCTCGGACTCGTAGAGCCTGCGCGCGGGGGTGTTGTGGCCGAGGACGCGCAGGGTGAGACGGCGGGCGCCGCGCCGGCGGGCCTCGGCCAGGGCCGCGCGGATCAGCGCGCGTCCCACGCCCCGGCCGCGCGCGTCGTCGTCGACGACGAGTCCCTGGATCTGCAGGACGTGGGCGTTGGCGGCGAGCGGGGTGGGGGCGCCGAGCCGGAGGTAGCCGACGGGGCGGCCGGCCACCTCGGCGACCAGGCAGTCCTCCACGGCGTGCCGTTCGCCGAAGAAGGGCGGGAGGGGCGGCTCCGGCTCGGGCATCACCGCGTGCAGGGTGGACCAGGTGCGGTGGTCGAGGGCGGCCAGCTCCGCGTCGTCCTCGGCACGGGCGGTCCGTATGCGAAGTTCCTGGGACATGTGGGTCACCCTACGGCGGCGCTCACGCGATCAGACACGTGTTTCCCGGGTGCGCACAGCAGGATGGACGCATGCGACGTATTGCGGTGGCCGGTGCCTCCGGCCTGATCGGCAGCGCCCTGGTGCGGTCCCTGACCGCCGACGGGCACGAGGTGGTGCGCCTGGTGCGCCGGGCGCCCCGGGACGCGGACGAGGTGCGGTGGGACCCGGAGCGGGAGTACGTGGACACGGCCGGGCTCGCCGGGTGCGACGCGGTGGTCAACCTCGCCGGCGCGGGTGTGGGCGACCGGCGCTGGACGGACGACCGCAAGCGGCTGATCCGCGACAGCCGGGTGCTGGGCACCCGGACCCTGGCGCGGGCCCTGGCCGGGCTGGACGACGGTCCGCGGGTGTGGGTGAACGGCAGCGCGATCGGCTTCTACGGCGAGACCGGCGACCGGGTGACCGACGAGAGCGCGCCGGCCGGGTCGGGGTTCCTGCCCGAGCTGTGCGTGGAGTGGGAGGGCGAGGCGGCGCCGGCCGAGGCGGCGGGGGTGCGGACGGTGTTCACCCGCACCGGGCTGGTCGTGTCCCGGGACGGCGGGGCCTGGGGCAGGCTGTTCCCGCTGTTCCGGGCCGGTCTGGGCGGGCGGTTGGGCGACGGGCGGCAGTACTGGTCGTACATCGCGCTGCACGACGAGGTGGCGGCTGTCCGGCACCTGCTGGACCGTGACGACCTGTCGGGGCCGTTCAACCTGACCGCGCCCGAGCCCCTGACGAACCGTGAGATCACCGAGGCGATGGGGCGCGTGCTGCGGCGGCCGACGGTGTTCGCGGTGCCCGCGCCGGTGCTGCGGACGGCGCTGGGCGAGATGGCGGGGGACGTGCTGGGCAGTGCGCGGGTGGTACCGCGGCGGCTGCTGGAGTCGGGTTTCACGTTCGCGTTCCCGGGGATCGAGGACGCGCTGCGGGCCGCGTGAGAGCGCCCCGTGCGGTCACGTGACGCCCCCTCGGTCCATATGCGACCGTCGTGCGACCGTGCTCTGCTCATGCGCGACTGTTCCTGACCGTTCGCAGCCCTACCCTCGACCCGAACTCGGGTATCCGGGAAGCCAGTTGGGGGCATGACGTCTCCACCGGCCGCGCAACCGCGAGGAGGGGCACGTGCTAGAGCCCGCGTACCAGGCAGACGTCGTCGTGGTGGGAGCCGGGGTCGCCGGACTCTCGGCCGCCCACCGGCTGACCAGCGCAGGTGTGAGGACCGTGGTCCTGGAGGCCGCCCCCTGGGTGGGCGGCCGCATGTCGACCGAGAAGATCGACGGCTTCCGGCTCGACCGGATCGGACAGCTGCTGTCCACCGCGTACCCCGAACTGGGCCGGATGCCGGGCCTCGACGCCCTGGTCCTGCGCCCGTTCGCCCCCGGCGTCCTGCTGCACAGCGGCGGCCGGCACCACCGCGCGGGCGCGCGGACCGGAGTGGGGGGCGCACGGGGCGCACTGCACGTGGTGCGTGCCCTGGCGAGTTCGCCCCGGGTGCCGGGGCGCGCCTGGGGCTCGGGGGCGGCCCGGACGGCCGGGGCGCCGGGAGCGGTGCGGGCGGTCGCGCCCGCCTGGTCTGCCGGGGCGGGCCGGCCGTCGGGACTGCCGCTGCCCTCCGCACCGGCCAGGTCCCGCCCGGCCGGTGCGAGGGTGGGACCGCCCGCCCTCCGGGGGACCGGCGCCGGGCCGGTGCCGCCGCCGCGGGTCCGGCCGGGCGCCCCGCTGGGCACGGCCGTGGACCAGGCCCGGCTGGGCGCCGCGCTGGCGCGGCTCGGCGCCATGCCCGTGGAACGGCTGCTGGCCCGTCCGGAGTCCCCGGCCGGACAGGCCCTCGCCGGCCGGGGACTGCCCGCGCGGACCGTCGACGGGTTCCTGCGCCCGCTGCTCGCCGCCCTGCTGTGCGACCCGGACCTGACCACGTCCAGCCGGTGCGCGGACCTGGCGCTGCGGGCGTTCGCCACCGGCCGGCTGTGTCTGCCGGAGGGCGGTGCCGAGGCGCTGCCGGAGCTGCTCGCGCGGGCCCTGCCGCCGGGCACCGTGCACACCGGGGTGCGGGTCACGTCGGTCGCCACCGACCGGGTCACCACCGCCGAGCACGGGCAGTTCCGCTGCGGTGCGGTGCTGGTCGCCACGGACGCGCGTACGGCGGCCGACCTGCTGCCGGGCCTGCGGGTGCCGGAGTTCCACCCGGTGACGGTCGTCCACCACACCACGGACGAGCCGCCCGCCACCGGGGCGGCGCTGCTGCTGGACGCCGACCGGGGCGGCCCGGTCGCGCACACGGCGGTGGTCAGCGGTGTCGACCCGAGCCGCGCCCCCGCGGGCCGCACGCTGGTGTCGTCCACGGTGCTCGGCACACCGCCGCCGGGCATCGACACGGCGGTCCGCCGCCACCTGGCCCGGCTGTACGGCGTGCCGACGGACCGGTGGGAGACGCTGGCCGTCCACCACACCGCCGAGGCGGTCCCCGCGATGCGCGCCCCGCACGACCTGCGGCGCCCGGTACGGCTGCTGGCGGGGCTGTACGTGTGCGGTGACCACCGGGACACCAGCACGGTCCAGGGCGCCCTGCACTCCGCGCACCGGGCGGCCCGGGCGATCCTCGCGGACCTGGGCACGGCCGGCTCGCTGCACCTCGCCGACCCGGTCCGGACGACCCCGGAAGCCGCGTGACGCTGCCGCGGGGCAGCACACGGGGGAAGGACGCCCCGGGGCACGGACGAGCCGGCCCCACCGTCCGCCCCCGCCCACGGCACGACAGGCGCCGCCGGTCTACCCGGGAGCCCCGGGCTCTCGCATGGTCCCCGGGCCCTCGCGTGGGCCCCGGGGCAGGCGGGGACGGAGGACCCGGGGTGCCCCGGACGGCCGAGGTGACCGGGGCAGCCGAGGTGACCCGGGCGCCCGAGGTGACCGGGGGCGCCCCGGTCGGCCGGCGTTCCGGTCGGCCGGCGCCCCGGACAGCCGGCGCCCCGGACAGCCGGCGCCCCGGACAGCCGGCGTTCCGATGAACCGGACGACCCCGTCAGCCGGCGTTCCGGTCAGCCGACGGGCAGGGCTCCGCAGCCGGTCCGCGGGTCGCCCGGGCGCCCGCCACGGGCGCGGGTGGGCACGGTCAGCCCAGGGCGGCCGCCACCTTGTCGCGGTAGGTGCGCACCGCCGCCGCGTCCTTGTAGGGCTCCAGCCGCCGTTCGAACTCCCTGACGTACTCCACCGCCCGGACCGAGCGCATCTCAGCCGCCTGTCCGGCCGCCTCGGCGGCGAGCTGGCAGGCCTGGTCGAGCTCGCCGAGGCCGAGGCGCGCGGAGGCGAGGACGACCCGGCAGAACAGCCGGCTGCGGGCGTGGGCCGGGGGACGCAGCTGGAGGGCGCGCTCGGCGTGCTGGGCGGCGGCGCGGAACTGCTGGAGGTCCCGGTGGCAGTGGCCGAACTCGTCGGCCAGCTGCGCCTCGTCGAAGAACCGCGCCCAGAACGGCACCTCGTCGCCGGGCTTGGCCGCTTCCAGGGCGCGCTCGGCACGCACCAGCGAGGCGGTGCAGGCCCGGACCTCGCCCAGCACCCCGTGGCCGCGCGCCTCGACGGCGTGCAGCAGCGCCTGCACGGTCGGCGAGGCACCGGCACCGATGCCCTGCTGGGCCACCCGGGCCAGCTGCACCGCCTCCCGCCCGTGGCTCAGATAGACGGCCTGACGGCTCATGGTGATCAGCACGTAGGCGCCGTACGCCCGGTCCGCGGCGGCCTGCGACAGCCGCAGCGCCTGCACGAAGTAGCGCTGGGCGAGGCCGTGCGCGGCGATGTCGTACGAGGTCCAGCCCGCGAGGCGGGTGAGGTCCGCGGCGGCGGCGAACAGCCTGCGGCCGGTCTGCTCGCCGTAGACGCCCCGCAGCATCGGCTCGCACTCGTGCTCCAGGTAGCGCACCAGTGCCTGGCGCGCGTGGCCGCCGCCGTAGCGGTCGTCGAGGGCGCGGAACAGCTCGCCGACCGAGCGCAGGGCGTTGATGTCGCCGCCGGTGACCCGCTGGCCGGGGCCGCGCTCGCCCTGGCCGCGCGGCCGGGCCGGCGCCGCCCCGGGTCCGCCCGGTTCGGCCGCCGTCGGCACCTTGGCCGGGCGGCCCTGGACCGGTACCCGGACGGCGGTCGGCTCGCCGCGGGCCACCTTGTCGTCGGAGCGCCCGATCAGCCAGTCGCGGCTGGGCACGACCAGCCCGGCCGGGGTGAAGGCGATCTTGCGGAGCTCGGCGTGGCTGCCGGAGTCCTTGCGCCACAGCCCGCTGACGATGTCGATGGCCTCCTCGGGGGTGCCGGCGAACTCCAGACCGGCGTACACCGGCGCGCAGGCGTCCAGGCCGAGGTCCTGGGCGGTGAGCCGGCGGCCGAGGCGCCGGGTGAAGACCTCGGCGATCAGCGCGGGGGTGGTGCCGCGCGGCTGCTGCCCGCGCAGCCAGCGGGTGACGGACGTCTTGTCGTATCTGAGGTCCAGCCCGTGTTCGAGGCCGAGCTGGTCCACGCGCCGGGCGAGACCCGCGTTGGAGAACCCCGCTTCTGCGATGAGCGCGGCGAGTTGTCGGTTGGGGGTGCGCTGCGCGGGTCGTTCCGTCATGGTGCGGTGCGGTCTCCTGCCTTCCGGGCCTCTGAAGTGCCCGGATTGCCTGTGAGCAGCCCTTATGGCCTCGTGGACGGCGCGAATGTAGCTGAGCGTAAGCAGGCGGTCGCAACCTTCGGCGTTCGTTCATCCGATCGTGTGAGAATTGCCCGCCGGGCTGACGCGTGGCGGACAGTCGTACAGTGGCGTGGGCGTGTTTCACGCCTGACGACTTCGAGGAGGCGCTTGCCGTGAGTGAGCTGCGGTTCGTCCGGATGGGGTTCGGCGCGGACATGGTCGACTACCAGGTGGCGTGGGACGAGCAGCGCCGGGTGCACGCCGCCCGCTTCGCGGACGAGGCACCCGACACCTGCCTGCTCCTGGAGCACCCGCCGGTCTACACCGCGGGCCGCCGCACCGCCCCGGAGGAGCGCCCGCTCGACGGCACCCCCGTGATCGACGTGGACCGCGGCGGCAAGATCACCTGGCACGGCCCGGGCCAGCTCGTCGGCTACCCGATCCAGAAGCTGCCCCGCCCGGTGGACGTGGTCGCGCACCTGCGCCGCCTGGAGGAGGCGATGATCCGGGTCTGCGCCGACTTCGGCATCACCACCTCGCGCGTCGAGGGCCGGGCCGGCGTCTGGGTGCTGGGCGACCCGGTCGAGGCACGCCCCAGGCTCGGCGGGCTCACCCTCGACTTCGACCCCCGCGCCGCCGACCCGGAGTTCGACCCCCGCCTGAACGGTCCCGAGTACGCCCCGTCCAACGCCGGCCAGCGCCGCGAGGACCGCAAGATCTGCGCCATGGGCATCCGGGTCGCCAAGGGCGTCACCATGCACGGCTTCGCCCTCAACGTGAACCCGGACACCTCGAACTTCGACAAGATCATCCCGTGCGGCATCCGCGACGCGGGCGTGACCTCGCTCTCCTACGAGCTCGGCCGCGAGGTCACCATCGAGGAGGTGCTGCCGGTCGCCGAGCGGCACCTGCGCGACGTACTGGAGAACGCGGACCCGAAGCCGCGCGAGATCGAGAAGACGTCGGCGGCCTGACGTCGGACCGGGCCTTCGGGCATTCGAATCCACGGGCGTACCCTTGGGGGCGCCGAAGAATCAATCGCTAGGGAGCCGGTCGTGTCCGCAGTCGCACCCGACGGGAAGCAAGTGCCAAGCCCTGACGGGCGGCGAATGCTGCGCCTGGAGGTCCGCAACAGCCAGACCCCCATCGAGCGCAAGCCCGAGTGGATCAAGACCCGGGCGAAGATGGGCCCCGAGTACACCAAGATGCAGAACCTCGTGAAGGGCGAGGGCCTGCACACGGTGTGCCAGGAAGCCGGCTGCCCCAACATCTACGAGTGCTGGGAGGACCGGGAGGCGACCTTCCTCATCGGCGGCGACCAGTGCACCCGGCGCTGCGACTTCTGCCAGATCGACACCGGCAAGCCCGAGGCGCTCGACCGCGACGAGCCGCGCCGCGTCGGCGAGTCCGTGGTCACCATGGACCTGAACTACGCGACCATCACCGGCGTCGCGCGCGACGACCTGGAGGACGGCGGCGCCTGGCTGTACGCGGAGACGGTCCGCCAGATCCACCAGCAGACCGCCGCCCGTGAGGCCGGCCGCACCAAGGTCGAGCTGCTGGCCCCCGACTTCAACGCCGTGCCGGAGCTGCTGCGGGAGGTGTTCGAGTCCCGCCCCGAGGTGTTCGCGCACAACGTCGAGACGGTCCCCCGGATCTTCAAGCGCATCCGCCCCGGCTTCCGCTACGAGCGCTCCCTGAAGGTCCTCACCGACGCCCGCGACTTCGGCCTGGTCACCAAGTCGAACCTGATCCTCGGCATGGGCGAGACCCGCGAGGAGGTCAGTGAGGCGCTGAAGCAGCTCCACGAGGCGGGCTGCGAGCTGATCACCATCACGCAGTACCTGCGCCCGTCCGTGCGCCACCACCCGGTGGAGCGGTGGGTGAAGCCGCAGGAGTTCGTGGAGCTGAAGGAGGAGGCCGAGCAGATCGGCTTCTCCGGAGTGATGTCCGGGCCGCTGGTGCGGTCGTCGTACCGGGCCGGGCGGCTGTACCGGATGGCCGTCGAGAAGCGCGGCGGCTTCGTGGCGGGCCAGGCCGTGTGAGGGCTGCCCCCATGGCCGGGCGGCCGACTGTGTGAATTCACGCACAAGCGGCTACCGGCCGGTTCTGACCGGTTCGACGCGGTCCCGCCCGTCCTCCCAGCTGGGGGCACGGGTCGGGGCCGCGTTCGTGTTGCCGGGGCCCGGGATCGGCCGTATCAAGGCTTCATCGGTGTTTGACCGGTCGGTCACGCCCTGGTAACACCAATGAGTGACTCTGCTATCACACCCTGTAGGGCCTTACCCACCGCCACCGAGGGGGGACCTCATCATGCAGGCCGCGCCCGTACGCGCCACCGCCATCCCGTCCTTCACCGACGCGCTGCGCGCCGTCGAGTCGCTGCTCATGAGCGGCGGCCAGCGCACCGCCCGGCGCAACGCCTGGACGTCCGTCCTGGAGGACCGCCGCCGCGCCAAGGACCGCGTCGAGACGCAGCGCGTCCTCGAAGCGGCCGTCTCCGCCCGCTCCTGACCGGCCGCGGCCCCGCCCCAGGGGGCCGTCGCACCGCCGCCCCCGCCCCACGGGGGGCACCCCAGTCCCACCGCTCCCGGCCCGCCCCGGGACACCGCCGTCGTCGGCGCTCCCGCGGCCACGTAGACTTCGTGGCATGGCGAGGAAGGACAACGCGGCCGAGGCCGCGAACCCCGGGCGACTGAAGCAGATCGCCCTGACCTACAAGATGACCCGCAAGGCCGACAAGAAGATCGGTCTTGTACTCGCGGCTGTCGGAATCGTCACCTTCGGTGTCTTCCTCGCGATCGGTTTCTTGATCGGTCACCCCATCTATCTCGGCATCCTGGGCCTTCTGCTCGCCTTCCTCGCGTCGGCGATCGTGTTCGGACGCCGGGCCGAGCGGGCCGCCTTCGGCCAGATGGAGGGCCAGCCGGGCGCCGCCGCGGCCGTACTGGACAACATCGGCCGGGGCTGGACGACCACCCCCGCGGTGGCGATGAACCGCAGCCAGGACGTGGTGCACCGGGCCGTCGGCAAGGCCGGCATCGTCCTGGTCGCCGAGGGCAACCCCAACCGGGTGAAGAGCCTGCTGGCCGCCGAGAAGAAGAAGATGAACCGCATCGTCGCGGACGTGCCCGTGCACGACCTCACCGTCGGCACCGGTGAGGGGCAGGTCGAGCTGAAGAAGCTGCGGACCACGATGATGAAGCTCCCCCGGGTGCTCACCGGACCGCAGGTGACGGCGACGAACGACCGGCTGCGCGCCCTGGGCGACCTGATGAGCAACATGCCGCTGCCGAAGGGGCCGATGCCGAAGGGCATGAAGCTCCCGAAGGGCGGGCCGAAGGGCCGCTAGCCCCCAACCCACGATGCTGTCGGCCTCACGACCAGGCCCCGGGAACCTCCTACGGGTTCAGCCGGGGCCTTCGTCGTATCCCGTCCGCCGCATCCCGTCCGTCGTGTCCCGTCCGTCGTGTCCCGTCCGTCGTGTCCCGTCCGTCGCCGGGCGACGGAATGGCGCTGCCCGGTCGCGCGGTCCTCGCGCTCCCGGACGGCCGGACAGCCGGACTCGGACCGGACAGCCGGGCTCAGATCCGTACCTCCACCGTCCGGGCCAGCCGGTCGTGAAGACCCCGGCCGTCGCGGTCCCAGATCAGGGCCGGGACGGCGAGGCAGAGCAGGAAGGTGCGCAGCAGGGCGCGCAGCGGGCTGACCGTGCCGGTCTCCAGGCTCACGACCCGGATGCCGAAGAGACGCTTGCCCGGGGTGAAACCGATCGTGCCGACGGTGAGGGCACCCAGCGCGAAGAAGACGAGCAGCGCCCAGTTGCTGGTGGCGGGGCTGTAGCCGTCCGTGATGAGGCCGTATGCGATCAAGACGCACAGCGCCCAGTCGACGCCGATGGCACCGAGACGCCGGCCGGGGCGGGCCAGGGAGTTCGGCCCCTCCTCCGGCAGACCCAGCTGCTCACCCCGGTAGCCGAACTCCGCACCGGCGTCCTCCATGGCCGCGCGGGGCCCGGAGAGCCACGATCCGATTGCTTGCCTGTTGTCCACCCGTCCACGGTACTGCGCCCGTATATGCCCCCTGCGCCGAGGGTGGACCGGAGCTAGGCTCGGACCGGGGCCGGTTAACTTCAGCGAAACAAATGGGTCACGCCCGAGAAATCACCCGTCCCTAGGGTCGAGGACAGCGTGTGCCACCGCACTGGCCGCACGAACGAACTACCACCCCGGCATGGCGGTCGGGAGTAGGAGGAGCTGGATGTTCCAGAACGCCGACGAGGCCAAGAAGTTCATCGCGGACGAGGACGTCAAGTTCATCGACGTCCGCTTCTGCGACCTGCCGGGCGTCATGCAGCACTTCTCGCTGCCCGTCGAGGCGTTCGACCCGGACGAGGAGCTCGCCTTCGACGGTTCGTCGATCCGCGGTTTCCAGGCGATCCACGAGTCCGACATGGCGCTGCGTGCCGACCTGTCGACGGCCCGGGTCGACCCGTTCCGCCGCGACAAGACGCTCAACATCAACTTCTTCATCCACGACCCGATCACGGGCGAGCAGTACTCCCGTGACCCGCGCAACGTGGCGAAGAAGGCCGAGGCCTACCTGGCGTCGACCGGTATCGCGGACACCGCGTTCTTCGGTCCCGAGGCCGAGTTCTACGTCTTCGACAGCGTCCGCTTCCGGACCTCGGAGAACGAGTCCTTCTACCACATCGACTCCGAGGCCGGCGCCTGGAACACGGGTGCACTGGAGGACAACCGCGGTTACAAGGTCCGCTACAAGGGCGGCTACTTCCCGGTCCCGCCCGTCGACCACTTCGCCGACCTGCGCGCCGAGATCTCCCTGGAGCTGGCCAAGTCGGGCCTGCAGGTCGAGCGCCAGCACCACGAGGTGGGCACCGCCGGCCAGGCCGAGATCAACTACAAGTTCAACACGCTGCTCGCCGCCGCGGACGACCTGCAGCTCTTCAAGTACATCGTGAAGAACGTGGCCTGGCGCAACGGCAAGACCGCGACCTTCATGCCGAAGCCGATCTTCGGCGACAACGGCTCGGGCATGCACGTGCACCAGTCGCTGTGGGCCGGCGGCCAGCCCCTCTTCTACGACGAGGCCGGTTACGCGGGCCTGTCGGACATGGCCCGCTACTACATCGGCGGCATCCTCAAGCACGCCCCGTCGCTGCTGGCCTTCACCAACCCGACGGTGAACTCGTACCACCGTCTGGTGCCGGGCTTCGAGGCCCCGATCAACCTCGTCTACTCGCAGCGCAACCGCTCCGCGGCCATGCGTATCCCGATCACGGGGTCGAACCCGAAGGCCAAGCGCGTCGAGTTCCGGGCGCCCGACTCCTCCGGCAACCCGTACCTCGCCTTCTCGGCCCTGCTCCTCGCGGGCCTGGACGGCATCAAGAACAAGATCGAGCCGGCCGAGCCGATCGACAAGGACCTGTACGAGCTGGCTCCGGAGGAGCACGCGAACGTCGCCCAGGTCCCGACCTCCCTCCCGGCCGTCCTCGACTCGCTCGAGTCCGACCACGAGTTCCTCCTCCAGGGCGACGTCTTCACGTCCGACCTGATCGAGACGTGGATCGACTTCAAGCGCACCAACGAGATCGCCCCGCTGCAGCTGCGCCCGCACCCGCACGAGTTCGAGCTGTACTTCGACGTGTGATATCGCCCCAGGTCGAAGCGGGTTTCCGCTCGCCTGGACCGTCCTGGGCCGTCGGCCGGCCCTCCCCGCACGGGAGGGCCGGCCGACGGCTTTCGCGGCTCCGGGTGGGCGTGTGCCGCCACCCTCGCGGACCGGGCGACGCGGGAGCGGGACACGGACGGGGGGCGAGATGTTGCTGCCCGGCGCACGCGCGGTGAGGCTGACCCTGACATCAACGGACCCCAGCGGGCGATCGGGACCGAGCCGATCGCGGCGGGCGGAAGGAGCGCAGGCAATGAGGGTCATGCTGAGAGCACGTCTGGACACCCAGGTGTCCAACGAGGCGATCAAGAACGGCACGCTGCCGAAGATCATGCAGTCGATGGCGGAACGGCTCCACGCCGAGGCGGCCTACTTCGGGCCCAGCGAGGGCGGGCGCTCCTGCACCTTCGTCTTCGACATGCAGGACAGCTCCCTGCTCCCCACGATCGCGGAGCCGCTCTTCCAGGAACTCGGCGCGCGGATCGAGATCCAGCCGGTGATGAACACCGAGGACATGCAGAAGGGCCTCGCCGCCCTGCAGCAGGGCTGAGCCCCGGCCGGCGCCCACACCTGATCCGCCGGTCCGCCGGTCCCGCCGCGCCACGGCCCCTGACCTGGAAGTCCGGTCGGGGGCCGCTCGCATGACCGGCCTCCGCGGCCACCGCCGTTTCCCGGGGGCGGGGGTACGGGCGTATGTTCTATCGCATCGTTGCAGTCGTCGACTTCGACAAGGCGGTACGGGGGCGTACGGGATGGCGGGACAGACGCACGGGCGTGGACAGGGGCCCGACGAGCACGGTGACGAGCGCGAGTTCGACCTGCGCTGGGCGGATGCGGCCGAGCACAAGGAGCCGTCCGCGCGGGCGCGGATGCTGGCGGCCCGGTGGCAGGACAGCCCACCGGAGGCGGTGCCGTTCCGGGGGGATCCGGACGGGGTGGGGCGGCAGCGGTCGGGCTGGGGGGCCGTGGCACTCGTGCTGGGGTGTGTGGTCGCGGTGATCCTGGTGCTGGGTTACCTGGGCTTCCAGCCGCCGTACTGGTAGCGGCTGACCCCGTACCAGGAGCTGTCGGCCACCGCCGCCCCGCGCCTTCACGCGGGTCCCCTGGTCAGGGGACATGGGGACATGCGAACATGACCGGGCGCCGAGGCCGACCCCCGCGGTCAGGGACCTTTGCCGGGGCCGGGGCCGTTCGGGACCGTGCCTTCGGCGGGGGGCGGTGCACACTGGGCAGTGGGGCGAGTGTCTGACTGCGGGTGTGACTGCGGGGTGGTACAGATGCGGAGCCGGTTCCAGAGCGATCGGCGGCTGACCGTGCGGATGACGGTCACCATGTTTCTGCTCGGGCTTCTCTACGTGGCGTTCGTGGCGGCGCTGGTGCTGCTGCTGAGGTCGTGGGTGATGGTCGCGGTCGTGGCCGCGGCGCTGCTCGGCGCCCAGTACTGGTTCTCGGACCAGATCGCGCTGTTCGCGATGCGCGGGCGGGTGGTGGAGCGGGAGGAGTATCCCGAGCTGCACGCCGTGGTGGACCGGCTGTGTGCCATCGCGGACATGCCGAAGCCGGTCGTCGCCGTCTCCAGCATGGACATGCCGAACGCGTTCGCGACGGGGCGCAATCCCGACAAGGCCGTGGTCTGCGTGACGACCGGGCTGCTGCGGCGGCTGGAACCCGCCGAACTGGAGGGCGTCCTCGCGCACGAGCTGTCGCACGTGGCCCACAAGGACGTCGCCGTGATCACCATCGCCTCGTTCCTCGGTGTGATCGCGGGTCTGATCGTGCGGTTCGCGTTCTACTCGCAGCTGTTCGGCGGGCGCCGGGACCAGAACACCGCGGCCGTGTTCGCCGCCGTGATGGGCGTCTCGGCTGCCGTGTACGCGGTGAGCTTCCTGCTGATCAGGGCCCTGTCCCGGTACCGGGAGCTGGCCGCGGACCGTGCGGCCGCGCTGCTGACCGGCCGGCCCTCGGTGCTCGCGTCGGCACTGACCAAGGTGACCGGTGACATCGCGCGGATCCCGACGAAGGACCTGCGGACGGCGCAGGCGTTCAACGCGTTCTACTTCACCCCCGCCGCCGGCAAGGAGCCCGGCATCGAGCGCGTGTTCTCCACCCACCCGACCCTGCAGCAGCGGCTGGAGCAGCTGGAGCGGATCTCCGCCGAGCTGGGCGAGGCCGCGGCGCCCGGCGAGAGGTGAGCATGGGACTCCTGGACATCCTGCTCGGCCGGACGAAACCGGTCGCACCCGATCTCGGTCAGCTGTTCGCGCTGCCGTCCGCGGCGATCACTCTGGAGGCGGCGGCCGGCTTCACGCCGACCGGGCAGGGCGCGGTGTGCTTCGCCACGGTGGAGGGCGGGGCCTTCGAGCAGACGCACCGGGAGGTGCGGGCACTGCTGGACGCGGACACCGGCCGCACAGGCCCACCGGTGGAGCTGACCCGGGACGACTACGGCTACTCGTGGCTGGTCTCCCACCGCTCCCCCGACCAGCTCGTGGAGCTGGTCAACGACCTGCACGCGGTGAACAGCGCCCTGGAGGCCGACGGCTTCGGCCCCCAGCTGCTGTGCTCGCTGGCGGGCTTCCGCAGCGCCGACGACGGCCGGCGGCTGGCCCTGGTGTACCTGTACAAGCGGGGTTCCTTCTACCCGTTCGCGCCGCTGCCCGGCGGCGGACAGCGGCGCGACAACGCACTGGAGCTGCAGGTGAAGGCGGCCCTCGCGAACGACCTGCGGATCGAGGGGGACCTCGGCCGGTGGTTCCCGGTCTGGGGCGCGCCCGGCCTGTGACACCCCGCGCGGCTCGGGGGCGGGGTGGCTCGGGGGCCGGGGTCCTGCCCCCGGCCCGCCGGTCGGCCCCTGAGCCCGCGCTCGCGCCGGTGGCGACGCTCCCGCCCGGCCTGCCGGTAGCGGTGGTCGGGAAGGTCGCGGCGGCCGGGGCGGGGCGGTCGGGGCACGCCTCCCGCCAGGTGCGCGCGATCCGCGGCTGCCGCGCGCCGCACACGCTCACACCCCCGGCGCCGCCGCGACGACCCCCGCCGCGATGGCCGCGCCGAGCGCCGCGTGGTCGGCGTCCGTCTGGTCGGCGTACGCGAGGGCGAACTCGGTGACGGCCCGTTCGAAGGTGTCGGCGGAGCCGAGGTAGCCGCCGATGGCGATGCGGTCGCCGGAGCGGGCATGGGCCCGGGCCAGGGCGGTGCCGCACAGGCGGGCGTAGCCGAGCAGGTCGGCCGGCCCCATGCCGGCGACGTCGGCCGAGCCCTTCATGTCGCGCAGCTGACGCCAGTAGAAGGCGCGGCCCTGCGGCCCGGTCATCCAGCCCAGGAAGATGTCCCCGGCGGCCTGCAGCAGCCGCTGCCCGGCGACGACACGGTGGCCGGGATGGACGTACGGCCCGCTCGGCAGGTACTCCTCCAGGACGGCCGGCCGGGCCTCCTTGATCTGCAGGAACAGCGGGTCGTCCGCGTCGCGGCCGGTGAGCAGGACGACGAAACAGCGAGTGCCGACGCTGCCGACACCGACCACCTTGCGGGCGGCGTCGACGAAGCGGTAGCGGTCGAGGAGGAGGCGGCGCTCCTCGGCGAGGGTGGAGCGGTAGTCGCTGAAGATCTTGCGCAGCGCGGCGGTGTCGGAGGCGCCCGCGGGCTCCAGCAGCGGTGGGTCGTGGATGATGCGGCGCTGTCCGTCGACGACCTCGGTGAGCTTGCCGAGGGCCTGCAGGTGGGTGCGGCGGCGGGCGCGGGTGAGGCTGGCTTCGACGCGGCGTCGGGGGCCGGCGGAACGGGCGAGGGCGAGGAGCTGGTCGGCGTCCATCCGGGCGTACCAGACGTCGAGTTCTCCCTGCCGGGCCAGCCGCCGCATGGTGGTGCGGTACGCGGACGCGGCCTCGCGCGCGGCGAGGCGGACCTTGGGCTCCTTGTGGCCGTTCTCGCGTCCGGCGACGGCCACGGAGGCGGCGAGCCGTTTGACGTCCCACTCGAAGGGGCCGGTGTAGGTCTCGTCGAAGTTGTTGAGGTCGAAGAGGAGGGTCCGCTCGGGGGACGCGAACAGGCCGAAGTTGAGGAGGTGGGCGTCGCCGCACAGCTGGACGGTGAGTCCGGTGTGGGGCTGCGCGGCGAGGTCGGCGGCCATGACGGCGGCGGCACCGCGCAGGAAGGACAGCGGTGAGGCGCTCATCCTGCCGTACCGGATCGGCAGCAGCTCCGGCAGCCGGTCCTGGCCCTGCCGCTCCAGCAGGGCGACCGGGTCGTGGCGGTCGACGGGCGGCAGCCATGCGGCGTGTCCGGACCGGGGGACCCGTTTGCGGGCGCGTCTGCCGAGGTCGGCCCGGTCGGTCGGGGTCGTCATGTGCCGCGCCCCGGCTCGGGGCGCACCGGTGTGCGCTGCCGTGGCTTCATCCGGCCTCCCGTCCGCGCGTGCTCACCACTCACGATTCCCCGATGCCAGCAGTGAAAGCCGGACGCGGGCGGGGCGCACGCGGAGTACGGCGGACGGGTGACGGGGCGTTGTCAGTGGCGGCGGGCAGGATGGTGGGAGCGGCGGCGCGCCGCTCGGCACGGCTCGGGCAGGGCTCGGCACGGTTCGGCGGTCGGCGGTCGGCGGTCGGCGGTCGGCGCCTCGGTGCAACGGGTCCGGGACGGTACGGAGGACGGACGGGATGAGTCAGGCACGGCGGCACATCGGGGTGGCGGAGCGACGTGCCCGGCTGGTGGCCCGGCACCGGTTGGCGGCGGAGGCGCGGGCCGGGAGCCCGGAGGAGGTCGCCGACGCGCTGGTGGCGCTGCACGGCTCGGATCCGGCAACGGTGTACCTGGCCATAGGGGCGCGGCTGGCGGAGCCGGCGGCGACGGTGGCGCAGACGGAGCGGGCGCTGTACGCGGACCGGTCCCTGGTGCGGATGCACGCCATGCGGCACACGGTGTTCGTCTTCCCGACCGCGCTGACCGCGGTGGCGCACGCCTCGACGAGCCTGACGGTGGCGGCGCGGGAGCGGGCGTCGCTGCTGAAGAACATGGCGAAGGTGGGTGCGCCGGACGCGGTGTGGCTCAAAGAGGTCGAGGAGTCGACGCTGGCGGTGCTGGCCCGGCTGGGCGAGGCCACGGCAGCGGAGCTGGCGCGGGAGGAGCCGCGGCTGCGGGAGCGGTTCGCACACTCGGTCGGGAAGCCCTACGAGGCCATGCATTCGGTGTCGTCGAGGCTGCTTCGGGTGCTCGGCACGGAGGGGAAGGTGGTGCGGGGCCGTCCGCTGGGCTCGTGGACGTCCAGCCAGTTCCGGTGGGCCCTGGCACCGGAGCACCCGGAGCTGGACGGCGGCGAGGCGCGGGCCGAGTTGCTGCGGCGCTGGCTGGCGGCGTGCGGTCCGGCGACCGAGGAGGACCTGAAGTGGTGGACGGGGTGGCGGGTGTCGGACGTGCGGCACGCGCTGCGGGCGATCGGAGCGCGGGAGGTCGCGGTCGACGGGGGCCCGGCGTACGTGACCGCCGGTGACGAGGAGGAGGTGGCCGGCCCGGCGGAACCGTCGGCGGCGCTGCTGCCCGGTCTGGACCCGACGTCGATGGGGTGGCTGCGGCGGGACTGGTACCTGGCGCCGGAGCTGCGGGGCGCGCTGATCGACCGGGCCGGGAACATCGGGGCGACGGTGTGGTGGGACGGCCGGATCGTCGGGGGCTGGGCCCAGCGGGCGGACGGGGAGATGGAGTGGCGGGTGCTGGTGGAGGGCGGTGTGGGCCGGGAGGCGGAGGCGGCGATCGAGCGGTCGGCACGGCAGTTGCGGAGCTGGCTGGGCGACACCCGGGTGCGGCCGCGCTTTCCGGCGCCTCTCGACAAGGAACTCGGCGGATACGTCAAGTGACGCCGGGGGCGGCCGGGGCCTCGACGATCCGTCGGCAGGGCGGCCTCGAACCGCCTACCGGGTGCCGCGCGGACACGGCACCCGGCGCCGGCGTCACCGGCTGTAGCGCATCAGCGCCCGCACCATGTGGCAGGTGGTGTCGGACGGCGGGTGGACGCCGATCTGCTCGGCCGTGCTGCGGATCGTCTCGTTGCGGGCCTGGTTGGGCATGTAGACGCCCGAGTCGAGCAGGGCGATGGCGAGGCGCATCGCCTTGAGACGGCGGTTGTGCGTCATGTACCACTCCCTGGGGCGCCCGGGCGGCAGCGGCTGCTTCACCACGGGCGTGCACGGCAGTTCGAGCAGGACGGGTCGCTTGGCGGTGGACTGGGTGGGCAGCGGCTTCACCTTGGTTGCGGCAGCGGGCACGGGCATCCTCCTGTCGCGGTCAGGGCCCTCACCGGACACCCCGGCGGGACCCTCGAACACTGCTTCTATTCTACCGGTCACCACTGACAAAAGCCCCTGGCCACAGGGGCTTTGAGGCCGTCACGCGAGCACCTCGGGCCTCATGGGGATCCGGGTCGACCGGGCCCGTGGCGCGGGCCCGGAAGGAGTCCGTCACGGCCGCGGGGGCGCGGCGAACGCCGTCACGGCCGGAGGGCCGAGGCGGGCCCCGGCTTGCACGGTTCGCGGTGTGTGTAGACCGTGGGCGGGAAGCCGGTGGCGGACTCGGGCACGAACGCGTCGTACGGGCGGCCCGGCTCGATGCGGTCGCCGCAGCGCCCGCAGCTCACCCAGTGACGTAACGTCAGCCGGTTCAGCAGCCGCCCGGTCTCGCACAGTGTGGGGCGGTGAGCGCAGTGCCCGCAGCTCTGGACGTGGTCGAAGAACCCCGAGTGGGCGCGGCGGCCCGTGCAGGGGCGGCAGGCGCGGGGGAACCAGCGCTCGGGTGGTTCCCGCTCACCGAGGTCGACGGCCGACTCCGCGTTCAGCGCGTACCCGCACCAGACGCAGGTGGCGCCCCGCCGCTGGCCATCGTCCAGTTCCTGCTGGGCGGGCAGCTTCAGGGCGGCCAGCGCCTCGGACGTGATCTCCAGGGTGCCGTTCACCGGGCCGTCTCCGCTCGGTGGTGGGGGCAGGCGCACGGCGGGTAGTACGTTCCCGGCCTGGCCGGGAGCGAGCCGGGCGCCGGCGGCACGAGGCGCGGGCCGGTGTCGGCGGTGATCGTGCCCGCTCGGTTCACGGTGTAGACGCGAATCGTCAGGCCGCCAGGCTGCCGGCCGGTGTGAGGTACCTGATCGCGCTCTGCCATTGCGGCGCGTGGTGTGCTACTTGTGGGCACTGTCGGCGCTCCTCGTCAGCGTTGACCACGCCCCCGGACCTAGCCCGTCGCGGGGGTCTGTGGCTTCCATGCGGCAGTCACACGGCGGCACCGCTGTACGACATCCGCATGTGACGATCGGCCACACTCGGGTGCTGCCACGGACCACGACGTGTCCTGCCTCGCGCAGCGCTTTGTTCACTGCCCCGCAGTAAAAGCAGGCTTCGCCATGCAGGCGGGCGATGATCACGTCCCCACTGACGACCGTGGGCACGATGTGGAGCACGTCGGGCATGCCCGCCTCCATCCGCTGGGTTCTGCGCGTGCAACAGATGGTGGGGGCAGGAGAAGACCACAAGTACCCCTGTCAGGGGTAGCCGAGGACGCCTGCTACGTAGCGGCGCACCACTCGGCGAAGTTGGTGAGGCTTTCGGAGTCGGCTCGCTTCAGTCGACGTAGGGTGGCGGCGTCCTCACGGACCCAGCGGTGTTCTCGGGTGTGCTGAGGAGCGATGTGACGGGCCACTTTGAGAGATTCGAAGGCGTCGTCGGACAGCCCTGCCCACAGCTGGGCGCGCGCCAGCTCGATGTAGAAGCCTGAGCGCCGCTCAGCCGGAAGGTCCTTCGGCGGCTTCCACTCCCTGGCCACGTCCAGGGCACGGCCGACATGGTCGTCTCCGAGGCTGACAGCGACGGACACCTCGTGGATCCGCACGGAATCCGGACCGAACGCGGTGCCGTAGTAGACGTCCTCACGGACGCGGTCCGCCAGAGCACGGGCTTCGCTGAGGTGGTCGGTAGCCGCCGCATCGTCGCGCGCCCGGCCTGCGACGACGGCAGCCCTCATGTGCAGAGTGCCCGCCACGGCGGCTTCGGCCGACGTGGACGGGGCAGGAACGGCATCCACAGCCTGCTGCAACGCACGCAGTCCAGCGGCATGTAAGCGGGCTGCGAGGAAGGTCTCTGTCCGGACGTACGCGACGGATGCCGTCAGGAGCGGATCACCCGACTCGGGCACTGCCCAGCGCATGAGGTCGATCAGACGAGCGGAGAGATCCCGGGCGCCGAACTTGTAGGCGACGGCGTCGGCGGACCGGCAGGCGCTGACCAGCAGACTGGCAGCCTCGGCGCGCTCACTGGCGACCGCACCATGGTAGGCGCGGGCAAGCTCGGTCAGCAGGTCGGGCAGCTCTCGGGCGATGCGGGAGTATTGCGCGCCCAGCCTCCAGGTCACGGCCTGGCTGACCGCCGTCCGCAGCTCCTGTACAGGGCGGACGAAGCCGTCGTCCGGAAGGTCGTACGCGGCGATGGCAGCCGACAAATCAGGAAGCGCGTCGCGTACGCGGGTGTGTGCCGGGCTGCGATCGGTGCGCAGGCTGCTGGAGTCGACGCCGAGCGCGGCAGCGATGGCTTCGAGGGTGGCCTCGGTAACGCCTCGTTCGCCTCTCTCGATCTTCCGGATGGTCCCGAGTGCGACACAGGACATATCGGCAAGCTGCTGTTGCGTCAGCTTCGGCCGCCTGACGCTGCGATAATAGGCGATCCTTCGGCCCACTCCGCCATCGGTGTTCGCGGCCATGACATCTCCGTTCGACGCACCCGCTTCGGACCGTACTCGCACGGGGGCGCCACGCGTACAGGAACGGCCTCACCAACCCCCGTCCGGGTGGGGCTTGTTCATCAGCCCCCCACGATGGTTCGAAGCTCCATGAGGCTGTCGATGCACCAGTCGGCTGCGGCCACCACCTCCGGGTCACCCGCCCACAGATGCCCCCACGGCCCGCGCCGCAGGTGCGCCACACGCAGTCCTGCCGCACGTGCGGGGAAGACATCGTTGGCCGGATGGTCCCCCACATACACCGTGGCCCTGGCCGGAGCCTGCGCCACCTCCAGCACCCGCTGAAAGAACTCGGGGTGCGGCTTGGCCACGCCCCACTCCCCCGACGTGACAACAAGGTCGGCGGGCAGGCCCAGACCTCGCAGCAGTTCACCTGCCCGGACCGTCTGGTTGCCCGCGATGACGACGCGCGCGCCAGCTGCCCGGAGGGCGGCCAGGGCGGGGCGTACGTCTTCATGCAGGTCGCTGTCGTCGAGGTACTCACCACGGCCGGCCGCCTCGCGCGCACGGTACTCGGCGGCCACGTCGATCCCGGGCCGCATCAGGCGGAGAGCCTCGGCATTGTCCAAGCCGCGGGCGACGACGGCGCCGACGAGCGCGGAGAGCGTGTGGCGCGGGACAGACAGCCAGTCTGCCCAGGAAGCCCAGTACCGGTCGTCTCGGGTGATCGTCTCGCCGATGTCCAACACGATGGTCTCAATCACCTTGCGAGCGTACGGCTCCCTTTCCGGTGCGGGCCCGCCGCGGGAACGGGGGTGCGGCGCTCTGCCGCGCCCCTGTCGGCGGCCCGGCACAAAGCCCCTGGCCACAGGATCCGTCTGGCCGTGCCGCCGGTACCGTGCCCCCCATGGAGATCTGGATCAACCCCGCCTGTTCCAAGTGCCGGGGCGCGCTCACCCTGCTGGACGCCGAAGGTGCCGACTACACCGTGCGCCGGTATCTGGAGGACGTGCCGAGTGCCGAGGAGATCCGGGAGGTCCTCGCGCGGCTCGGGCTCGAACCGTGGGACATCACCCGCACCCAGGAGCCCGCGGCGAAGGAGCTGGGGCTGAAGGAGTGGCCGCGCGACGACGCGTCCCGGGAGCGGTGGATCGGAGCGCTGGCCGAGCACCCCAGGCTGATCCAGCGGCCCATCATCACGGCGGACGACGGTTCGGCCGTGGTCGCCCGCTCCGAGGACGCCGTGCGCGACGCGCTGTCCCGGAAGTGAGTCCGATCCTGGCGGCCAGGGGCCCAACTGCCGCGTGACTCACGTCACTTCACCGACTCCTGTCACCGGCTGAGTCATCCCGTTCGGTATCTCGTACATAGCGGCGTACGCTCCCCTACCTCTTCAGGAGGCGCGCATGTCGCGCAGGAGAACGCTCAGCAAGAAGAAGAAGCTCGCGCTGCTGGTGACCGCGGCGACGATGGCCGGAGGCGGCGCTTTCGTCCTGGCGAGCACCTCGAACGCCGCCCCGCCGGCGCAGACCGCGGCGGAGTCCACCGTCTGCCAGGGCCTGGCCACCGCGCTCGGCAACAACGAGCGGTTCATCGAGGGACAACGGGCCGCCCCGGACGCCCAGTCGGAGGCTCGGATCGCCAACCGGCAGGCGGTCATCGAGCAGATCAAGGTCCAGCAGAAGGCGTCGGGCTGCGTCGTGGGGGAGTCGGCTCAGGACTCCCAGGCGGCGCAGAACGGCGGTCAGGCCGAGCAGGGCGGTCAGGCCGGACAGGGCGGCGAGGGCGACCAGGCCGGGCAGGGCGGCCAGCAGGCCGCGCCGTCCGAGCCCGCCCAGAACGCGGGAAACGCCGGCGGTGCCGCCACCGGACAGCAGGTGTGCAACGGATCCACCGTCACCCTCTCCGGCGAGGGCGGTGCGCCCGCGGCGTCCAGCAACCAGTTCCCGGCCGGAACCCGGCTGAAGGTGACCAACCTCGACAACGACAAGTCCACGACCGTCGAGGTGACCTCGGTCTCCGGCAGCTGTGTGCTGCTGAACAACGCGGCCTTCGAGCAGGTCCGCGAGCCGGGCAAGTTCCTGATCCGCCGGGCGCTGATCGAGAAGGTGGGGTGATGCTCAGGACGACGATGTAGCGCAGTCGCTCAGAAAGTCGCTCAGGCGGCGGCCCAGGGCCGGGGAGGCGCCTTGGGGCAGCGCGTGGTGCGAGACGCCGGGCAGGATCTCCGTCTCGGCATCGCGCAGCACCTTCCCGGCCCGGGCCGTCACCGCCGAGGCGTCGTGCGTCCTGCTGTTCGCGGCCACGAGCAGCAGGACCGGCAGGTCGAGCGCGCGCAGGGCGTCCGCCGACGGGCGCGGTCCGGTCACCGGCCGGGCCGCCGGGAAGCCGGCCGCCGCCTCCTGCAGACGCAGCCAGTCGGGGTCGAGCTCCGCTCCCCCGGCAGCCGCTCCCCCGGTCTCCCAGGTGAGGAAGGCCCGCACCCGGCGCGGGGTGGGCCGCAGCAGCATCGGCAGGGCACGCAACAGGTAGGCGGCCCGGAACCCGGCGAAGCACTGGGTCGGGTCGAGGAGGACCAGACGGCGCACCCGGCGGGGCGCGTGCAGCGTGTGCTGCAGGGCGATCCAGGCGCCGTAGGAGTGCCCGCAGAGGTCGGCCCGCGCCACGCCCAGCCCGTCGGACAGGGCGTCGAGCCAGGCCGAGAGGTCGGCTGCCGTGCGCAGCGGCCGGTCGCCGCCCCTCGCGCTCAGCCCCGGCGCTCCGACGAGGTCGACGGCGTACACCCGCCGTGTCCGGGCCAGTTCACCGGCCTGTGCGTACCAGGACGCCGAGGTCGCTCCCCCGCCGCCCGGCAGGAGCACCAGCGCGGGCGCGTCGCGCGGGCCGCAGACGTTGACGTGCGTGGTGCCGTACGGGGTGGGCACGTCCAGCGCTTCCCGGTCCGCGGGCCATTTCGCCAGCACCTTGTCGTACGCCGCCCGGAAGGCGTCACCGTCGTGGGCGCTCATCGCCGTACCCCCTATTATTTCGCTGAGCGAGACAGTCGTTTCGAAGATACTCGCTGAGCGAGACAAAGGGGAGCCGGGCATGACAGCCGAACCGTCGGCCGAGGCGATGGAGATCGTTCACCTGCTGCGCGCGGTGACCGTCGAACTCGGCCTGCACAGCGCCCGGTTCGCCCAGGACAACGGCATGCATCCCACCGACGTGCGCGCCCTGATCGCCCTCATGGACGCCGCGCGCGCGGACGAGGAGCTCACGGCCGGGCGGCTCGGCGCGGCGCTCGGGCTGAACTCGGCGGGGACGACCGCGCTGATCGACCGCCTGGAGCGGGCCGGGCACGTGCGGCGGGTACGGGGGCGGCGGGACCGGCGGCAGGTGGTCGTCGAGCTGGAGGAACGGGCCGTGGCGCTCGGCCGGGCCCGTTTCGGGCCGCTGATCGAGCGGGCGGTGGAGCTGCTCAGCGGCTACGACGAACGGGAGCGGGCGGCGATCCGAGGGTTCCTGGCGGGCATGCGGGAGGCGGCCGGCGGGGCGGAGTGAACCAGGCCGGCCGACGGACGCGGTGGCGGACGCCGCGGAGTGGTCCCCCGACGGACGCGGTGGCGAGCGTGCGGGAGGCGGACGGCCGGGCAGGAGCAGGAACCGGTCCCCCGACGGACGCGGGCCCCTCCGGCACTCGCCCGCCTCGCACGATCCCATCGCATACGAGCCGCCTCCCCCGGCCGCAGGGGCGGGACAGCAGGGCGGGTCCGTGGGCACCCGCCCTGCCGACTCAACGACGGGGCCGGTGCCCTCACAGCGTGAGCCGGGCCACCGCACCACCAGGTAACACGGGGTTCACACACGAGCAATGGCCGGGAAATCGCCTGTTGACAGGCTCGCGGGCATCAAGCGCGGCGCCCCAGTGCCGCAGCGCCGCAGCACCCGCAAGTGCGTCAGACCCACCCCGAAGGAAGTGGCCCGTGACCTTCAAGGCTGAGTACATCTGGATCGACGGCACCCAGCCGACCGCCAAGCTCCGCTCCAAGACCAAGATCATGGCGGGCGAGCCCGCCGGTCTGGACGCGCTGCCGATCTGGGGCTTCGACGGGTCCTCCACGAACCAGGCCGAGGGCCACGCCTCGGACCGTGTCCTCAAGCCGGTCTTCACCTGCCCGGACCCGATCCGCGGCGGCGACGACATCCTCGTCCTGTGCGAGGTCCTGAACATCGACATGACGCCGCACGAGTCCAACACCCGTGCCGCGCTGGCCGAGGTCGCCGAGAAGTTCGCGGCACAGGAGCCGATCTTCGGCATCGAGCAGGAGTACACCTTCTTCAAGGACGGCTACCCCCTGGGCTTCCCCAAGGGCGGCTTCCCGGCCCCGCAGGGCGGCTACTACTGCGGTGTCGGCGCCGACGAGATCTTCGGCCGCGACGTCGTCGAGGCGCACCTGGACAACTGCCTGAAGGCGGGCCTGGGCATCTCCGGCATCAACGCCGAGGTCATGCCCGGCCAGTGGGAGTTCCAGGTCGGCCCGCTGGCGCCGCTGGAGGTCTCCGACCAGCTGTGGGTGGCCCGCTGGCTGCTCTACCGCACGGCCGAGGACTTCGACATCGCCGCGACCCTGGACCCCAAGCCGGTCAAGGGCGACTGGAACGGCGCCGGCGCGCACACCAACTTCTCCACCAAGGCGATGCGCGAGGGCTACGACGCGATCATCACCGCGTGCGAGTCGCTCGGTGAGGGCTCCAAGCCGCTCGACCACGTCAAGAACTACGGCGCCGGCATCGACGACCGCCTCACCGGACTGCACGAGACCGCCCCGTGGGACAAGTACTCCTACGGGGTCTCCGACCGCGGCGCCTCGGTGCGCATCCCGTGGCAGGTCGAGAAGGACGGCAAGGGCTACATCGAGGACCGCCGTCCGAACGCCAACGTCGACCCGTACCTCGTGACCCGTCTCCTGGTCGACACCTGCTGCTCGGCCCTGGAGAAGGCCGGCCAGGTCTGATCCGGCCCACGGCCGAAGTGAGGGGCGTCCGCCACACCGGCGGGCGCCCCTCACGCCTGTCCCGCCACACCGGCGGTGCTCTGCCCAGGGCAGAAGCCTGTTCCCACCCGCACGGCCGGCCCGGCAGAGTCGGGGCATGAGACTTCTGGTGCTGGGCGGGACGAGGTTCGCGGGACGGGCGCTGGTCGAGGTGGCCGTCGCACGGGGCTGGGACGTGACCGTGTTCAGCCGGGGGCGGGCCCCGGTCCCGGCGGGGGCGCGGACGCTGACCGGGGACCGGACGGCGCCCGGTGGCCTGGCCGCGGCGGCCGGTCCGGCGCACGGGCCCTGGGACGCGGTGGTCGACACCTGGTCGGGGGCGCCCCGCGCGGTGCACGAGGCGGCGCGGCTGCTGCGCGGGCGCGCCGGGCGGTACGTGTACGTGTCGAGCTGCTCGGTGTACGCGTGGGCACCGCCCGCCGGGTACGACGAGAGCGCGCCGGTCGTGGAGGGCGCCGAGCCGGACGCCGAGGGAACCGACTACTACCACGACAAGCGCGGCGGCGAGCTGGCCGCCGTCGACGCCTTCGGCGCGGACGACTCGGTGCTGGTGCGCGCGGGGCTGCTGCTGGGCCCGTACGAGAACGTCGGGCGGCTGCCGTGGTGGCTGACCCGGATGGCGCGCGGCGGGCCGGTGCTGGCGCCCGGCCCGCGCGAGCTGCCCCTGCAGTACGTCGATGTCCGCGACCTCGCGGCATGGCTGCTCGGGGCGGTCGAACAGGGGCTGAGCGGGCCGTACAACCTGATGAGCGCGCAGGGGCACGCCACGATGGGGGAGCTGCTCGACGCGTGCGCAGCCGTCACCGGCTCCGGCGCCGTCCTGCGCTGGGCCGACCCCCGGGTGATCCTCGACGCCGGGATCGAGCCGTGGACCCAGCTGCCGGTGTGGGTGCCGCCCGGCAGCGACCTGCATGACGCGCTGCACTCGGCCGATGTCTCGCGGGCGCTGGCGACGGGGCTGTCGTGCCGGCCGGTGGCGGAGACCGTCGCGGACACCTGGCGGTGGCTGCGGGAGATCGGGGGCACCGCGCCGATGCGCGCGGACCGCTCCCCCAAGGGCCTGGACCCGGAGCTGGAGGCGAAGGTCCTCGCGTCCCTCGGCACTGCCGGGAACGAAAGCTGACGACCCGTACGGCACCGGGGCCGCCCGGCGCAGGGGCGTGCCGCGCGGGCCCGGGGTGTACCTGGCACCACCCCTGACCGGGGGCATCGGGCCAGTGACCGGCGCCGGGGCGGTCGGCACACTGAGGGCATGAAGACCGACACGAGAGACGGCGGGGTCCGGGCGGGTGCCCGGGAGATGCTGCTGACCGTCGCACGGGGGCTCGCGCTGGCCACGGCCATGCTGCCGATCGCCATCATCTGCTTCGTCCTGACCGTCCTGTCCGTGGGGCTGATCCCGATCGGCATCGGGCTGGTCACCACCCCGGCGGTGCTGACGGCGGTGCGGGCCTTCGCCGACGTGCGGCGCCGGCTCGCCGCCGAGTGGTGCGGGGTGGAGATCCGGGCGGCGTACCGGCCGCTGCCCGAGGGCGCCAACCCCTGGACGCGCACCTTCGGGATGCTCCGCGACCCGCAGGTCCGGCGGGACGTGCTGTGGCTGCCGGTGGACATGACGGCCGGGTTCTTCACCGCGCTGCTTCCGGCGGTGCTGGTGCTGTACCCCCTGGAGGGGCTGGCGCTGCCGTTCGGGCTGTGGCGGGCCATGACGGGCGGCGCCTACGGCGAGTACGGGCCGTACTGGTACGGGTTCGTGCCGGTGAGCGGCCAGGCGACCGCGTTCGCGGCCGCGGCGCTGGCCGCGGTCCTGCTCTGGGTGGCCTACCGGTACGCGGCGCGTCTGATGGTCGTCCACTTCCGCCTCACCCGCGCCGTCCTCGGCTCCGGCCAGGCCGAACTCACCGAGCGGGTGCGGGTGCTGACCGAGACGCGGCGGGACGCCGTGGACGTCTCCGCCGCCGAGCTGCGCCGGATCGAGCGCGATCTGCACGACGGGGCCCAGGCCCGGCTGGTCGCGATGGGCATGGACCTCGGCACGGTGGAGGCACTCGTCGAGAAGGACCCCGCGCAGGCCAAGCTGTTGCTGGCGCAGGCCCGCCGGTCCTCCGCGGAGGCTCTCGCCGAGCTGCGCGACCTGGTGCGCGGCATCCACCCGCCGGTCCTGGCCGAGCGCGGACTCGGGGACGCGGTGAGGGCGTTGGCGCTCAGGCTGCCGGTGCCCACGGAGGTGGCGGTGGAGCTGCCCGGGCGGGCGGACGCGCCGGTGGAGTCGGCGGCGTACTTCGCGGCGAGCGAGGTGCTGACCAACGCGGTGAAGCACTCCGGCGCCGACCGGATCTGGGTGGACCTGCACCACGCCGACGGCCTGCTGCGGATCACGGTCACGGACGACGGCCGGGGCGGTGCCGCGGTCGGGGCGGGCTCGGGGCTGGCCGGGGTCGAGCGGCGACTGGGTACATTCGACGGCGTCCTGGCCGTCAGCAGCCCCGCGGGCGGCCCCACCATGGTCACCATGGAGATTCCGTGCGCGTTGTCCTAGCCGAAGACCTGTTCCTGCTGCGGGACGGTCTGGTGCGGCTGCTGGAGGCCTACGACTTCGAGATCGCCGCCGCCGTCGAGTCCGGTCCGGAGCTGGAGCGGGCGCTGGCCGAGCTGTCGCCGGACGTGGCGGTGGTGGACGTACGGCTGCCGCCGACGCACACGGACGAGGGCCTGCAGTGCGCCCTGAAGGCCCGCCGGGCCAGGCCCGGCCTGCCGGTGCTGGTCCTCTCCCAGCACGTGGAGCAGTTGTACGCCCGCGAGCTGCTCGCCGACGGCACCGGCGGGGTGGGCTATCTGCTCAAGGACCGGGTGTTCGACGCGGAGCAGTTCGTGGACGCCGTACGGCGGGTCGCGGCCGGTGGTACGGCGATGGACCCGCAGGTGATCCAGCAGCTGCTGGCCCGGCGCGGCGGGGGCGAGGGCAGGCCGCTGGACCGGCTGACGCCGCGCGAGCGGGAGGTGCTGGAGCTGATGGCGCAGGGCCGCTCGAACGCGGCCATCGCCGGCAAGCTGGTGGTGACCGAGCGGGCCATCGCCAAGCACACCGCGAACATCTTCGTCAAGCTCGGGCTGGAGGTGTCGGACGACGACAACCGACGCGTCCTGGCCGTGCTCGCCCATCTGGACGACGACCGCTGACCTGCACAATTCCCCTGGCCAGTGAGGCAGTTGTGACCCAGCGGGAGCACCGGGTCCGCAGGAAATTTCCGGGGTGGCTGAACACCTCCGGGACGGCGTCCGTATGGGAGGGCGCCGCTTCACTCCTGTCGGGCGCCTCGATGCTGCCCCGCAAGGAAGTCAGAGGAGTTCCATGGGACGCAACACACGTAAACGCCGTTCGTCGATGGCCAACAAGGCCATAGCCGCGTCGGCGGCCCTAGCGCTCGGTGGGGGCGGGCTGATCTGGGCGAACTTCTACGCCTCCGCCCATGAGTCGAACAACGGGTGGAAGCAGAACCAGACGAAGGCCGCCGCCGCCCGGGTGGCGACGATCTCCTGTCCGGATGTGGGTCAGCAGCTGACCGATGTGCCGCAGGGGGCCCGCTCCGGCGTGGCCTGGGAGCTGGCGAACCTCGACAAGCAGATCACCGAGGCGTACGCCCGGCTCTCGTCCACCCGCCGGGCGCAGGCCGGGGATGCGAACTTCGTGCAGAACGCCATCGTCGGCCCGCTCCGGGACAAGCGCATCGCGACGATCGACCGGATCCGCATCAACATCGAGCGGTCCGGCGGCCGGGCCCCGGACAACATGACGCAGTTCGCCGGCTGCACCACCCAGACCGCCGAGACCAACGCCGGCGGGAACGACGGGGGCCAGAACGGCGGCCAGAACAACGGCGGCGGGGACAACAACGGCGGTCAGAACAACGGCGGTCAGAACAACGACGGCGGCCAGCAGGGCGGCATCGGCGGCCAGGCCGGCAACGGCCCCGTCGCCGCGGACTTCGTCGACATCACGAAGGTCCAGCCGAACGTGCCGGCCAAGCCGCGCAAGAACCGCAACGCCTCCACCGGCAGCTTCAGCACCAGCTGCGGTGTGAACGCCAACAAGAACTACAACACCGACAACGTCATCGTGGCGCCCGGCGTGAACAACGGCGCGCACCACACGCACGACTACATCGGCAACCAGAAGATCAACGCCAACTCCAACAACGACACGTTCCTCCAGGGCGGCACCAGCTGCCGGAACAAGAGCGACCTGTCGTCGTACTACTGGCCGGTGCTGCGTCTGCAGGACGGCACCCAGGAGTTCGACCAGAACCAGGACGGCGGCGGCAAGGAGGGCAACGTCGGCCGGATCCTGACCGCCAAGTCGGTCCAGATCAAGTACGTCGGCAGCCCGAAGAGCAAGGTCGTCCCGATGCCGCAGTTCCTGCGCATCATCACCGGTGACGCCAAGACCACCACCAACGGCTTCGCCAACGCCAACGCGCACTGGAGCTGCACCGGGTTCGAGAACAAGGTCCAGCTGACGGAGCAGTACCCGCTGTGCCCGCAGGGCAGCAGCGTGGTCCGGTCGTTCGCGTTCCAGAGCTGCTGGGACGGCCAGAACATCGACAGCGCCAACCACCGCACCCACGTGGACTTCGCGGACGCCAACGGCAACTGCAAGAACGGCTTCAAGGCCATCCCGCAGCTGACGATGCGCCTGGTCTACGACGTGCCGCGGCCGGTCATCGAGAACGGCCAGGTGAAGAACGCCTTCGCGGTGGACGGCTTCCCGGAGCAGCTGCACAAGGCGCACACCGACCACGACGACTTCATCAGCATCACCAAGAACAACCTGGCGAACAAGATCGCCAACTGCATCAACCGCGGCCAGCGCTGCGCGTGACGCGGGCCTGACGGACCGAGAGCCGGCGGTGGGGATCCCCCACCGCCGGCTCTCGTCCGTGCGGGTGCCCGGCTCGGCGCGTGCGGTGCGTGGTGCGCGGCGTCAGCCGACGTGCGCCGAGTGGTCAGTGCCCTCCTCTATGTCCCCGCCGAGGGTCGCGCGCAGCACGTTCACCGTGCCGGTCTCGCCCACGGCGACCCACTTGCGGCCCACGAGGTAGTGGCCGCCGTAGTCCTTGGCGGTGTTGACCCACTCGCGCAGCCCGCGGTCGGTGGCGAAGGTGATCAGTACGAACCTGCCGTCGGCGTTCTGGCAGACGGCCTGGCGGATCTCGTCGGCGTCGGTCTGCATGTCCGGCGCGCACTTCACCTGCGCGGCCAGCCGTTCCAGGCTGCCGGTCGCGGTCTGCGGCACCGGGGCCGCCTCCGGTGTGCCGGACGCGCATCCCGCCAGTGCCAGCACCGCCGCGGCACCGGCCGCGGCGAGCATCGGTCGGGTCACCTTCATGTCTTCCTCCCTGCAGGGGCCTGGACTTGGATACGGCCGCCGCCCGCGGACCGCTCAACGCGCCTCCGCCGACGCGTCCCCCTCCGACGCGCCCCTCTCCGACGCGTCCCCGGGCCGACGCGTCCTCCACGGGCGTGCGACCCTGGCCCGGTGAATCAGGACTGGGAAGACCGTGTGGCCGCCGCCTGGGCCACGTACGACGATTACACCGAAGAGACCGCTCCCGAGTTCCGGGCGCTGATCGGTGCGCTCGCCGACGAGTTGCCGCGGGAGCATCCGTTCGCCCCGTTCGAACGGGCCTGCGCCTGGGACTCCACCGGGCATTCGGACAAGGCGGTGCCGCTGTACCGGGAGGCGCTCGCCCTCGGGCTCGACGGCTACCGGGGCCGGCGGGCGAGGATCCAGCTCTCCAGCTCCCTGCGCAACCTCGGCCGCGCGCAGGAGGGAGTCGAACTGCTGACGCCCGAACTGGACGGCCCTTCGGACGAGTTGGACGACGCGGTGCGAGCCGTGCTCGCGCTGTGCCTGTCCAGTCTGGGCCGCGACCGCGAGGGGCTGTCCCTGGTGCTCGGCGCGCTGGCCCCCCATCTGCCGCGCTACCAGCGGTCGATGGCGCACTACGCGCGGGCGCTGGTTCACCCGGAGGACTGAGTCGTCCGGGTGCCGGTGACCAACGCCCGCCGCGCTCGTTCTGAGGGACGTGCAGTCACAGGATGTCGCCCAGCGCCCCGCCTCCGGTTCCGGACCCGGTCCCCGCGCGGACCGGGTCGTCGACGTCGAGCAGGCCGAGGCCGCGCTCGTCGAGCACTATCCGCGTCTCGTCCGGCTCGCCTACCTGGTGCTGCCGTCGGGCCTCGGCCGCGGCCGGCGGGTGCTGACCGCCCACGCCCTGGCCCAGCGGGCGCTGCCCAGGGGCCGGTCGGCGGTGCCGGTCATCCCGTCCCAGTCGGCCGACCGGGACGGCGACCCCGGGTACGCCTTCGTCCGCCGGCGGGTGGTGCGCTCGGCGCTGGAGGCGGGGCTGCCGCTGATGCGCGTGGCCCGGCCCAAGCGTGCGCAGCTGCCGCCGCTGCTGCCACAGGTGTGGGGGTTGCGGCTGTTCCCGCGCTCCGGCGGTGCCGACGAACTCGCGCTGGACCAGCGGCTGGCCGCCCTGTCCGGCCCGGGCCGGGCGGCGTACGTCCTGCGGGGTCTGGAGAGGCTGCCGGACGGTGCGGTGCGCGAGGTGCTCGCCGGGTGCGGTGTCGAGGACGCGGACGCGGCGCTCGCCGAGGCGGACGCCGTCGGCGCGGACCACGCGCTGCTGGAGTCTCCCGAGTTCGACCCCTGTTCGCTGCAGGCGCGGCCCACCGACCTGATGCGCCGCCGACGGCACGCCAAGGCCGCCCTCGCCGCGGCGGCCGCCCTCGCGGTGTGCGGGGCGCTGATCGCGCTGCCCGGCGGCGGCTGGGGCGCCGACGGCGCCGCCGCCCCGTCGTACGCGCGCAACCCGGCGGCCGAGGCGGCGCTCGACCCGGGCCGGCTGGTGAAGGTCTCCCCCGTCGCCTGGAAGACCTCCTCGCGCACCGACTTCTCCGTCTGGCCGGCGCGCGGCGAACTCACCGGTGACACGGCCCTGTTGCGGCGGGCCCTGGCCGTCTGGGCGCGGCCCGGGGAGCGGGTGCGCGTCTCGGCGACCACCGGCACCCCGTCGGGCGGCCCGGCCGGACCGCCCCAGCTGCTGTACGCGGGGGCCGTCGACCGGGCACGCGTGGTGATCCTCTACGACGGTCTGCGGATCGCCCGCTACGCCGAGCCGAAGGACGGTACCGCCGGGGCGGCGCTGGACTTCGCGCGGGTCGACGGCGCGGCGGGCGCCGAGGCGAGCGCGATGGTGCTGGCCCGGACCGACGGCAACGTCCGCTATCTCACCGCCCCCTGGGTGACCGGGGTGGCCGAGCGGGACCTGTCGAAGCCCGGCGCCGGGGAGATGGACCTGACCCTGGCCCAGGGTGTCACCTCGCCGATGTCCAGCCCCGCCACCCGCTCCGGCGCGTGCACCACGTGGAACGTGCTGCGGGTGACCGACGCGCGGGGCTCGCACCTCCTCAGCGACCTCGGCGAGCTGGTACCGGCGCGGCTGACCACCGGCCGGCCGGGTGCGGCGAAGGACGTGACGGGCGCGGAGGCGCTGCGTACGTGGGCGCCGTTCGCCTGCTCGCTGGGCACGGTCCGCGGGCTCGGGGTGCGCAGTGTGAACGCCTGGCGGTACGCGAGCCAGCCGCTGCCCGACGGGAGCGGGACCGGCAGCTGGGTGTGCACCAGGGCGGAGACCTGGCGCGGGGACGGGACCCGGGCGCAGGCGCAGTTCGCGGTGCCGGGCGGGCTGTTCGGTGCGGTGGCCGCGCAGGCCGGGGACGTCCCGGCGTGCGGTCCGCGCGATCCGCACGTCCTGGCCGGGGTGCTGTGGAAGTCGGAGGGCGGGTCCTGGTACCTGCTCGCGGCGGGCGACAAGGACACCGAGTCGATCCGGGCGACCGGTGGGGTGAAGGGGTCCGGCGACGGTCATCTGCTGGCGCTGCCGGCGAAGCAGGGGGCGCAGGCCGGGCTGGCGGGCACCCTGGAGGGCGGCGGGGCGATCAGCGCGCTGAAGTGAACGATCAGCGCTGAGGTGAACCGCGCGGCCCGGCCCGTGAAATGGGCGCCGCACGGGGATTCCCCCTGGGTCTACCCATCAGTACATTGACAACATGTCTAACAAGGCGGAGCGGATACCGCTCACGGCGCGGAAGGTGTCCTTCTCCTGGGAGGACACCCCGCTGCACTGGGTGCCCGGGGACCCGTTCACCACGCACACCATCAACGTCCTGCACCTGCTGCTGCCGGCCGGCGAACGCTGGTTCGTGCACGTCTACCGGCAGGTGCTGCCGTACATCCGCGACGACCGGCTGCGCGAGGACGTCATCGGGTTCATCGGGCAGGAGGCGATGCACTCCCAGGCCCACGACGAGGTGCTGCCGCACCTGCGCGAACAGGGCCTGGACCCGACGCCCTACACCGCGCAGGTGGACTGGATGTTCGAGAAGCTGCTCGGCGACCGCACCCTGCCACCGGGCCGGGCGCGCCGCTGGTGGCTGATGGAGCGGGTGGCGCTGATCGCGGCCATCGAGCACTACACCGCGTTCCTCGGCGACTGGGTGCTCAACGCCGCGGAACTGGACCGGCGCGGCGCCGACCCCACCATGCTGGACCTGCTGCGCTGGCACGGCGCGGAGGAGGTCGAGCACCGGTCGGTCGCCTTCGACCTCTTCCAGTACGTGGACGGCGGCTACCGGCGCCGGGTGCGGACCTGGGCGCTGGCGTTCGCGACGCTGGTGTTCCTGTGGCAGCGCGGGGTCCGGTTCTTCATGGCGAACGACCCGACGCTCGACGACGGCCGGGCCGGCTTCAAGGACTTCTACCTGCGGGGCCGACGCGGCACCCTGCCCTCGACCGGCGCGCTCCTGCGCTCCGTCCCCCGCTATCTGAGCCGTACCTACCACCCGTCCCAGGAGGGCTCCACCGCCCAGGCCGTCGCCTACCTCGCGAGCTCCCCCGCCGCGCTCGCCGCACAGAAGAGGGCCGCGTGATGCGCAAGCCGCTCGCACTCGCCGTCGCCGCGGGGACCGTACCGCTGGTCAGGCGCGCCCTGCGGCGCCGGATCGAGGACTCGCCGCTGTGGCCGATGCCCGCCCTGCCCGAGCCCGTCTCCGGCCGGCCGCGCTCCCGGGCGCTGCGGCTGCGGATCGCCTCGCACGACAGGATCGCCGACGGGGTCGTACGGCTGCGCCTGGAAGGGCACGACCTGCCCCGCTGGGAACCCGGGGCGCACCTCGACCTGGTGCTGCCGTCCGGACGGGTCCGCCAGTACTCGCTGTGCGGGGACCCGGCGGACACCTCGTCGTACACGGTCGCCGCGCGGCTGGTCGAGGACGGGCGGGGCGGCTCCCGCGAGGTGCACGAACAGCTGCGCGAGGGCGGGGAGATCGAGGTGCGCGGGCCGCGCAACCGTTTCCCGCTGGCCGCCGCCGACTCCTACGTCTTCGTCGCGGGCGGCATCGGGATCACCCCGGTCCTGCCCATGCTGCGGGCCCTGCCGGAGGGCACCGCGTGGCGGCTGCTGTACTGCGGGCGCAGCCGCGCGTCGATGCCGTTCCTCGGGGAGGTCGAGGAACTGGCGGGCGAACGGCTCACGCTGGTCGCCGAGGACGAGGTGGGGCTCCCCGACCTCGACGCGCTGTTCGCGCGGCTGCCCGAGGGGACGGCCGTCTACTGCTGCGGGCCTCAGGGGCTGATGGCGGCCGTGGCCGAGCGGGTGCCCGAGGTGCGGCTGGAGCGGTTCGCGCCCCGCCCGGCGGCCGGCGGCGAGACCGGCTTCGAGCTCGAACTGCGCCGCAGCCGAAGGGTGTTGACCGTGCCGGCGGACCGGAGCGTGCTGGCCGTGGTGCGGGCGGAGCTGCCCGACACCCTCTACTCCTGCGAGCAGGGGTTCTGCGGGACCTGTCAGCAACGGGTGCTGGAGGGCGAGGTCGACCACCGCGACGAGCTGCTCACCGACGGGGAACGCGCCGACTCGATGCTGATCTGCGTCTCGCGGGCGCGCGGCGGACGGCTCGTCCTCGACCTGTGAACAGCCCCGGGAGGTCCGGCCGGTGCGCGGCCTGATCCGATCGGTAAGGTGTTCGCATGAGTACCGGGGTTCGCCGCAGAATGGGCGTCGAGGAGCGGCGGCAGCAGTTGATCGGCGTCGCGCTCGAACTGTTCGCCCGCCGTTCCCCGGACGAGGTCTCCATCGACGAGATAGCGACGGCCGCGGGCATCTCGCGGCCGCTGGTCTACCACTACTTCCCCGGCAAACTCAGTCTGTACGAGGCCGCGCTGAAGCGCGCGGCGGACGACCTGGCGAGCCGGTTCGTCGAACCGCACGAGGGCCCGCTCGGCGCCCGGCTGCTGCGGGTGGTGCGGCGCTACTTCGACTTCGTCGACGACCACGGGCCCGGCTTCGCCGCCCTCATGCGCGGCGGCCCGGCGGTGCCCGCCGACGGCGTCGGCACCCGGGAGCACGTCTCCACCACCAACGCGCTCATCGACTCCGTGCGGCAGCGGGCCTACGAGCAGATCCTGGCGCACCTGGGGATCGGCGACCCGCCGGCCCGGCTGGAACTGGTGGTGCGTTCCTGGATCTCGCTCGCCGAGTCCACGGCGCTGCTCTGGCTGGACGGGCGTCGCATCCCGCGCGGGGAGCTGGAACTGCAGCTGGTGCACGACTTCGCCGCACTCGCGGCGGTGAGCGCGGCCTATGACGACCGGACGCGCGACCTGCTGCGCCCGGCCCTGAAGAACGAGCCGGGTGACGGTCCCTTCGGGGACCTGGTCACCCGGCTCGTCGCTCTGGCGTCCTAGGACGGCTTCAGATCTCCGCCTTCCGGTAGGAGGGGTCGAGGTCGCGGACCTCGGCCGACAGGTGGAGCCGCACGCCGTCCGCCGGTTCGAGGTGCTTGCGCAGCACCTCCAGCACGGCCTCCGTGAGCCTGCCCTTGGTCTCGTCGCTCCGGCCGGCGAGCAGGGCGAGCGTGACGTTCACGATGGCGTGCCCGTCGGCTTCCTCCCCGACGGCCTCGTCCTCGGTGCGCAGGACCCGGGTCTTGCACGCCTCGATCCGTGCGGCAGCCGTCCCGACGACCACCGGGTGCAGCGCGAGCGCGACCTGCTCCCAGTCGACGTGGTCGAGACGCCCGGACCGTTCGATGGTGATCTGCGGCATGAGAACTCCTGTTCCTGCGCTGACGGCGACGGGATCACCCTAGTTGCCGGAACACCGCCACCGTTCGGGCCGGAACCGTGAAGGTGCCGGTGGTCCGCTCGTACGCCGCCCGCTTCACGGTGGCGTCCGCGCCCGCAGCCTGCACCGGGTGCAGCCGGTAGGCCGAGCCGGCGAGCGCGGTGACGGTCTGCCGCTGGGCGTCCGGCGTCGCGTTGAACACGACGACCAGATCACCGAGGCGCATGGTGATCACGCCGGGCGTCTCCTGCGGGCCGGACAGCGGGAAGGACAGCTGCGACTGCACCCGCTCGGCGGTGCCGAGGGAGAACGCCCTCTCCGTCGTACGGATCCGCAGCAGGTCCCGGTACGCCGCCGAGGCGCCGTCGATCTGCGCGCAGCCGACGCCGACCGTGGACAGCAGCGGCTTGGCGTACGGCCACTTGGACTCGTTGTCGGCCGCCATCGGCAGGCCCCGGCCGAAGCCGTTGCCGGCGGCGCAGTTCCAGTGGATGGCGTTGAACCAGTCACCGCTGTCGTAGGAGTTGCGGTCCAGGGACTTGGAGCGCAGCAGGTCGGTGCCGGCCTGGGACAGGGACGGGCCCTGCGAGAGGGTGGCCGTCGCCATGGCGAGGACCTGCATCCGGCCCCGGTCGGCCGCGCTCGTGGTGGCGGGCAGCTTGTAGGTCAGCGCGTCGAACAGCGACTCGTTGTCGTGTGCGTCGGCGTAGGCGAGGGCGTCGCCGGGGGCCGCCGCGTATCCGGCGGGCGCGCCGTTGTAGTCGACGTCGGAGCCCCTGACCTGCTTGCCGCTGGTGTCGGTGAAGCGGTAGCCGGCGAGGTTGCCGGACAGCCCGACCTTGATCAGGTCCTGGTAGTGCAGCAGGCGGGCCTTCTGCTCGGCGGGCGTGCCGTTGTGGGTGGAGGAGTTGGGGTCGGTGTAGAGCCCGGAGGCGAAGCCCTGGACGCCGGGGTCCTCGTCGAAGGGGCCACCGCCGCGCACCGCGTCGCGGGCCCGGTCGGAGAAGGTGGCGATGCCGGTGCCGGCCATGTTCTTCTGGGTGGCCTGCACGAAGCGCGCGTCGTCGGCGACCTCGCCGAAGTTCCAGCCCTCGCCGTACAGGATGATCTTCTTGCCGTCGACGCCGTCCTTCGCGACCGTCAGCGCGTCCAGGGCCTTGCGGACGGCGAGGATGTTGGCCTTCGGGTGGTGGCCCATGAGGTCGAAGCGGAAGCCGTCGACCTTGTACTCCTTGGCCCAGGTGACGACCGAGTCGACGACCAGCTTGCCCATCATGGCGTTCTCGGTGGCGGTGTTGGCGCAGCAGGTGCTGTTCGCGACCGAGCCGTCGGCGAGGAGCCGCTGGTAGTAGCCGGGGACGACCTTGTCGAGGACGCTGGTGCCGGCCTGCCCGGCGGCCGCCGTGTGGTTGTAGACGACGTCCATCACGACGCGCAGGCCGTCCTCGTTGAGCGCCTGCACCATCTTGCGGAACTCGACGTTGCGGGCGGTGCCGTCCGGGTCGGTGGCGTAGGAGCCCTCGGGGACCGTGTAGTGGTACGGGTCGTAGCCCCAGTTGAAGGCGTCCTTCGCGGCGATCGCCGCCACGCACTCCTGCTGCTCGGCGGAGTCGGCCGGCAGGGCGGCCAGGTCGCAGTCGGGGGTCGCCTGGTCGGCCTTCCTCTCGGGGATGGTGGCGATGTCGAACGCCGGCAGCAGGTGCACGTAGGAGGTGCCGGACCGCGCCAGCTCGCGCAGGTGCTTCGAGCCGTCGCTGTCCTTGTCCGCGAAGGCCAGGTAGGTGCCGGGGTGCGCCGCCGTCGGGTCGGCGACGGAGAAGTCGCGGATGTGCAGCTCCTGGATCTGGGCGTCCTTCAGCGGCACCGCCTTCGGCTTGGTGTACGTCGACCAGCCGCGGGGCGCGAGGGCCCGGTCGTGCAGGTCGACGATCAGGCTGCGCTCGGAGTCGGCGGTGAGGGCGAGGGAGTAGGGGTCGGTGACCTTGTTGGTGACGACCTTGCGGACGCTGGGCGCCCACACCTTGACGACGTACCGGTAGGGCTTGTTCTTCCAGGACCGGTGTCCGGTGACCGACCAGACGCCGGTGGTGTCGTTCCGCTTCATGGCGACGGTCCTGCCGTCCAGGTCGAGCGCGACCGACTGGGCGGTGGGGGCCCAGACGGCCAGGGTGGGCCGGCCCTTGCCGAACGTGGGGCCGAGCCTGGCCGCCGTGGCGTCGTACAGGTCGTCGAGGACGCCGGCGATCTGCACGCCGGTCGCGCTGAGCACCGCCCCGTTCACGGCCCGCTGGGAGGCGACGACCTGGCCGCGCAGGGCCGCGCGGACCCGGTCGCGGTCGCGCGGGTCGACCGACCAGGCGGTGTAGTCCTTCAGGTGCGGGAACCTCGCCTTCTGGGCGTCGGTGAGGGCGGTGCGCGTCAGGCGCAGCCACTTCTGGTCGGCGCCGGTCAGGGTGCCGTTCTCCACGGTGATCGAGCCGGTGCGGGAGTAGACCAGCTGGGTGGAGGCGGCCGCCTCGGAGCCGTTCCAGGCGAGGGTGTCCCGGTCGATCCACACCGCCTTGGAGGTGGTCAGGTCGAGCGCCGCCGCGCTGCCGGCGGGCTGCGGCAGCAGGTACTCCTCCTGGCCGCTCAACAGCCACACCTCGTGCCCGTCGGCGGTGAGGTCCAGTGACTGGTCGGCCGGGAGATCCTTCTCGTCGCCCTTGTGGATGATGTAGCTGAGGCTGGTGGCACCCTCGGTGAGCGGCACCTCGAAGACCGCGCCATAGGCATCAGTCTTCACCGGCTCGAGGGGGTTCGACCACTCGGTGGGCCGCGCGGCCCCGGTCCAGGTGTGCAGGCCCCAGCCGTCGTAGTCGCCGCCGGCGCGGTGGTAGTGCAGGACGGCCTTGGTGGTGTCCTGGGCCGGGTGGTCGGGCCGCTCGGTGAGGACGTCGGCCTTGCCCTGCTCGATCCACACCTCGCCCGTCCGGGTGACGTCGATGGCGCGGTCGGCGGAGACGTCCTTCGTGCCGTCCTTGTCGATGACCAGGAAGCCGACGTTGGACGCGCCCGGCTTCAGCTTGACGTAGGCGAAGGCGCCGTAGGCGTCCCGGCCGGCGAAGGGGTGGCTGTCCGGCCAGTCGGTGGCCTCGCCGTCGGCGAGGTCGCCCCAGGCGTACAGGCCCCAGTTCGCGTAGTCGCCGTCGGCGCGCTTGTAGTGGACGACCGCGTGGTCGCGGGAGGAGGCGGTGGGGATCTCCTCGGCGGGCGGGGCGCCCGTGGTGGAGGCGGCGGTGGCGCTCGCCCGGTGGCGGGCGGAGTCGACGACGACGGCCTTGTAGCGCAGGGCGGTCCCGGCGGGCACGTCCTCGCCGATGACCTGGGTGACCTTGTACGGGGCGTGGTCGGCGGAGCCGAGGACGCGCCACGGGCCGTTGCCGGTCTGGGCGGCGAAGACGACCCGGTCGAGCTGCCCCCCGTCGACGTCCGCGCTCAGCTCGACGGTGCCGGTGGCGCCGGCGGCCGGCGCGTGGAGGGTGATCGTGGGCGCGGTGGCCGGTGCGGCGAGCCGGCCGGCCGCCTTGAGGACGATCGCGGAGCCCGCCGGGACGGTGACCGTGATCCTGCGGTCGGCGTCGGAGGTGACCTTCGCGGTGGTGCCGTAGATGCCCTGGAAGGCCATGCCGGCCGAGCCGGTCGCGAAGGTCGCCGTCCTCGCCTCGCCGGCGTTGTTGAACGCGACGACGTACTCGGTGGTGTCCGTGCCGGTGCGGGAGAAGGCGTAGACGCCGGGCCCGTCGGCCGCGTAGCGCTCGGTCTGGACGCCGTCGGTGAGCGCCGGGTTGGCCTTGCGCAGCGCGGCGAGTTCGGCGATCCGCCGGTACAGCGGGGCGGTGGTGTCGTAGGCGTCGCTCGCGTGGGTGCGGTCGGTGCCGATCTGGTCGTCGTCGAGGTAGTCGGCGGTGCGGGAGGCGAACAGGGTCTGGCGGGCGTCCTTGTCACCGCCGTTGCCGGTGAATCCCTGCTCGTCGCCGTAGTAGACGACCGGGTTGCCGCGACTGAGGAACATCAGCTCGTTGGCGAAGCGGTCCTTGGCGAGCAGTTCGGCGTCGGTGGCGTCCGGGTTGTCCTGCTTCAGGAACGTCCCGAAGCGGCCCATGTCGTGGTTGCCGAGGAAGGTGACCTGCTCGTAGGCGTTGGCCTTGTCGGTCGTGTACTTGTAGTCGTCGCCGAAGACGGCGGCCAGCTTCTTCGCGCTGCCGCCCTGGGAGGCGTACTGCCGGGCCGCTTCCTGGAAGGGGAAGTCGAGGGTGGCGTCGAGGCGGCCCTGGGTGACGTACGGCGAGGTGACGGAGGTGTCGGCGGAGTAGACCTCGCCGAACATGAAGAAGTCGTCCCGGCCCCGCTTCGCCGCGTAGGCGTCGAGGGCGGTGGCCCACTGGGTCCAGAACTCCATGTTGACGTGCTTGACCGTGTCGATGCGGAAACCGTCCACGGCGAAGTCGCGCACCCAGCGCTCGTAGATCTTCTCCATGCCGTGGACGACCTCGGGACGCTCGGTCCACAGGTCGTCGAGCCCGGAGAAGTCGCCGTACGTGGTGGACTCACCGGCGTACGTCGAGTCGCCCCGGTTGTGGTACATCGTCGGGTCGTTGAGCCAGGCCGGGACCTTGCTGCGGCTGGTGGCCTTCGGCGTGCGGGGGAAGGAGCCGGCGTCGACCTCGGGGAAGCGGCGGGTGCCGTCGGCGTAGTCCGCGTCGTCGAACGGCCGTCCGTCCTCGGTCAGGTAGGGGAAGGCGCCCTTGGCGAGGTAGCCGTAGGACTTCTCCTCGTAGTCGACGACGTCGGCGGTGTGGTTGGTGATGACGTCGAAGTAGACCTTCATGCCCTTGGCGTGCGCCTTGGAGATGAGGTTCTTGAGGTCGCGGTTGGTGCCGAAGTGCGGGTCGACCTGGGTGAAGTCGGTGATCCAGTAACCGTGGTAACCGGCGGAGGCGTTGCTGCCGGTGCCCTGGACGGGCTGGTTCTTGAAGATGGGGGCCATCCAGATGGCGGTGGTGCCCAGGCCCTTGATGTAGTCGAGCCGCTGGGTCAGGCCCTTGAGGTCGCCGCCCTGGTAGAAGCCCTTGTCGGTGGGGTCGTATCCGGTGGTCAGCCGTGAACCGGTGAGTCCGCCCCTGTCGTTGGCGGTGTCGCCGTTGGCGAAGCGGTCCGGGAGGACGAAGTAGAACTGCTCGCGGGTGGCGTCGTGCCGGGCGGGCGCCGAGGCGAGTCTCGCGTCCGAGGGCGGCGGGGGCGGTGTCTGCGCCTGTGCGGCCAGTGGCTGCACCAGGGCGCTCGCCAGGGTGGCCGCGGTGACCGCCGCGACTCGTCCGACCTGCCGTATTCGGCGCCGCGGGGGCGCCGGCCATCTGGGTGTCACAGGCGTGAACTCCTTGCGATTGCGGCTCGATCGGGGCCCCGGAGGGCCCCACGGGTCCGACCCCGCGCGACCGTATCGCTAACGAAAGCTTTACAGCAAGACTGTTGAAACACACAGCAAGAACTTTCAACAAGAGTCTTGACGTTGCTTGATCAACCACCGCACTCTCACCATGCGTCAGCTACCTCCCCACCCCACATCCGGAGCCGCACATGCAGAACACCCCCCGACCGCCGGGCCTGTTGCGCCGGGCCGCGACCACCGCCGCCGCCGGCGCGCTGGCGCTGGCCGGCGCCCTCGCCCTGCCCGCCACGCCCGCCCAGGCGGACCCCACCGCCTCCGGCGACGTCATCGCCAACCTCTGGTCCTACAACTGGACGTCGGTCGCCGCCGAGTGCACGGACGTGCTCGGCCCGAACGGCTACGGCGCGGTGTGGGTCGCCCCGCCCTCCGAGTCGCTCAAGCAGGCGAACCACTACTGGTGGGACCTCTACCAGCCGTACTCCTACCAGCTCAGCGGTCGCCTCGGGACGGCGGCGCAGTTCGCCGACATGGTGTCCACCTGCCATGCGGCAGGGGTGAAGGTCTACACGGACGCGGTGATCAACCACACCGCGGCCCAGACCGGCACCGGCTATGCCGGCACGACGATCGGGAACAAGTACGACACCCCGGACTGGGACCCCGGCGACTACCACACCTCCGCCGAGTGCAACGACTCGGACCTGATCATCGACGACTGGGCGAACCTCTCCGAGGTGCAGAACTGCGAACTCCTCGGTCTGCCCGACCTGAAGACCGAGAGCGACCACGTCCGCTCGGGCATCGCCGCCTACCTCAACCAGCAGATCGCCCTCGGCGTTGACGGGTTCCGCATCGACGCCGCCAAGCACATGCCGGTCGCCGACCTCAACGCGATCTGGGCCAAGCTGGACGACACCACCTCGGGTGCGCAGCCGTACATCTTCCAGGAGGTCTACCCGGGCGCGACCCCGGCCGCCTCGGACTACTACGCCTCGGGTGACGTCCTCGACTTCACCTACGCGAGCAAGCTGAAGTCGGCCTTCCAGGGCAACATCGGCGACCTGCAGTCCCTGCCCTCGTCCGGGGTGCTCGACCCGGCCGGCTCGGTGTCCTTCGTGACCAACCACGACACCGAGCGCAACGGCATGCACCTGAGCTACAAGGACGGCGACACCTACCGGCTCGCCAACGTCTTCCAGCTCGCCTACAAGTGGTCGACGCCGACGGTCTACTCCGGCTTCGAGTTCTCCTCCTCGGACCAGGCCCCGCCGAACTCCGGCGGCTTCGTCAGCGACACGAACTGCTCGTCCGGCTGGTACTGCCTGCAGCGCGACCCGGCCATCACCGGCATGGTGAAGTGGCACAACGCGGTCGGCTCCGAGGCGGTGGCCAACTGGTCGACGAAGTCCTCGGACGTCATCGGCTTCGGCCGCGGCACGGCCGGCTACATCGCCATCAACAACGGCTCGACGGCGGCCACCCACACCTTCGCGACCGGCATGGCCGACGGCACGTACGCGAACGTCGTCGACAACGGCGCGACGACGGTGACGGTGACGGGCGGCAACGCGACGCTGACCATCCCCGCGAAGGGAGCGGTCGCCTTCTACGATGGCGAGTTCACCCCCTGCACGACCTGCGGGGGCGGTGGCGACCCCGTCTCCACGGTGACCGCCACCTTCAACGAGTACGCCCCGACCTCCGCCGGCCAGGACGTCTACGTGGTCGGCTCCCTGCCCGCCCTCGGCGGCTGGGACCCCGCCAAGGCGGTCAAGCTGTCGTCCGCCGGCTACCCGGTCTGGTCGGGCGCGGTGAACGTGCCGGTGGGCACCTCCTTCAGCTTCAAGTACGTCAAGAAGGACAGCGCGGGCAACGTGACCTGGGAGTCCGACCCCAACCGGTCCGCGACGGCCGGCACCTCGGCCCTGACCCTGAACAACTCCTGGAACCTCGCGGACACCGACGCGACCGACCTCACCTTCAACGTCGACGCCACCACCACCTGGGGCACCGGCGTCTACGTCGTCGGCTCCCTCCCCTCCCTGGGTTCCTGGAACCCGGCGAACGCGATCCCGCTGTCGTCCGCGTCCTACCCGACGTGGAGCAAGGCGGTGATCGTCCCCGGGAGCACGGCCTTCGAGTACAAGTACGTCAAGAAGGACAGCTCCGGGAACGTGACGTGGGAGTCGGGCACCAACCGCTCGTACACGACGGGCACGGCGACCGGCTACACGGCCGCGGACACCTGGAAGTAGCCCTCCGCCCAGGCCCCCGTCGAGTCCTCCACCGCTGATCGGCCCAGGACCCCGGCCCCACCCGGCCGGGGTCTTCGGGCTTGCCGGGTTCGGGAGTCGCCTGCGCGGTCTTCCCGACAGCGCGTGGAGCGACGTGACGCCCGTCGGGAGCACCCCGTCGTGACCGTCCGCCCCGGCGGTACGCGGGGCCGTCCGCCCCGGCGTCCGAGGCCGGCTGCGGGTTCCGTGCGCCGGGTGCGGGGGTGCACACGGCAGATGCCCGCCCCTCCGTGACGGAGGGGCGGGCATCGTCAGGGGCGGAGTGTCAGGCGGTGGTCCACCAGGCCGTCGTGTCGGCCGGGATCTTCGCCTCGCCGTCGGACTCGGCCACCTCGCCGCTGGTGAGGAGGAGACGGCCGTGGACGGGGACGCTGACGGACTCGGCGGTGGTGTTGGTGACGCAGACGAACTCGCCCCGGCGGAAGGCGAGGACGCCCTCGGGGGCCTTGAGCCACTCGACGCGGTCGCCGGTGCCGAGGTCGGCCTGGGCGCGGCGGACGGCCAGTGCCGAACGGTAGAGCTCCAGGGTGGAGTCGGGGTCGCCGGTCTGCGCCTCGACGCTGAGGCCGGCCCACTCGGCGGGCTGCGGCAGCCAGCTGCCGCCGGAGCCGAAGCCGTACGAGGAGCCCTCGCGGGTCCAGGGGATCGGCACCCGGCAGCCGTCGCGGAAGCCGTCCTGGCCGGCGCCGCGGAAGTACGCGGGGTCCTGGCGGACCTCGTCGGGCAGGTCGACGACGTCGGGCAGGCCCAGCTCCTCGCCCTGGTAGACGTAGGCGGAGCCGGGGAGAGCCAGCATCAGCAGGGTGGCGGCCCGGGCGCGGCGCAGGCCGAGTGCGCGGTCGCCGGCGGTGCGGATCTGGGTGCCGAGGCCGGGCGGGTTGGCGAAGCGGGTGGCGTGGCGGGTGACGTCGTGGTTGGACAGCACCCAGGTCGCGGGGGCGCCCACCGGGCGCATCGCCTCCAGGGTGCGGTCGATGACGGTCCGCAGCTGCTCCGCGTCCCAGTCCGTGGACAGGTACTGGAAGTTGAACGCCTGGTGGAGTTCGTCGGGGCGGACGTAGTTGGCGGTGCGCTCGACGGTCGGGGTCCAGGCCTCGGCGACGAAGATGCGTTCGCCGGCGTACTCGTCGAGGACCAGCCGCCACTCGCGGTAGATGTCGTGCACGCCGTCCTGGTCGAAGAACGGCATGACATCGTTGCCCAGCAGCTTGAGCTGGTCGTGGGCGCCGAGGTCGGGCAGTCCGGCCGCCTTCACCAGGCCGTGGGCGACGTCGATGCGGAAGCCGTCGACGCCCATGTCGAGCCAGAAGCGCAGGATGGAGCGGAACTCGTCGCCGACCGCCGGGTGCTCCCAGTTGAAGTCGGGCTGCTCGGGGGCGAAGAGGTGGAGGTACCACTCGCCGTCGGGGACCCGCGTCCAGGCCGGGCCGCCGAAGATGGACTCCCAGTCGTTCGGCGGGAGTTCGCCGTTCTCGCCCTTGCCGGGGCGGAAGTGGTAGCGGTCCCGCAGCGGGGAGCCCGGGCCGTCGGCCACCGCGCGCTTGAACCACTCGTGCTGGTCGGAGGAGTGGTTGGGCACCAGGTCGACGATGACGCGCAGGTTCAGCTCGTGGGCGTCGCGGATCAGGGCGTCGGCATCGAGGAGGTTGCCGAACATCGGGTCCACGGCGCGGTAGTCGGCGACGTCGTAGCCGGCGTCGGCCTGCGGGGAGGCGTAGAAGGGGCTGAGCCACACGGCGTCCACACCGAGGTCGCGCAGGTAGGGCAGGCGGGAGCGCACGCCTTCCAGGTCGCCCATGCCGTCGCCGTTGCTGTCGGCGAAGCTGCGCGGATAGACCTGGTAGATCACCGCGTCCCGCCACCAGTCGCGGCGCTTGGTGACGGCGGTGCCGGGGGCCGGGTCGGTGACGGCGTCGGTGGCGACAGTCTGCTGCTGGCTCATGGCGTCCTTGGCGTCCTTGATGAATAACGGAGTCATGGGTTCGGTCGGGTCGGCGGCGGGTGACGAGGCGGCCGCGGGTCAGCGGGGTCGGATGGACACCGCGGCCGCCACCCGCGCGGCGAACTGCGCGGGAACCTGCTCACCCGGGGGTCGGGCGAAGGGCGTCAGCCCTTCGTTCCGCCCGCGGTGAGGCCCGTCACCAGGTTCTTCTGCACGAGGTAGAAGAACGCGGAGACGGGTATCGCGATCAGCACCGCGGTGGCGGCCATCAGGTTGCGCTGGGCGTCGTGTTCGCTGACGAAGCTCTGCAGGCCGACGGCGAAGGTGTACTTGGTGTCGTCGAGCATGAACGTCGAGGCGAAGGCGACCTCGCCGAAGGCGGTGATGAAGTTGTAGAAGGCGGCGACCGCCAGGCCGGGCCGGGCGAGCGGCAGGATCAGCCGGATGAACGTCCCGAACGGCGAGAGTCCGTCGACCCGGCCGGCCTCGTCGATCTCGAAGGGGATGGTGTCGAAGTACCCCTTGAGCAGCCAGGCGCTGTAGGGCACGGCCGTCGAGCAGTAGACGAGGATCAGGCCGAGGTAGTTGTTGATCAGCTGCAGGTCGGACAGGATCTGGTACATCGGCACGATCAGCACGGCGATCGGGAACATCTGGGTCACCAGCAGCACCCACATCAGCTTCCGGTAGCCGGGGAAGCGCATGCGGGAGACGGCGTAGCCGGTGGTGGCCGCGACGAAGACGCCGATGACCGTGGTGCCGAGCGAGACGATCAGCGAACTCTTCATCCACTCGAAGAAGTTCGTGTGCTGCAGGACGAACGAGTAGTTGTCGAACGTCATCTTGTCCCAGATGCGGCCCGGGTGCAGGTAGTCGTCCTTGTCCGGCCCGAGGGAGAGGAAGACCAGCCAGGCGACCGGGAACAGCGCGATGACGGCGGCGGCGCTGAGGATGCCGTGGGAGGCGAGGGAGGCCAGCGGGCCGCGCTCGCCGCGGCCGCGGACCTTGCCCGCCCGGGCCGACGCGGTGGGGCGCTCGGTCGCCGGGGCGGAGTTCTCGACGGTGGTGGTGCTCATGATGACTCCTGCCTCAGATCGCGAGCTGCTGCTCGTTGCGGTTCAGCCAGCGGCGGTAGAACGAGGTGAACACGACGAGGACGGCCAGCAGCAGCATGCCGTAGGCGGCCGACTCGGCGAAGGCACGCGGCTGCTGTCCGAAGCCGAGGTAGTACGCCCAGGTGACGAGGATCTGCGCGTCGGGGGCGGTGGTGCCGAACAGCAGGAAGATCACGGCGAACTGGTTGAAGGTCCAGATGATGCCGAGCAGCACGACGGTGGAGCTGACCGAGCGCAGGCCCGGCAGGGTGACGTAGCGGAACCGCTGCCAGGCGGTGGCGCCGTCCATCTCGGCGGCCTCGTAGAGCGAGGAGTCGATGGACTGAAGGCCGCCGAGCAGCGAGATCATCATGAACGGCACACCGCACCAGGTGTTGACCATGATCGCGGAGAACCGCTGCCAGAAGGTGTCCTCCAGCCAGGCCGGAGTGGGCAGGTGCAGCGCGTCGAGACCGATGTTGATGATGCCGCCGTCGGCGAGCATGAAGCGCCAGCCGAAGACGGTGACGAACGTCGGGACGGCCCACGGCAGGATGAGGATCAGCCGGTAGAAGGTGCGGCCGCGCAGCTTCTGGTTCAGCAGCAGCGCGAGGCCGAGGCCGATGGAGTAGTGCAGGGCGACGCAGGCGGCCGTCCAGAAGATCGTCCAGATGAAGTGCGACCAGAAGCGGTCGTAGGCGGTGGGGCCCCACAGGATGTCGGCGTAGTTGTCGAGGCCGATGAACTGGTAGGTGGCGTCGATGTGGTTGGCGCCGATCGTGCGCGCGGTGTTGAGGCTGGTGGCGTCGGTCAGGGTGAGGTAGAAGCCGTACACCAGGGGATAGATGACGAGGACGCCGAGGACGACCACCACCGGGGCGATCATCGCGTAGGCGTACCAGTTCTTCTGGTAGCTGCGCTTCAGGCGCTGCCCCAGCCCGGGCCGGGGTGCGCGATCACCGTGGCGCTTGCCCGTGGCGCGGTCGATGGCGACTGTCATGTTCGACACCTTCTGAAAAGAGCGATGACCTGCTGGAAGATCGGTGGGTACGGCGCACAGGCCGGTGGCCGCCGGATCCCTCCCCCCCTGGTCACGGGGATCCGGCGGCCACACGGGCTCACTTGCTGAAGTCCGGCACCAGCTTGGTGATGGCGAGTTCAGCGTTGCTCAGGCCCTTGTCCAGGGGCTCCTTGCCACTGGCGATCTTGGGCAGCTCGGTGTCCAGCGGGCCCCACAGGGAGCTGTACTCCGGCAGCGCGGGGCGCGGCTGGGCGGAGGCGAGGACGGCGCCGTAGCCGGCGATGCCCGGGTCGGCCTTGACCTCGTCGGTGTAGGCGTCGTCACGGGTGGGCAGCGTGGAGTTCTTCAGCGCGATGGCCGACTGGGACTTCGCGCTGGTCATGAACTTGATGAACTTCAGCGCGGCCTGCTGGTGGGCCTTGTCGGAGCCGGCGTAGACCGAGAGGTTGTGGCCGCCGGTCGGGGCGCCCGCCTTGCCGGTGGAGCCGGCCGGGACGGTGGCGATGCCGAGGTTGGCCTTGTCCGCGAAGGCCGAGCCCTTGTAGAAGTTGGTGATCTCCCAGGGGCCCTGGATGATCGCGGCGACCTTGCCGTTGACGAACGCGTCCTGGATGTGGGCGTAGGCGTCGGCGGTGGTGTCGGCCTTGTGCAGGCCCTTGCCGTCGAACAGGCTCAGCCAGGTGCCGTACGCCTTCTTCGCGGCCGGCGAGTTCACGGTGATCTTCTTGGCGTCGGCGTCGACCGTGTCGGTGCCCTCGCCGTAGAGGAAGGGCTGGGCGTAGTAGCCGGCGGTGGCGGAGCCCCAGTAGCCGTCGACGCCGGTCTTGTCCTTGATGGTGGCGGCGGCCTTCTTCAGGTCGTCCCACGTCTTGGGGGCCTCGGTGATGCCGGCCTTCGCGAAGAGGGCCTTGTTGTAGACCAGGGCGAGCGTGTCGGTGACCAGCGGCACGCCGTAGGTCTTGCCTTCGTACTTCGCCTGCTCCAGCAGGTTGGACTTGAACTTGTCCTGCTCGGCGAGGGCCTCGGTGCCGTCCAGCGGCAGGAAGTAGCCCTTCTTCGCGAACGCCGGGGTCCAGCCGACCTCGGAGCGCAGCACGTCCGGGGCGCCGGAGGCGCCGGCGGCGGTGTCGAACTTGTTCTGCGCCTGGTCGAAGGGCACGTTGACGTACTTGACCTTGACGTCCTTGTTGGCCGCCTCGAATTCCTTGATCAGGGCCTGGTACGTCGGCGCCTCGTTCGTGGCGTTCGAGGTGTCCCACCAGGTGATGGTGACCGGCCCGCTCTTCGAGTCGCTGCCGCTGTCGTCCCCGCCGCCGCAGGCCGTCGCCGCGAGGGCGAGGGATGCCACCAGCGCGGTGGCCGCTATGCCACGCCGCATGAGTTCTCCTTGAGGGTGAAAGCCCGTCTGGCTGCAGGGAGCGGTCGTCCACCGTCCCTGCCGACTTCGCCGACTGCGCCGCTGGGGGTGCCCCCGCGTCATGGGACGTGGAGGAGGCCGTCGGGCGACGTGAACGTAACAGCGATGTAAGCGTTGCGAAAGACCTTGCAGAAAAAAAGTGCAAGAGATCTCTGAAGTTATTCGGGCGTGACCTCGACCAGACCGATCCGAGATCGAGCCATGCCTCTTTATGAGGACCGGTTACGCCCCGGTTTCACGCTGCGCGGCACCCCGGGCACGGGTTGTGCAAGACTCTGAAAGCTCTTGCCATCTGTTTGCAGTGAGGGGACCATCGCCGCAGAGGTCCCTTGCAGGAGCAGGAGCCCAGACGCCGACAACACTCACAAGGGAGCGCGATGACGCAGCAGCCCGCACCGGGCCGCCCCCCACTTCGCACCAGGCGTCCGATCGGTGTGCAAGGCGAGACCCGGCCGGTACAGTCGAACCCCGTGACCACACGGCTTGCCGATATCGCTGCGCAGGCGGGGGTGAGCGAAGCGACCGTCAGCCGGGTCCTCAACGGGAAGCCGGGCGTCGCCGCCACCACCCGCCAGTCCGTGCTCGCCGCACTCGACGTGCTCGGCTACGAGCGTCCGGTGCGGCTCAGACAGCGCAGCGCGGGTCTGGTCGGGCTGATAACCCCCGAACTGGAGAACCCGATATTCCCGGCCCTGGCCCAGGTCATCGGCCAGGCGCTGACCCGCCAGGGCTACACGCCCGTCCTCGCCACCCAGACCCCGGGCGGCTCCACCGAGGACGAACTCACCGAGATGCTGGTCGACCGGGGCGTCTCGGGGATCATCTACGTGTCCGGCCTGCACGCGGACACCACCGCCGACACCCAGCGCTACGAGCAGCTGCGCGGCCAGGGGGTGCCGTTCGTCCTCGTCGACGGCTTCTCCCCCAAGGTGCAGGCGCCGTTCATCTCCCCCGACGACCGCGCGGCGATGCAACTGGCGGTCACGCACCTGGCGTCGCTCGGCCACATCCGGATCGGGCTGGCGCTCGGCCCGAAGCGGTTCGTGCCGGTGCAGCGCAAGATCGAGGGGTTCGTCCGCGCGATGCAGGACCAGGTGGGACTGGATCCCGAGACGATCGAGACGGAGCTGGTCCAGCACTCCCTGTACACCCTGGAGGGCGGCCAGGCGGCGGCCACCGCCCTGATCGACCGCGACTGCACGGCCGTGGTGTGCGCCAGCGACATGATGGCCCTCGGCGCCATACGAGCGGCCCGGCAGCGGGGGCTCGCGGTGCCGCAGGACGTCTCGGTGGTCGGCTTCGACGACTCCCCGCTGATCGCGTTCACCGACCCGCCGCTGACCACGGTCCGCAAGCCGGTGCCCGCGATGGGGCAGGCCGCGGTGCGCACGCTGCTCGAGGAGATCGGCGGGACGCCCGCGCCGCACAGCGAGTTCGTGTTCATGCCGGAGCTGGTGGTGCGCGGTTCGACGGCGTCGGCCCCCGGGGGCCGGCATCGTCCCTGAGACGGAGGGATGGCCGGTTCCCCGCCGTGCGCGCGGAGGATCCGGTCACATCCGACCGCGGTAGGACGTGCACGCGCAACCCGACCGGAGGATGATCGGAGGAGAAGGGCTTTTCTGGCAGACTCTGGATTCATGGGTGATTTGCCGGTGACGTCACTGGAAGGCCGCGAAGAGGCCGTTCCGCCCCGCGTCACGGCCGAAGCGACGAATGCGCCGTCACGACGGATTCGCGCCCCCCGTCGGCCCCGGCTGTGGTTCGAGATCCTGCTGATCGCCGTGAGTTACTGGACGTACTCGCTGGTGCGCAACGCGGTACCGGAGCAGCGCGGCGAGGCGCTGCGCAACGCGGACTGGATCTGGCGGGTGGAGCACCAACTCGGCCTGGCCTTCGAGCAGTCGGTCAACCACGCCGTGGGTTCGGTGACTTGGCTGATCGTGGTCATGAACTACTACTACGCGACCCTGCATTTCGTGGTGACGCTCGGTGTCCTGGTGTGGCTGTTCCGCAGTCACCCCGGCCGCTACGCGGCGACCCGGCTGGTGCTGTTCGTGACCACCGCCACGGCCCTGGTCGGTTACTACGTGTATCCGCTCGCCCCGCCCCGGTTGATGCCCGGCGGGCACTTCGTCGACACGGTGCTGGCCCATCAGACCTGGGGCTCGCTGGCCTCCGGTGACCTGAAGGACATGTCGAACCAGTACGCGGCGATGCCGTCCATGCACATCGGCTGGGCGCTGTGGTGCGGGCTGACTATCTTCGCGCTGGCCCGCGCGCCGTGGGTCCGGGTGCTCGGCGTGCTCTACCCCGCCCTGACCCTGGTGGTCATCGTCGCCACCGCCAACCACTTCTGGCTGGACGCGGTGGGCGGCGTCCTCTGCCTCGCCTTCGGCTTCCTGGTGGCCGGGCTCTGGTACGGCACCCTGCCGTACGCCCTGCCGCGCGTGCTACCGCCCCGGGGCTCCGAGGGACGGCTGCTGCCGACCAAGGCATAGCCGGGGCGGGTGGGCGACGGCGGTGGCCTGGCCGTCCCTCCGGACCGCGCCCCTGGAGACGCCACGGGCACGCGGTCCGGTCCCGGCGGGCAGCGACGCCGACGACCTCTCTGGCCGGTGCCTGGACACCGGCGACCTCTCTGCCCGGTGCCTGGACACACCTACGGCACTCCCGCCCGCCGGCCACCCGCCTCGGCCCCGACCCCACCGGCACCGCCGGCCGCCGCGGGGCGCAGAGCCGTCACGCGCCGTAGAACAGTTCGTCCACGACCCCCCGCGCCCGCCGCGCCGTACGGCGGTACGCGTCGAGCAGCTCCCCCACGTGCCCGGGCCCGTAGCCCAGGTACCGGCCCACGGCGGCGAGCTCCCGGCTCTCGGAGGGGAACGTGTCGCCGGCCCGCCCGCGCACCAGCATCACCGCGTTGCGCACCCGTGTCGCCAGCACCCACGCCTCGTCGAGGATCTCCGCGCTCTCGGCGTCGATGAGGCCGGCCGCTCGCGCCGCCGCGAGGGCGTCCCGGGTGCGGGTGGTGCGCAGCCCGGGCTCGGCCCAGCCGTGCCGCAGCTGCAGCAACTGCACGGTCCACTCGACGTCGGACAGCCCGCCCGGCCCCAGCTTGGTGTGCAGCTTGGGGTCGGCGCCACGCGGCATCCGCTCGGCCTCCATGCGGGCCTTGAGCCGCCGGATCTCGCGCACGGCCTCGTCGCCGAGCCCCCGCTCCGGGTAGCGCAGCGGGTCGATCAGCTCGACGAAGCGGCGGCCCAGCTCCTCGTCGCCGGCGACCGGTTCGGCCCGCAGCAGCGCCTGCGACTCCCAGACCAGCGACCAGCGGTGGTAGTAGGCCCCGTACGACTTCAGGGTCCGCACCATCGGGCCCGACTTGCCCTCGGGGCGCAGGTCGGCGTCGATCAGCAGGGGCGGGTCGGCGCTGGGGATCTGCAGCAGCCGGCGCATCTCGGCGACGACCCGGTTCGCGGCCTGGGCGGCCTCCCGCTCGTCCACGCCGTCGCGCGGCTCGTGGACGAACAGGACGTCGGCGTCGGAGCCGTAGCCCAGTTCGTGGCCGCCGAAGCGTCCCATGCCGATGACCGCGAACCGGGTGGGCAGGGTCTCCCCCCAGCCGTCCCTGACCACTGCCCGCAGGGTGCCCGCCAAGGTGGCCGCGGTGAGGTCGGAGACGGCGGCGCCGACCCGGTCGACCAGGGCTCCCTGGTCGGGCTCGGCGGGGCGGGCCTCGGTGCCGTAGGAGCTGACGATGTCCCCGGCGGCCGTGCGGAACAGCTCCCGGCGGCGCACCCCGCGTACCGCGGTGACGGCCTGTTCGGCGGTGCCGGCGCGGCCGACGCCGGCGAGCATCTCCTGCTCCAGGTGCGCGCGCCCGCGCGGCTGGAGGCCGCCGCCCTCGGTTCCGCCGTCGCCGTCGCCGAGCAGGGCCACCGCCTCCGGGGCGCGCATCAGCAGGTCGGGGGCGAGGCGGCCGGCCGACAGCACCCGGGCCAGGTTCTCGGCGGCGGCCCCCTCGTCCCGCAGCAGCCGCAGGTACCACGGGGTCTTGCCCAGCGCGTCCGACACCTTGCGGAAGTTGAGCAGCCCGGCGTCGGGGTCCGCGGAGTCGGCGAACCAGCCCAGCAGGACGGGCAGGAGCGTGCGCTGGATGGCGGCCTTGCGGGTGACTCCGGAGGCGAGCGCCTCCAGGTGGCGCAGGGCGGCGGCGGGGTCGGCGTAGCCGAGGGCGACGAGTCGTTCGCGGGCCGCCTCGGGCCGCAGCCGGGCCTCGCCGGGGGCGAGCTGGGCGACGGCGTCGAGCAGCGGCCGGTAGAACAGCTTCTCGTGCAGCCGGCGTACGACGGCGGCGTGCCGCTTCCACTCGCGGTTGAGGTCCGCGACCGGGTCGGCGCGCAGGCCGAGGGAGCGGCCGAGACGCCGCTGGTCGGTCTCGTCCTCGGGGACGAGGTGGGTGCGGCGCAGCCGGTAGAGCTGGATGCGGTGCTCCATGGAGCGCAGGAAGCGGTACGCCTCGTCGAGCCGGGCGGCGTCGTCGCGGCCGACGTAGCCGCCGGCGGCGAGGGCCTTCAGCGCGTTCAGGGTGGTGCCGCTGCGCAGCGAGGGGTCGGTGCGGCCGTGCACCAGCTGCAGCAGCTGGACGGCGAACTCGACGTCGCGCAGTCCGCCGGGGCCGAGCTTCAGCTCGCGGTCGACCTCGGCGACGGGGATGTTCTCGACGACCCGGCGGCGCATCTTCTGCACGTCGGTGACGAAGTTCTCGCGCTCGGCCGCCTGCCACACCAGGGGTTCCAGGGCGGCGATGTACTCCTCGCCGAGCGCCGGGTCGCCGGCCACCGGGCGGGCCTTCAGCAGCGCCTGGAACTCCCAGGTCTTGGCCCAGCGCTGGTAGTAGGCGAGGTGGCTGCTGAGGGTGCGCACCAGCGGGCCGTTCCGGCCCTCGGGCCGCAGGTTGGCGTCCACCGGCCAGATGGAGCCCTCCACGGTCGTCTCGGAGCAGATCCGCATCATGTGGGAGGCGAGCTTGGTCGCGGCGCGCAGCGCCTTGCCCTCGTCGGCGCCCTCGGCCGGCTCGCCGACGAAGATGACGTCGACGTCCGAGACGTAGTTCAGCTCATGGCCGCCGCACTTGCCCATCGCGATCACCGAGAGCCGGCACAGCGCGGCGTCGTCGGGTGCGGCGGCCCGGGCGAGGGCCAGGGCGGCGCGCAGGGTGGCCGTGGCGAGGTCGGCCAGCTCGGCCGCGCACTGGGCGACGTCCGTGGTGCCGCACACGTCCCGGGCGGCGATGGCCAGCAGGCAGCGCCGGTAGGCGACGCGCAGGCCGACCGGATCGCCGGCCTCGGCGAGACCGGCCTCGAACTCTTCCACGCCGGGGTGCAGGTCGCTCGGCTCGTACTGGACGAGGGCGTGCCAGTCGCGGGGGTGCCGGGCGAGGTGGTCGGCGAGGGCGGCGGAGGCGCCGAGCACGCCGAGCAGCCGGTCGCGCAGCGGCTTGGCCGACGTCAGGGTGTCCAGCAGCTCACGGCGGGCGGTGGGTCCGGGCTGCGCCTCCAGCAGCCGTACCAGGCCGTGCAGGGCGAGGTCCGGGTCGGCGGTCGCGCCGAGCGCGTCGAGCAGGACCGGGTCGTCGCGCACCGGGGCCAGCTCGACGCTGTCGAGGAGACGCTCCGCGGCGGAGGGGTCGGTGAAGCCGTGCCGCAGCAGCCGTGTGAAGGTACTGCTCCTGCGCCCCGGCACCGTCATCTGCGGGCTCCCCTCGGATCAAGGTCGTACGGAGTCGAGCCTAGCCGCAGAGTCCGCGGGAGGCTCCGGGGAGTTCTCGGTGGCGCCGAGGGGGCCCGCGGACGAGGAGGGGCGGCCCGCTCGGGCCGCCCGGTAGGTGTTGCGTGGTGGAGTGGGTCAGCGGTTCTGTCCTGGCGGGGCGTGGCCCGCGGGGTTCTGGTTCTCGCTGTTCTGGGTGAGCCCGTTGCCCGTGCAGGTCGGCTGCTGACCGCCCGGCTCGTGGCCGCCTCCGTTGGTGCACGAGGTGTCCACCGGCTGGATCTTCGCGTCCGCGACGCTCGCGCCGCCCAGGCTCAGTGCGCACACGGCGGCAGCGGCGCCGACGGCCGCCCCGATCCGCTTCGCCCTCAGTCTGCTGGTCATGCGCTCAGCCTCCGATTCCGCTCTCGGCTGTGCGGCAGAACGTCTCGCCGGACTGTCGCGTCTCCTGGCCACGCTTGTCATGGTGTGGAGGAACGTCAAGACGAATCGGGCAGTTATTACGAAATAGTGTGCGTATGAAGGCGCCTCGGACACGGGCGCCTTCACCGGCGGCGCTCCTAGAGAACCGGCAGGCTCTTCCGCAGCTCGAACGCGGTGACCTCGCTGCGGTACTCCTCCCACTCCTGGCGCTTGTTGCGCAGGAAGAAGTCGAAGACGTGCTCGCCGAGGGTCTCGGCGACGAGGTCGCTGCGTTCCATGAGGGTCAGGGCCTCGCCGAGGTTCTGGGGCAGCGGCTCGATGCCCAACGCGCGGCGTTCGGCGTCGGAGAGGGCCCAGACGTCGTCCTCGGCGCCCGGGGGAAGCTCGTAGCCCTCCTCGATGCCCTTGAGGCCGGCGGCCAGGAGGACGGCGTAGGTGAGGTAGGGGTTGGCGCCGGAGTCGATGGAGCGGACCTCGACACGGGCCGAGCCGGTCTTGCCGGGCTTGTACATCGGGACGCGGACCAGCGCGGAGCGGTTGTTGTGGCCCCAGCAGATGTACGAGGGGGCCTCACCGCCGGCGCCGGCGGTGCGCTCGGTGCCGCCCCAGATGCGCTTGTAGCTGTTCACCCACTGGTTGGTGACCGCCGAGATCTCCGCGGCGTGCTTGAGCAGGCCCGCGATGAAGGAGCGGCCGACCTTGGAGAGCTGGTACTCGGCGCCGGACTCGTAGAACGCGTTGCGGTCGCCCTCGAAGAGGGACAGGTGGGTGTGCATGCCGCTGCCGGGGTGCTCGGAGAACGGCTTCGGCATGAAGGTCGCCTGGACGCCCTGCTCCAGCGCCACCTGCTTCATGACCAGGCGGAACGTCATGACGTTGTCGGCCGTGGAGAGGGCGTCGGCGTAGCGCAGGTCGATCTCCTGCTGGCCGGGGGCGCCCTCGTGGTGGGAGAACTCGACCGAGATGCCCATCGACTCCAGCATGGTGATCGCCTGGCGGCGGAAGTCCATGCCGATGTTCTGCGGGGTGTGGTCGAAGTAGCCGGAGTTGTCGGCCGGGGTGGGGCGCGAGCCGTCCAGCGGGCGGTCCTTCAGCAGGAAGAACTCGATCTCGGGGTGGGTGTAGAAGGTGAAGCCGAGGTCGGAGGTGCGGGCCAGGGCGCGCTTGAGGACGTAGCGCGGGTCGGCGAAGGACGGGGAGCCGTCCGGCATGAGGATGTCGCAGAACATGCGGGCGGTGCCGGGGGCCTCGGCGCGCCAGGGCAGGATCTGGAAGGTGGACGGGTCCGGCTTGGCGATCATGTCGGACTCGTAGACCCGGGCGAAGCCCTCGATCGCGGAGCCGTCGAATCCGATGCCCTCGTCGAAGGCCTGCTCCAGCTCGGCCGGGGCCACGGCGACGGACTTGAGGAAGCCCAGCACGTCCGTGAACCACAGGCGTACGAACCGGATGTCGCGCTCCTCCAACGTCCGGAGCACGAACTCCTGCTGCTTGTCCATCTTCCGCTTCCCCATCCTTGCTGGTCAGGCCGCCTGTCTCCGGTGCCGGTCGAGAGGCGGTCGGGCACCTGAGCATCCCACCACAACAGCGTTTCGTCCGCGTTGCCGACCTTGATCGGCCGGCCGGCCCCGGGATGAACGCCCGCGGCCGGCAGGTGTACCGCTCTGCCGCCCATCTTGCCTGCTCGGACCGACATCCGTAATGCCCGGCCCCGCTCGTTCGCACCCCGGCCCCGGTCCGCCGGGGCGCCGCCCGGGTCCGTCCGGTCCCGGCCACTGGTCCGTTCGGCCCCAGGACCGCGGCCGACCGGCCCCAAAACCGCCCAAGGTTAATTGGCATCCCGAATGCAAGTTTTAATGGATGCCGACAGACGGTCGATTCCCAAGGAGCCCTGATGCTGTCCGAGCAGTCCGCTGCCACCGTGCGTGCCACCCTCCCCGTCGTCGGCGCGGCCATAGGCGAGATCACCGAGCGCTTCTACCCGCGCATGTTCGCCGCCCACCCCGAGCTGCTCCGGGACCTGTTCAACCGGGGCAACCAGGCCGCCGGCACCCAGAAGCAGGCCCTCGCGGGCTCCATCGCCGCCTTCGCCACGTACCTGGTGGACCACCCGGACGAGCGCCCGGACGCGATGCTCGGCCGCATCGCGCACAAGCACGCCTCACTGGGCGTCACCGCCGAGCAGTACCCGATCGTCCACGAGCACCTCTTCGCCGCCATCGTCGAGGTCCTCGGCGAGGCGGTCACCCCGGAGGTCGCCGCAGCCTGGGACGAGGTCTACTGGCTGATGGCGAACGCGCTGATCGCGCTGGAGAAGCGGCTGTACGAGGAGAACGGCGGCTTCGAGTGGCGCGAGTGGGAGGTAGTGGAGCGGGTCGCCGAGACCGACGACGTGGCCACCTTCCGAATGCGCCCGGTGGACGGCGGCCCGGTGCGCGACTTCCGCGCCGGCCAGTACGTCTCGGTGGGCGTCCGGCTGCCGGACGGTGCCCGGCAGATCCGCCAGTACACCCTGAGCGGCGCGCCCGGCTCGTCCGTGCGGCAGATCAGCGTCAAGCGGGTCGCGGGCGGGACGACGCCGGAGGGCGAGGTCTCCAACCACCTGCACGCGCGCATCCAGGTGGGCGACGTGGTGCAGCTCTCGGACCCGTACGGCGACCTGGTGCTCGACGGCACCGAGGACACGCCGCTGCTGCTGGCCTCGGCGGGCATCGGCGTGACGCCCATGGTGGCGATGCTGGCCCAGCTCGCCGACCGCGGCCACCGCGCCCCGGTCACCGTGGTGCACGGCGACCGCTCCCCCGCCGCCCACGCGCTGCGCGCCGAGCACCTGGCGTACGCGGCGAAGCTCCCGGAGGCGGACGTCCACCTCTGGTACGAGGAGGACGCGCCCCTCGACAACGGTTCCGGTCTGGTCGACCTGGCCGACGTCCCGGTCGCGCCCGGCACGCGCGCGTACCTGTGCGGACCGCTGCCCTTCATGCGGATGGTGCGCTCCCAGCTGATCGCCAAGGGAGTGGCCCCGGCGGACATCCACTACGAGGTGTTCGGGCCGGACCTGTGGCTGGGCCAGGAGGGCTGAGGCTCAGTCCGGCCGCCGGCCGATCCGCAGCAGCAGCGGGCCGGTGGAGCCGGCGGTGACGTCGGTGATCGTCAACGGGTCCAGCGAGGCGTAGAACGCCTCCTGGGCCCGTCGCAGTGCCCCGCGCAGCCGGCAGTCTGCGTTGAGCGGGCAGGGGGTGTCGCCCTCGCACTCGACGACCTCGGTGTCGCCCTCGAAGGCGCGCACCACGGCCCCCACCGAGACGGTGCGGCCGGCCGCGCTGATGGCGAGCCCGCCGCCGCGGCCCCGGCGGGCGTCGACCAGTCCCATGTGCCGCAGCTCGGCGACGACCTTGGCGGCGTGGGTGTAGGGAACGCCCATGTCGGCGGCGACCTCGCGGGTGGCAGGGGTGGCCGCGGCCTCGACGGCGAGCCGCATGAGGATCCGCAGGGCCAGGTCGGTGGAGCGCAACAGCCGCATGGGAAGCAGCGTAGATAATGCGCATCCCCGGTTCAAAAAATCGTTTCACCCACGGGCCGCCACGGCGGAGAGCGCTTCCCCTTAGGATCAGCGGACTCGAACGTCCCCGCAGTCCCCGCAGTCCCCGCCGTTCCCCCGCTGTCCCCCGCTGTCCCCGGCTGTCCCACCCTCCCCGACATCCCGGTCGCCCCACCGCCCCGACCGGCCCCCACCGCCTCGTCGCTTTCCCGAGCGTCCCCACCCCCAGAAGGACTGGCCCATGGGTCCCGCCGACAAGACCGGCAACGCGGCGCGCACGGCGCGCATAGCCGAGATGCGCCGTGCCGAGCAGGCTCGCGCGCGGCGGACCCGCATCCTGACCGTCGCGGTGAGCGCGGTGGTGGTCGCCGGACTCGCCGCCGGTGGTGTCTTCCTGGTGCGCTCGCAGTCCGACGACGGCGGCGGCGCCTCGGTCAAGGACACGGCCGAGGACACGGCCAAGAACACGCCCAAGGACACGGCGGACGCCAAGAGCTCGGGCGACTTCCCCGCGGACGCCGACGGCGTGCACACCTGGAAGGGCGAGCCGTCCCGCAACCACGTCACGAGGTCGGTGGACTACCCGGTCGAGCCCCCGGTGGGCGGCGACCACCACCCGGTCTGGCTGAACTGCGACGCCCAGGTCTACACCGAGCCCGTGCGCAACGAGAACGCGGTGCACGCGCTGGAGCACGGCGCGGTGTGGGTGACGTACACCGAAGAGGCGTCCGAGGCGTCCGAGGCGGACGTGGCGGCGCTGGCGGCGAAGGTGAAGAGGACGCCGTACACGTTCATGAGCCCGGACGACCGGCAGAAGGACCCGATCATGCTGACGGCGTGGGGGGTGCAGCGCTCGGTGACCGGTGCGGGCGATCCGCACGTCGACGCGTTCCTGCAGAAGTACGTCCAGGGTGCGCAGACCCCCGAACCGGGCGCCTCGTGCACGGGCGGGGCGATGAAGTGAGGAAGCACGTCGCGTGGATCGCGGGGGCCGCGGCAGCCGCCCTGGTCGCGGCCGGCGCCATCACCTACGCGGTCGCCGAGGACGGCGGGCCGGCCGCCTCGGTGCCGACCGCCGACTCGGCGGACGCCGGGTTCGCCCGGGACATGGCGGTCCACCACCAGCAGGCCGTCGAGATGGCGTACATCGTGCGCGACCGCACCGACGACCCCGAGGTGCGGCGCCTGGCCTACGACATCGCGCAGACCCAGGCCAACCAGCGCGGCATGATGCTCGGCTGGCTCGACCTGTGGGAGCTGCCGAAGACGTCGCCGGCCGCGCCGATGGCGTGGATGGGGATGCGCGAACTGCCCGCCGAGGACGGCGCGCTGATGCCGGGCATGGCCACCGGCGCCGAGATGGCGAAGCTCGGCGAACTCGACGGCAGGCAGGCGGAGATCCTGTTCCTGCAGTTGATGACGGACCATCACGAGGGCGGCGTCCACATGGCCGAGGGCTGTGCCGCCAAGTGCGAGGTGGGCGTGGAGAAGCGGCTGGCGCGGGGCATGGTCGCCGCGCAGCGGTCGGAGATCAGGCTCATGGCGGACATGCTCGCGAAGCGGGGGGGCGAAGCCGCGTCCTTAGCGCCCGCCCGGCACCTGGGCCGTGGGCTCGCTTTTGCCAAATGACCCCGGCATTAGGTTACTTGGGCTCTCTTTGATCTTCGCATTCCCCTGGCATGAACGGTTCATCGAAAGAGTGGCGGGGCGAGTCGACCGCTCGCGACGGACCACTTCCAGGGGGCTCCATGAGATCCGAACGTGCCGTGCTGCGCGCCGGTGTGAGCATGGCGGCGACACTGCCGATGCTCGCCGGTGCGCTCGCGCTCGGCATACCCGCGGCGCACGCCGCGGACCACCCGGCCCGGCAGACGCTCGCCGGGACCCGGCCGGCGTGGGCCACGGCCGCCGCCGACCGCGGTGCCACCGCCGACGGCGCCGCGTTCTCCGCCCGCGTCTACCTCGCCGGCCGGGACGCCGCCGGCCTCGCCGCCTACGCCCGGGCCGTGTCCGACCCGCACTCCCCGTCGTACGGCAGGTATCTGAGCGCGGCGCAGGCGCAGAACCGCTTCGGCGCGACCGACGGCCAGGTGGCGGCCGTGAAGTCCTGGCTGACCTCGGCCGGCCTGCGGGTCACCGGCGTCAGCCGGCACTACGTCTCCGTCACCGGTGATGTCGCCGCCGCCGAGCGGGCGTTCGGCACCCAGCTGCACGAGTACCGCAAGGACGGGCGGACCTACCGCGCGCCCGAGCGGACCGCGACGGTGCCCGCCGGCCTGGCCGGGGCCGTGCTCACCGTCACCGGCCTGGACAACGCCCCGCACCGGGCCCGGGCCAAGGACCAGCTGCCCCCGCCGGACCAGGTGTTCCGCAACGCCGGGCCGTTCTCCTCGTACTACGGCTCGAAGACCGCGACCACCCTGCCCGACGCCTACGGCACCAAGGTCCCCTACGCCGTCCGGGGCTACACCGGCAGGCAGCTGCGCGCCGCCTACGGCGCGGGCCGGCGCACCGGGCGCGGGGTGCGGGTCGCCATCACGGACGCCTACGCCTCCCCGACGATCGCCTTCGACGCGGGCAGCTACGCGAGGAAGCACGGCGACGCCAGGTGGCGCACCGGACAGCTCACCCAGGTGCTGCCCGGCGAGTACACCAGGACCGAGGAGTGCTCGGCGGCCGGCTGGTACGGCGAGGAGACCCTCGACGTGGAGGCCGTGCACGCCGTCGCCCCGGCCGCGGACGTCGTGTACGTCGGGGCCGCGTCCTGCTACGACGACGATCTGCTCGACTCGCTGAGCAAGATCGTGGACAACCACCTGGCCGACGTCGTCTCCAACTCCTGGGGCGACATCGAGGCCAACCAGACGCCGGACCTGGCGGCCGCCTACGACCAGGTGTTCCAGTTCGGCGCGGTGGAGGGCATCGGCTTCTACTTCTCCTCCGGGGACAACGGCGACGAGGTCGCGAGCACCGGCACCAAGCAGGTCGACACCCCGGCGAACTCGGCGTGGGTGACGGCGGTCGGCGGCACCTCACTGGCGGTCGGCAAGCACGACAGGTACCTGTGGGAGACCGGCTGGGGCACCGAGAAGGCGACCCTGTCGGCCGACGGCACGAGCTGGACGGCGTTCCCCGGCGCGTTCACCTCGGGCGCGGGCGGCGGCACCAGCCGGACGGTCCCGCAGCCGTACTACCAGAAGGGCGTCGTCCCGCAGGCGCTGGCCACCGCCCACCACGCCGCGGGCAACCGGGTCGTGCCGGACATCGCGGCCATCGCCGACCCGAACACCGGCTTCCGGGTGGGCCAGACGCAGACCTTCCCGGACGGGTCCCAGCGCTACAGCGAGTACCGCATCGGCGGCACCTCGCTCGCCGCGCCGGTGATCGCGGCCGTGCAGGCGCTGGCCACCGAGGCCCGCGGCGGCAAGCCCATCGGCTTCGCCAACCCGGCGATCTACGCCAAGGCCGGCACCCGCGTCTACCACGACGTGACGGACGACCCGACCGGCTCCGGCCTGGCGGTCGCCCGCGTCGACTACGCCAACGGCTTCGACGCGGCCGACGGCCTGGTCACCTCCGTGCGCAGCCTCGGCAAGGACAGCTCGCTGTCCGCGGTGAAGGGCTACGACGCCGTGACCGGGGTGGGCTCGCCCGCCAGGGGCTACGTGGAGTCGTACCGGCGCCGCTGAGTGACCGCCGGCGACGGCACCTCAGGGGGCGCGGGGTGGCCCACACCCCGCGCCCCTTCGCCGTGCGGGAGTGTTCCGCACCCCCGCACCACCCCATCGCGTCGCTCTGACGATTACACTGGCCGGGTGCCTCCCTTGAACTTCTGGTCGATCTATCAGCACGGCTTCGCGCGCGTCGCCGCCTGCACGGGCCACACCGTCATCGCCGACCCGCCCGCCAACGCCGAAGCGGTCCTGCGGCAGGCGCGCCGGTGCGCCGAGGAGGGGGTCGCGGTCGCCGTCTTCCCCGAGATGGTGCTGTGCGGCTACTCGATCGAGGACCTGCTGCTCCAGGACGCGCTCCTCGACGAGGTCGAGGCGGCCCTGGCGAGCGTGGTGGCCGGGTCGGCCGACCTGCTGCCGGTGCTGGTGGTGGGTGCTCCGCTGCGCCACCGCAACCGGGTCTACAACTGCGCGGTCGTCGTGCACCGGGGACGGGTCCTCGGTGTCGTGCCCAAGTCGTACCCGCCGAACTACCGGGAGTTCTACGAACGCCGGCAGATCGCCGGGGGCGACGACGAGCGCGGCGGCACCGTCCGGGTCGGCGGCCGGGACGTGCCCTTCGGCACGGACCTCCTCTTCGAGGCGGCGGACGTGCCCGGGCTGGTGCTGCACGCCGAGGTGTGCGAGGACATGTGGGTGCCGGTGCCGCCGAGCGCGGAGGCCGCGCTCGCCGGGGCCACCGTGCTGGTCAACCTGTCCGGCAGCCCGATCACGGTGGGGCGCGCCGAGGACCGCAGGCTGCTGTGCCGTTCGGCGTCCTCGCGCTGCCTCGCGGCGTACGTCTACGCGGCGGCCGGCCTCGGCGAGTCGACCACCGACCTGTCCTGGGACGGGCAGACCATGATCTACGAGAACGGGGCGCTGCTCGCCGAGTCCGAGCGGTTCCCGCTCGCCGACCAGTACGCCGTCGCCGACGTCGACCTGGACCTGCTGCGGCAGGAGCGGCAGCGCATGGGCACGTTCGACGACAACCGCCGCACCCACCAGGCGCGCACCGGCCACTTCCGGACGGTCGGCTTCGAGCTGGACCCGCCGTTCACCGACCTGGGGCTGCGCCGCCGGGTGGAGCGCTTCCCGTTCGTGCCGGCCGATGCCGACCGGCTCGCCCTGGACTGCTACGAGGCGTACAACATCCAGGTCGAGGGGCTCCAGCAGCGGCTGGCGGCGATCGGCGGCCCGAAGGTGGTCATCGGGGTGTCCGGCGGCCTGGACTCCACGCACGCGCTGATCGTCGCGGCCCGCGCGATGGACCGGGCGGGCCGGCCGCGCAGCGACATCCTGGCCTTCACCCTGCCCGGCTTCGCCACCAGCGACCACACCAAGGGCAACGCCCACCGGCTGATGGAGTCGCTCGGCGTCACCGCGGCCGAGCTGGACATCACGCCGACCGCCCGGCTGATGCTCCAGGAGATGGGGCACCCCTTCGCCTCCGGCGAGCCGCAGTACGACGTCACCTTCGAGAACGTGCAGGCCGGGCTGCGCACCGACTACCTGTTCCGGCTGGCCAACCAGCGCGGCGGCATCGTGCTCGGCACCGGTGACCTGTCGGAGCTGGCGCTCGGCTGGTCCACGTACGGCGTGGGCGACCAGATGAGCCACTACAACGTCAACTCGGGCGTGCCGAAGACGCTGATCCAGCATCTGATCCGATGGGTCATCAGTACCGGCCAGTTCGGCGAGGAGGCCGGCCGGACGCTGGCCGCGATCCTCGACACCGAGATCAGCCCGGAGCTGGTGCCCGGCGAGGAGATGCAGTCCACCGAGTCCAAGATCGGGCCGTACGCGCTGCACGACTTCACGCTCTTCCATGTGCTGCGCTACGGCTTCCGGCCGTCGAAGATCGCCTTCCTGGCCTGGCACGCCTGGCACGACGCGAAGGACGGCGCCTGGCCGCCGAACTTCCCGGAGGCCGAGCGCGTCGCCTACGAGCTGCCGGAGATCCGGCGCTGGCTGGAGGTGTTCTGCCGGCGGTTCTTCGCCTTCGCGCAGTTCAAGCGCTCGGCGATGCCGAACGGGCCGAAGGTCTCGGCGGGCGGTTCGCTCTCGCCGCGCGGCGACTGGCGGGCGCCGAGCGACGGTTCGGCACGGGCCTGGCTGCGGGATCTGGAGCGCTTCGACCAGTAGGCCAGGGCCCGCGGGGCGGCGCGGACAGCGGCTCAGTCGGTGCCGAGGGTCACCCGCGCCGCCACCGGGAGGTGGTCGCTGCCCGTCTCCGGGAGGGTCCAGGAGGTGACCGGCTCCACCCCGCTGACCATGATCTGGTCGATCCGGGCCATCGGGAACGACGCCGGCCAGGTGAAGCCGAACCCGTGGCCGACCGCGCCCTGGGTGGAGCGCATCTGCGAGGTCACGGCGTTCAGCGCGCGGTCGTTCATGGTGCCGTTGAGGTCGCCGAGCAGGATCTTGCGCGACAGCGCGTCGGCGGCGATGGCCTCGCCGAGCGCGTCGGCGCTCTTGTCGCGCTGCCGGGCGGTGAACCCGGCCTCCGCCTTGACCCGTACCGACGGCAGGTGGGCGACGAACACGGCGACCGGCCCCTGCGGGGTGGTCACCGTGGCCCGCATCGCCCGCTTCCAGCCCAGCTTGATGTCGACGGCCCGCACCTCGCTCAGGGGGTACTTGCTCCAGAGCCCGACGGTGCCGACCACCTCGTGGTACCGGTAGGTCGTCGCCAGCGCCTTCTGGTACGTCGGCACGGCGGACGCCTTCAGTTCCTCCAGGGCGAGCACGTCGGCGCCGGCGGCGGCCACGTCGCGGGCGGTGCCGGACGGGTCGGGGTTGTCGGCGTTGACGTTGTGCGTGGCGACCGTGAGGTCGCCGTCGGCGCCGGTCTTGTCGGTGAGCAGCCCGCCGAAGGAGTTCAGCCAGACCGCCGCCGGGAGGGCCGTCGCGATCAGCGCGGTCGCGGACCGGCGCAGCAGCGCGCACAGCAGGAACACCGGGACGAGCAGGCCCAGCCAGGGCAGGAACGTCTCGGTGAGACTGCCCAGGTTGCCGTAGCGGTTGGGGATCCGCGCGTGCAGCAGGAGCACCAGGGACAGGGCCGCCGCGAGGGCGGCCACGACCAGGCCGCGGCGCCAGATCCGCGGGTCGCCGCGCCAGCCCGAGGTGAGCCGGCCGATCAGACGGACCGTCAGGCGCCGAAGCCGGTCGCTCCGGCGCTCGGGACCCGAGCCGCCGTTGTCCGTCTCCGTCATGTACGCCTGCTGCGCCATCCGTCGCCTCACCGCCTGCCGTGCACACCGTCCGTCCCCCGGTTACGACCCTAGGGGATGGGCGGTTCCGTTCCTGCCGTCGGGGACGGCCGTACGGGCAGGAGGACGAGCGGGGCGTCGTCAGGAGTTCCGCGCGGGGCCGCCTCGGGCGCGGCTGTGACCGAACGGGCACATTTCAACTAGTTCTGTGTTGAACTGACGGGGCGTAGGCCCTCCAGCAGCGTGTCCACGATCCGGGCCGACAGGCCCTCGGACAGGTCGCCGTCGGGACGCATCATGGTGCGCAGCAGCATGGGCCCGACCACGATGTCGTTCACCAGGTCGAGGTCCAGGTCGGCGCGGAGTTCCCCGTTCCGCTGCGCCCGGCGCAGGACGTCGAGGGCGAGGCGACGGCGGGGCTCGACGACGCCGTGGTGGTAGGCGTCCCAGACCTTGGGACTGCTCTTCATCTGGGCGTACACGGTGTGCAGGAACGCCGATCCCCGCTTGGCCAGGCCGCGCCGCCGGAGCGTCTCCAGCAGCGCGATCAGGTCGTCGCGCAGACCGGTGCCGGGCAGCTCGGGATCGGGGGGCTCGGCCGCGCGCACGACGTCGACGAAGAGCTCCTCCTTGCCGCTCCAGCGGCGGTAGATGGCGGCCTTGCCGACGCCGGCGGTGCGGGCGATCCGCTCGATGGAGATGTCGCCCAGCGGGACGCCGTCCTCCAGCAGCTTCATCGTCCCTTCGAGGATGGCCCGCTCCACCGCCTCGCTGCGCGGCCGTCCCCGGCCGGGGCTGCCCGCCTCGCCCTGTGTGCCGGCAAGACTCACCTGCGTCGTCCCTTCGTCGTCTCGGGCCAATTCTCCCAGGTCACCACCGGGCCGTCGGCGCCTACTCCGGTACCCCGGCCAGCTCCCGCTCACCCTCGGCCGGTTCACCGGCGGACGGCCGGCCCGGCAGGAACAGCGCGACCACGACCGCGCCCAGCACGGCCACACCGGCCCCGCACAGGGCGGTGACGTGCATGGCGTGCAGGAAGGCGTCGTGGGCGGGTGCGACCAGCGCCTCGCCCCGCTCGCCGAGTCCCGCCGCCACGCCCAGGGTGGCCTCGATGGACTCGCCGGCGGTCTCCCGCACACCCGGCGGCAGCGCGCCCAGGTCGCCCTCGATGCCCGTGCGGTACGACGTCGACAGCACCGAGCCGAGCACGGCGATGCCCAGGGCGCCGCCGACCTGCCGGAAGGTGTTGCTCAGAGCGGACGCGGAGCCGGCCTTCTCGCGGGGCAGCGCCTGCATGATGACGACGCTGGTCGGGGTCATGATGTGGGCCATGCCGGCGCCCATGAGGAAGAAGACGACCTCCAGCAGCCAGATCGGGGTGTCCTCGTCCAGCGTGGCGAACGCCACCAGGGTCGCCGCGATCAGCACCATGCCCGCCGTGGTGGTCGCCCGGTTCCCGAACCGGTCGACGACCAGCCGGGCGCGCGGCGCGAAGACCAGCTGGGCGAGGGCCAGCGGCAGCAGGAGCAGACCGGTCTGCAGCGGCGAGTAGCCGCGCACGCTCTGGGTGTAGAAGACCGAGAAGAAGGTGACACCCATCAGCGCGAAGAAGACCAGCGCGATGACGGAGATCGCCGCCGAGAACACCTTGTTCCGGAAGTAGGAGATGTCGATGGACGGGTGGTCGCTGCGCTTCTCGAACAGGACGAACGCCACGAGCACCGCGAGACCGGCGGCGATGGTCGCGAGGACGGTCGGGTCGGTGAAGTCGGCCAGCTCACCGCCCTTGATGATGCCGTAGACCAGCAGCACCAGGCCGACCACCGACAGCGCCACGCCGACCGGGTCGATCCGGCCGGGGTTCGGGTCGCGGGAGTCGGGCACCAGCCACACCATCAGCGCGAGGGCGACCACCACGATCGGCACGTTGACCAGGAAGACCGAGCCCCACCAGAAGTGGTCGAGCAGCACGCCGCCGGTGATCGGGCCGATGGCGATGGCGAGGCCGACCCCGCCCGCCCAGATGCCGATCGCCTTGGGCTGCTCCTCGCGCTCGAAGACGTTCATCAGGACGGCGAGGGTGGCCGGCATGACGAAGGCCGCGCCGAGGGCCATCAGCGCGCGGAAGGCGATGAGCTGACCCGGTGAGCCGGACTCGGCGGCCAGCGCCGAGCCGACGCCGAACACGACGAGGCCGCCCAGCAGCACCTTCTTGCGGCCGATCCGGTCGCCGAGCAGGCCCGCGCTGAACAGCAGGCCCGCGAAGACCAGGGTGTAGGAGTTGATCGCCCACTCCAGCTCGCTCTGGGTGGCGCCCAGGCCGGTCGGGGCGGGGGTGGAGATGGTCTTGATGGCGACGTTGAGGATCGAGTTGTCGAGCACCACGATCAGCAGGCTGAGCATCAGCACGCCCAGGATCGCCCAGCGGCGACGGTGCACGGCCTCCGGTATGCGGCCGGGTGCGGGAGAAGCGGCAGTGGTCATGCGTCGAGCCTAGGAGGAGAACCCCCGATTTCCGATACGGAACCGTCTCGTATCGGAATTCTTTACTGAGGTCTTACCCACAGGGGGCGCTCTGGCCCCCGTCGGCACGAAGTGCCACCATGGAGGTGGTCCGGGGACGCCGTCAGGGCGCCTCGAGATGACGTAAGGAGCCGTTGCCATGACGCAGCTTTCGGCTGCCCAGAGCGCACCGCACAAGCCCTCCGACGCCGGCAAGGCGCTGTACGGGGGCAAGACCACCCGCCGCATCACCGTGCGCGACATCGCCGCCGCCAAGGAGCGCGGCGAGAAGTGGCCCATGCTCACCGCCTACGACGCGATGACCGCGTCCGTCTTCGACGAGGCCGGGATCCCGGTGATCCTCGTCGGCGACTCGGCGGGCAACTGCCACCTCGGGTACGACACCACCGTTCCGGTCACCCTCGACGAGATGACCCTGCTGTCGGCGGCCGTGGTGCGCGGCACCCGGCGCTCCCTCGTCGTCGGCGACCTCCCCTTCGGCTCGTACCAGGAGGGCCCCGTCCAGGCGCTGCGCTCGGCGACCCGGCTGGTGAAGGAGGCCGGGGTGGGAGCCGTCAAGCTGGAGGGCGGCGAGCGCTCGCACCGCCAGATCGAGCTGCTGGTGGAGTCCGGCATCCCGGTGATGGCCCACATCGGGCTCACCCCGCAGTCCGTCAACGCCATGGGCTACCGCGTCCAGGGCCGGGGCGAGGAGGCGGCCGCGCAGCTGCTGCGCGACGCCAAGGCCGTGCAGGACGCCGGCGCGTTCGCGGTGGTGCTGGAGCTGGTCCCGGCGGAGCTGGCGGCCGAGGTGACCCGGGTCCTGCACATCCCGACGGTCGGGATCGGGGCCGGCGCCGAGACCGACGCGCAGGTCCTCGTCTGGACCGACATGCTGGGCCTGACCTCCGGCCGGGTCCCGAAGTTCGTCAAGCAGTACGCGAACCTGCGCGAGGTGATGACCGGGGCCGCCCGGGCCTTCGCGGAGGACGTCGTCGGCGGAACGTTCCCGCAGGAGGAGCACTCCGTCCACTGAGCCACCGCCGCACCACGGACAGCCCGCCGACTTCCCCCATCGGCGGGCTGTCCCCGTTCCGCCCGGCCCGGCGCGGACGCGCGCCCCGGGGTGTCGGTGGCGTGTCGGTGGTCTGTAGGCGGGTTGTCGGCGGCTGTCGGTCCCCTGTCGGTGGGCGCTGGCAGCGTTCTCGGCATGACGCGCATCGACAACGACCCCGCCGGCGCCGCGAGCGCCGTGACCGTACGGGGACTGGCCAAGCACTACGGCGAGACCAAGGCGCTCGACGGAGTGGACCTGGACGTGCGGGAGGGCACCGTGATGGGGGTGCTCGGCCCGAACGGCGCCGGGAAGACCACGCTGGTCCGCATCCTGTCCACGCTGCTCGCCCCCGACGCCGGACAGGCCACCGTCGCCGGCTACGACGTCGTACGCCGGCCCCGGCAGCTGCGCCGGGTGATCGGGCTCACCGGACAGTACGCCTCGGTCGACGAGAAGCTCCCGGGGTGGGAGAACCTGTACCTCATCGGCCGGCTGCTGGACCTGCCGCGCAAAGAGGCGCGGGCCCGGGCCGACGAGCTGCTGGAGCGGTTCTCCCTGACCGAGGCCGCGCGCCGGCCGGCGGGCACGTACTCCGGCGGTATGCGGCGCCGGCTCGACCTCGCCGCGTCGATGATCGGCCGGCCCGCCGTGCTGTTCCTCGACGAACCCACGACCGGCCTCGACCCCCGCACCCGCAACGAGGTGTGGGACGAGGTCAAGGCCATGGTCGGTGACGGGGTCACGGTCCTGCTGACCACCCAGTACATGGAAGAGGCCGAACAGCTCGCCTCCGAGCTGACCGTCGTGGACCGCGGCCGGGTCATCGCCCGGGGCGGCATCGACGAGCTGAAGGCGAAGGTCGGCGGCCGGACCCTGCGCGTACGGCCGGCCGACCCGCTCCGGCTGCGGCCGCTCGCCGCGCACCTCGACGGCCTCGGCATCACCGGCCTGGCGGCCACCACCGTGGACACCGAGCGGGACTCCCTGCTGGTGCCGGTGCTCAGCGACGAACAGCTCACCGCCGTCGTCGGCGCCCTCACCGCCCTCGGCGTCACCCTCTCCTCCGTCACCACCGAACTCCCCAGCCTGGACGAGGTGTTCCTGTCCCTGACCGGCCACCGCGCCGGCGCCCCGCAGGACACCGTGCCCGCCGACACCCGCGAGGAGGCCGCCGCATGAGCGCCACCACCACCGCCCCCGACCGTACGCCCGCCGCCGCACCGGAAGCCGCACCGGCCGACGCCCCGGCCGACGTCCGGATCCCGCTGCGCGGGCATCTGCGGCACACCGGTGCCCTGATCCGCCGCAACCTGCTGTGGATCCGGCAGGACCCGGAGTCGATGTTCGACGCCGTCCTCTTCCCGATCGTCTTCACGCTGCTCTTCGTGTACGTCTTCGGCGGCTCCATCGGGCAGTCGCTGGGCGCCGCCGGCGGCCAGGAGGCGTACGTGCAGTACGTCATGCCCGGCATGCTGGCCATGATGGGCATGACCATGGCCCAGGGCGTGGGCACCGGCTTCAACACCGACTTCAACTCCGGTGTCATGGACCGTTTCCGGTCCCTGCCGATCGGCCGCGGCTCGGTGCTGTTCGCCAAGATCGCCGTCGAGCTGATGCGCATGCTGTGCGCGACCTGCGTCCTGATGGTGGTCGGCGTGCTGGTGGGCTTCGAGATCACCAACTGGGCCGGGCTGCTGGCCTCCGTCGGCCTGGCCGTGCTCTTCGGCTCCTCCCTGATGTGGGTCTTCCTCACACTCGGCGTGGTCATGAAGAGCGCGCAGTCCGTGCAGGCGATGGGTTTCCTGGTGCTGATGCCGCTGCAGTTCGGCTCGTCGATCTTCGCGCCGACGGAGTCCATGCCGGGCTGGCTGCAGAACTTCACCGACTACAACCCGCTGTCCTCCCTCGCGGACGCCGCGCGCGGGCTGATGGTCGGCGGTCCGGTCGCCCACGGCCTGTGGATGACGGTCGGCTGGTCGGTGCTGCTGACGGCGGTCATGGCGCCGGTGGCCGTCCACAAGTTCCGCACCAAGCACTGAGCCGGTGACCGCTCAGACCAGGGCGGCGGCCTCCTCGTAGGAGAGGCCGCCGCCCTCGGCGTACGCGCGCCGGTACTCCTGCTCGCCGAGCGCGGACCGCACCCGGCCCTCGGCCAGCTCCAGGGAGACCCGCTCCAGTCGGGAACGGACGTGTTCGGGTGTCAGCAGCGCCTCGGCGGCGCCCAGGCAGCGGGCCGCGTCGGCGGCACGCGCACCGTCGTCGACACCGCCGAGAGCCACGGCGGCCACCGTGAGGTAGAGGGGGCGCACTTGCGGGGCGATGGCCTGGGCCAGCGTGTCCCCGGCCCGGTCCAACGCCGTGCGCACCGTCTCCAGGGCCTTCCCCGAGTGGCCGTCCACGGCGTCCAGCCAGGCCTCGGCGCCGAGCAGGAACGCCTCGAAGACGACGAAGTGCGCGATGCCGAAGTCCTGGCGCAGAAGCCGCAGTTGCTCGCGGGCCTCCGCGGTGCGGCCGGTGATGCCCAGCCAGCCGGACAGGAACAGCCGGGCGGCGGGCATGGCCTCGCTGGTGGCGTCCGTGCGGTCGATCACCTCGCGCAGGATGCGCTCACCCCGCTCGTCGTCGCCGGCCTCCAGCAGCACGCTGCCCAGCCGGGCGGCGAGGATCGACTGCTGGGCGCGGGCCCCGAGCCGTTCGGCGTGGGCCATGGCGTCCTCGTAGTCGGCGGCGGCCTCGCGGTAGTCGGCGCGGCGCTCATGGGCCTCCGCGCGGGCGGCCAGCGCCTCGGCCGCGCCCCAGGTGTCGCCCAGGCTCCGGAACCGCTCCAGCGCCTCGTCGGCGTCCCGGGCGGCGTCGCCGACCCATTCGGTGCGGTTGGCGAGCATGTTGGCGCGCAGTTGCAGACAGAAGGCGAGCTCCCAGTCGAAACCCGGGGTCTGCCGGCAGGTGCGGACGTTGGCGTCGATGATCTCGCGCAGCCGCTCCATGTCACCGGTCAGCATCACGGCGAAGAACCAGAGGATGCCGGGGGCACGGCAGGTCTGCGGCAGGCCGGGGACGTAGGTCGCGGCGATGGTGTGCAGCTTGTCCTGGGCCGCCGGGGTCTGCCACGCCTCCATCTCGGTGTGCATGGCGGCGAGGTGGGTCAGGTGCAGTCCGCGCCGGGCCTCCCACAGTTCCTCGCCGGTCAGCGGGGGCGGGGTGTCGGTGCACCGCCGTGTCACCGGGGCGGCCGGGCGGACCGGCTCGGCGAACGGGTCGGGGCCGAGGTCCATGACCGCGCGGGACCAGGTGCGGGACTCGATACGCAGGTCCCGGGTGTGCCAGTACCAGACCAGGGAGTGGACGAGGTACAGCCCCTCCTGCTCGTCGCGCGCGGCGACGGCGCGGCGCAGCGCGGTGCGCAGGTTCTCGTACTCGGTCTCGAACCGGGCGATCGCGGCACGCTGGTGGCGGCCGCGCAGCAACGGGTCGGTGGTGCGGGCGAGTTCGCGGTAGTACGTCAGGTGCGCGCGCTCGGCGTCGGCGCGCCGGCCGGCCTCGTCGAGGCGTTCGCCCGCGTACTCGGCGACGGTCTCCAGGAGCCGGTAGCGCATCTCGCCCTCGTCCGTGGGCGCGGCGGCCACCAGGGACTTGTCGACGAGCGAGCCCAGCGCCTCCAGGGCGACGGGGCCGCACACGGCCTCGGCGGCGGCCAGGTCGCAGCCGCCGGCGAACACCGACAGGCGGGTGAGGACGTCGCGTTCGTCGTCGTCGAGCAGGTCCCAGGACCAGTCGACGACGGCGCGCAGCGTCTGCTGGCGGGGCAGGACGGTGCGGCTGCCGGAGGTGAGCAGCCGGAAGCGGTCGTCGAGGCGGTCGGCGAGCTGCCGGGGGGTGAGCATGCGCAGGCGGGCGGCGGCGAGTTCGATGGCGAGGGGCAGGCCGTCCAGGCGGCGGCAGATCTCCGCGCAGGCCGCCGCGGTCTCCTCGTCGGCGTCGACGCGGAAGCCCGGCCGGGCGGCCGCGCCGCGCTCGGCGAGCAGCCGGAGCGCGACGGGCTGCGGCAGCGGCTCCACGGGGCGCAGCGACTCGCCGGGCACGCCGAGGGGTTCGCGGCTGGTGGCGAGGAGGGTCAGCCCGGGGCAGCGGGCGAGGAGTTCCTCGGCGAGGCGGGCGGCGGCCTCCACGACGTGCTCGCAGTTGTCGAGGATCAGCAGCATGCGGCGCCGGCCGCAGTGCTCGACGAGCCGCTCCACGGGATCGTCGTGGCGCTCGGCGACCGCCCGCATCTCCTCGGCGCCGGCGCTGTGCAGCAGGGTCTCCCGGCCTCCGACGGCGGTCAGTACGGCCCGGGGTACGGCGTCCGGGGCGTCGACCGGTGCGAGTTCCGCCAGCCACACCCCGTCCGGCGCGGCGTCCCGGAACCGTTCGGCGGCCTCCTGCGACAGCCGGGTCTTGCCCGCCCCGCCGGGGCCGAGCAGCGTCACCAGGCGGGCGGTGGCGAGATCCTCCCGCAGATCCTCGATGTCGGCCTCCCGGCCGACGAAGGAGGTGAGCCGGGCACGGAGGTTGCCGGGCGGCTGCGCCCCGGGGCGCGGCCGTCCGGCGTCGGGGGCCGGCCCTGCGGCGGCCCCGGCCGGGTCCGGCGACCCGGACGGCTCCGTCGACCCGGACGAACCGGAACGCACAGGTGCGGCCGGCCCCGCGAGCGGGTCCGGGCCCGCAGACGCTCCCGGAGCCGGGCCGGGGGCCGGATCACCGGACGAGACCGCAGCCGCCCCCGAAGCCACCCCACCCGGAGCCGACGCCGCACCGGAAGCCGCACCCGACGCCCCGGGCGAACCCGAGACACCACCGGAAACCGGACCACCGGACCCGACCGGGGACGCACCCGAAGCCGACGCCGCGCCAGAGGCCGGCCCCGGTGCCGCAGTCGGCGTCCCGCCCGGGGTGGTCGGCTCCTCGGGCGCCGTGGGGCGCCGGGCGGGAGCCGGGGCCGCGGGTCGGGTGGGCGCCCGCGGGGCGAGGAGTTGCGAGTGCAGGGTGCGCAGTTCGGGTCCGGGGTCGGCGCCGAGCCGGTCGGCCAGCAGCCGGCGCACGCCGTCGTAGGCGGCCAGGGCCTCGGCCGAGCGGCCGGCGTCGCGCAGGGCGCGCAGCCGCAGGCACTGCAGGGGCTCGTCCAGCGGATGCGCGTCGCACAGCGCCGTCAGCTCGGGCAGGGACCACTCGGCGTGGCCGAGCGCGAGGGCGGCGGCGTGGCGGGCGCGCAGCGCGTCCAGGCGGCGGGCCTCCCACCGTGCCGTCTCCGGGCCGCTGTCGGGCAGGCCGGTCAGGGCCGGTCCCTGCCACAGAGCGAGGGCGTCGTCGAGGGTGGCGGCGGCCTTGGGGGCGTCGCCGTCGGCCAGCGCGAGCAGACCGTCGGCGGTGAGGCGCTCGAAGCGGTGCAGGTCGACGTCGTCGGGGTCGGCGGTGAGCCGGTAGCCGCCGTCGACCGAGGCGACGGCGTCCGCGCCGAGCGCTCGGCGCAGCCGGCCGACCAGCGCCTGCAGCGCGCCGGCCGCGTCGGCCGGCGGATCGCCCGCCCAGACCTCCGCCACCAGCAGCCCGGCCGGCACCGTCCGCCCGGCCCGCAGCGCGAGGACGGTCAGCAGGGCACGCAGCCGCGCCCCGCCCACGGTGACGGCCGTGCCGTCGGGGCGGAGCACCTGAACGGTGCCGAGGATGCGGTAGCGCACGGGGTTCATTGTCCCTGTCGGTCGGGTGTGCTGGGGACGGCTCGGGTCAGGGGGCGGCCGGGACGTCCAGTGTCACCAGGACGCCCACCTCGTCGTGCCGTACGCCGCGCTCCCCCGGCTCGCCCTGCCGGAACCACTTCGGGCAGCGGTCCACCGGCCGCAGCGACCGGGTGCCGGGTACCGGCTCCCAGGTCCGCGAGCCCGGGCCGGTCTCGGCGTACCCCTGGGTGACCATCAGGATCTCCCGGACGCGGCCGGTGGTCTCGGGCCACTTGTCGCCGTGCCGCTCGACCACGTGGGGCGCCGGGGCGTCCGCGCCGTCGGCGGGCCGCAGCGGCCAGCCGACCTCGTCGCCGACCGCGAACGGCCGGCCGCAGCACTCCATCTGCCAGTCCTCGTAGAACACCTGCCGCATCCCCATGCCCCCACCTTCTCCGGAACCCCTGACCCGCCGCGAGACGTTTTCCGGTGCGCCGGGTACGGTCGGGGCGGTCCGCGCCCACACCGTCGCGCCCATTTCGTGAGAGTCAGGGAGCCCTATGACCACCGCCACCGCCCGCCGGCCCAGCGACCGGCGGGTCAGCCCGGTCTTCGTCGGCATCGTGGCCGTCACCGCGGTCACCGGGTGGGCCACCTGGAGCGGGTTCGCGGAGCAGCCCGGCGTGGCCGTGTTCCTGTTCGTGACCGCCGCCTGGGTCGTCTCCCTGTGCCTGCACGAGTACGCGCACGCGCGCACGGCCCTGCACGGCGGCGACATCACCATCGGCGCCAAGGGATACCTGACGCTGAACCCGCTGAAGTACACGCACGCGCTGCTGAGCATCGTGCTGCCGGTGGTGTTCGTGATCATGGGCGGTATCGGTCTGCCCGGCGGTGCCGTCTTCATCGAGCGGCACCGGATCCGGGGGCGCTGGCGCCACAGCCTGATCTCGGCGGCGGGTCCGCTGACCAACGTGCTGTTCGCCGCCGTGTGCACCGCGCCGTTCTGGCTGGACGCGCTGGACGGCGTCCCGGACGACTTCCGCCTCGCCCTCGCCTTCCTGGCGCTGCTGCAGGTGACGGCCGCCATCCTGAACTTCCTTCCGGTGCCCGGCCTGGACGGCTACGGCGTCATCGAACCGTGGCTGTCGTACGGCGTGAAGCGGCAGGTGGAGCCGTTCGCCCCGTTCGGGCTGCTGTTCGTGTTCGCGCTGCTGTGGGTGCCGTCGGTCAACGCGGTCTTCTTCGACCTGGTCGACACGGTGCTGCGCTTCCTCGGCGTGAGCGAGTTCGAGACGTACTACGGCCGGGACCTCTACCGCTTCTGGGCGTAGGCCGCCGCCCGGCCGCGCCGGACGTAGTACCAGGCCATGTTGGACGACAGGCCCGCCAGCAGCACCCAGACGACGCCAAGCCAGCTGCCCTCGACGAAGGAGACGACGGCCGCGGCCACGGAGAGCGCGCAGACGATCAGGGTGTACACGGCCAGGCGGGGCATGGGGTCGGCTCCTGTGAGGCGGGGGGACACTGCTGTGCCGTCCAGTGTCCCCCATGCGGTCACACGTCCGTGACGCGGAGCCCCGCGTGCGCCTTGTAGCGGCGGTTCACCGAGATCAGGTTCGCGACCAGCGACTCCACCTGGTGGGCGCCTCGCAGCCGGCCGGCGAAGATGCCGCGCATGCCGGGGATGCGGCCGGCCAGCGCCTGCACGGTCTCCACGTCGGCGCGCTCCTCGCCGAGGACCATGACGTCGGTGTCGATCTCGTCGATCTCCGGGTCCTGGAGGAGGACGGCGGACAGGTGGTGGAAGGCGGCGGTGACCCGGGAGTCCGGCAGCAGGGCGGCGGCCTGCTGGGCCGCGCTGCCCTCCTCGGGCTTCAGCGCGTAGGCGCCCTGTTTGTCGAAGCCGAGCGGGTTGACGCAGTCGACGACCAGCTTCCCGGACAGCTCCTCACGCAGGGACTGAAGGGTCTTGCCGTGGCCGTCCCACGGCACGGCGACGATGACGATATCGCTGCGGCGCGCGCACTCGGCGTTGTCGGCGCCCTCGACGCCGTGGCCGATCTCGTCGGCGGCGGCCCGGGCGCGGTCGGCGGCGCGGGAACCGATGATCACCTTCTGGCCGGCCCTGGCGAGGCGGTAGGCGAGGCCCTTGCCCTGCGGTCCGGTACCGCCGAGCACGCCGACGACGTGACCGGAGACGTCGGGCAGGTCCCAGGGGTCCTTGGCGGGAGCCTTACGGGCGGGCGCGGGCTGGGCACTGTCGGTAGAGGTCATGGCCCGACTTTACGCGGCGGCCTCCCCCGGGGCCGGGGCGGCGCTCCTCGCCGCTCCTCGCCCTGTCCGTTCGTCAGGTCGGGGGAACCGGCGGCGAACCGGGTGCCGGGACGGAGGTGACCGGGGCAGGATGCGGCGGCATGGACGCCGTACGGGTCGCGCTGCTGCGCGAGGTGCTTGCCGGGACCGAGTGGCTGGGGGCCACGCGCCGCTTCGCCGGGGCGTTGCGCGGATCGGTGGTGTCGCACGGGGGCGGTCTGCTGCTGGTGGGCACGGCGGCGTACGAGCCGTGGCACCTGGCGGCGCACCTGGTGGACGAGGCGGCCTGGTCGGACACGCCGGAGCTGGCGCCGACGCTGGTACGGCACGCCGCGCGGCCCGGGGATCCGCCGCATCTCGCGGTCGGGCTGGGCCGGATCGAGGCGGCGCGGCGCGGGGAGACGCTGCTGGTGGTGGCGCCGGACGGGGACGCGGCGCTGCTGGAGCGGGTGCACGGGGCGCGGAGGGCCGGTGCGACGGTGCTCGCGTTGGGGGACGGGGACGGTGAGTTGCAGGCCATGGCGCACGAGGGGCTGGCGGTGCCGGAGGGCGCGGAGCTGGACCTGGACACGGTGCAGCACCTGGTGAGCGCGGCGGCCGGCGAGGACACGGTCTCCTCGCCTCCCCGCGGCCGCCGTCGCTTCCGCGACCGCCTGGCCGCCCTGGCGGACTCCCTCACGGCCCCACCCCCGACGCCGTGGTGAGTGCCGTCGCCGACGGGGCCGAGGAGGGGAACGGGAACGGCGGGCCGCCGTCGCGGAGGCCGCGCCGTGATCAGGCCGCCGGGCGGCCGGCCGGTGCGGGCGTGCGACGGCGGGCGCTCGGGTGCCCCCGGTGTGCGGGCGACGCGGTCAGCTCTCGTCCGTCGGCTCGCCGGTCCGCGCGTCGTGCCAGCGCGGGTCGTTCTCCCACTCGAGGTTGCGTTCGCGGGCGGTCTGCAGGGCGTGTTCGGCGTCCTGGCGGGTGGCGTAGGGGCCGAAGCGGTCCTTGGCGGGGCACTCCGGGCCCTCCTCGACCTTCTTGTGCTCCAGGCAGTAGTACCACTCGCCCGGTTTGCCGACCGTACGCTTCTTGAACAGGGCCATGACCGGTTCCTTCCGTCGTCAACGGACATGGTCCCCCATCGCCGCTGTCTTAGACTCGCTGGCATGTCTGGCCAGTCGCTGCTCGTACCAGGGGAGCTGTCTCCCACCCGTTCCGTGCCCGGAAACATCCGCCGTCCCGAGTACGTCGGCAAGCCCGCGCCGGCCCCGTACACCGGACCGGAGGTGCAGACCCCGGAGACCGTCGAGGCGATGCGCGTCGCCGGGCGGATCGCCGCGCGGGCGATGGCGGAGGCCGCGAAGATCATCGCGCCGGGTGTCACCACCGACGAACTGGACAAGGTGGCGCACGAATACATGTGCGACCACGGTGCCTACCCCTCCACCCTCGGCTACCGCGGCTTCCCCAAGTCGCTGTGCACGAGCGTCAACGAGGTGATCTGCCACGGCATCCCGGACTCGACGGTCCTGCGCGACGGCGACATCGTCAACCTGGACGTCACCGCGTACATCGGAGGGGTGCACGGCGACAACAACGCCACCTATCCGGTGGGTGAGGTCGACGAGGAGTCCCGGCTGCTGGTGGAGCGCACCCGCGAGTCCCTCACCCGCGCGATCAAGGCGGTCAGGCCGGGCCGTCAGATCAACGTCATCGGGCGGGTCATCGAGTCCTACGCCAAGCGGTTCGGCTACGGGGTGGTCCGGGACTTCACGGGCCACGGCATCAGCTCGTCCTTCCACTCGGGCCTGATCGTCCCGCACTACGACAGCCCGCACGCCACGACGGTGATGCGGCCGGGGATGACCTTCACCATCGAGCCGATGCTGACCCTCGGGACCCACGAGTACGACATGTGGGACGACGGCTGGACGGTCGTCACCAAGGACCGCAGGCGGACGGCGCAGTTCGAGCACACGCTGGTGGTGACGGAGACCGGGGCGGACATCCTCACCCTCCCGTAGCCCGCGCCCCCACCCCTTTCGGTAACCCGTACGGAGGCCCGTCCCCACCGGGGGCGGGCTCCTGCTTGTACGCTTTTACCGACAGGTCGTCGGCAAAAGGCGGGTTCCATGGATTCCTTCTCGGCCGTCATCCGCACCGCGTCCCACGAGCAGCACACCGAGGCCGAGACTTCCCCCTTCATGAGCGCCCTGCTCGGCGGCAGGCTGCCCGTGAAGGCGTACACGCGCTACACCGAGCAGCTGTGGTTCGTGTACGAGGCCCTGGAGGCCGGCGCCGAGCGGCTGGCGGCCGACCCGGTGGCCGGGCCGTTCATCCGGCCGGAGCTGTTCCGGCTGCGGGCGCTGGAGCGGGACCTGGCCCATCTGCGCGGCCCTGGCCGGCGCTCGGCCCCGACGGCGCTGCCGGCCACCCGCGCGTACGCGGGCCGGGTGCGCGAGTGCGCCGAGCGGTGGCCGGCGGGCTACGTCGCCCACCACTACACCCGCTACCTCGGCGACCTGTCCGGAGGACAGTTCATCCGGGACCGGGCGGAGCGGACCTGGGGGTTCGCGAGGAAGGGCGACGGCGTCCGCTTCTACGTCTTCGAGTCCATCGCCAGTCCGGCCGCCTTCAAGCGCGAGTACCGGGCGCTGCTGGACGCCATGCCCGCGGACGACATGGAGAAGCAGCGGGTGGTGGCCGAGTGCCGACGGGCGTTCACGCTGAACACGGCGGTGTTCCGGGCGCTGGGCGAGGAGTTCCCGCTGTCGGCCTGAGCACGCACGCGCGCCCCGCACCCCGCGCCGTTCACGGCGTGGGCACGGGGCGCGTTCGCGCGACCGTGTCTCCGTGGTGGTCGCGGCAGTAGGCGCCGCCCCAGAAGAGGTCACTGGAGCTGGTGTCGATGCCGCCGAAGTAGGTGTCGCACGCGTCCCTGTCGTTGCAGTGACGCGGGTCGTGCTGGGCGGCGGAGGCGGTGGCCGCGCCCGCGGCGGTCAGCGCGACGGCCATGGCGGCGGCGGCAAGGACTGAACGAATACGCATGGGGTTCCTCTCCCAGGGGGACTGGACATGGCCAGAGGTCCCCTGGCGCCGCCGCGCCCACACGCCGGTCCGTCCGTACGGACGCGCGCCTTCCGCCCGTACGGACGGACGGACCGGCGCCCATCCGTCCGCCTGGGGCGGCACCGCCCGGGTCAGCGCTCCAGGAAGACCCGGCCGCCGATCTCCACCCAGCCGCCCGGCTGCGGAGCGGTGAGGATCTGGGAGCCGGAGCCCTGGGTGATGTTCAGGGCGCGGCCGAGACGGTCGGTGAGCAGCAGGGCCGCCGCACCCGTGGCCTCGTCCTCGTCGATGCCGTCGTCCCGGCCGGGGAAGGCCCGGGCGCGGATCCGCCCCGCCGGCTCGTCCTCCCACGCCCAGGCGTACACCCACTCGCCCTTGGGCGGCACCGGCAGCGCGTCGACCTCGGCGGCGGTGGCGTACGGGCGCAGGGTGCGCGGCGGCGCCCACTCCGGGCGCGCCTCGATCCAGCTGAACTCCCCGTCGAGGCGGGCGCCGACCACGCCGGCGGGAGTGACGAGTTCGGGCACGTCGAGCAGCCAGGCCGCGCCCACGCAGGGGTGGCCGGCGAAGGGCAGGCGCAGGGTGGGTGTGTAGATGTCGATGACGCCGCGCTCGGGGTCGTCCACGAACACGGTCTCGCTGAAGCCGAGCTTTCCGGCCAGTTCCTGGCGGTCGGCGCGGTCGGGGAGCCGCGAGCCGTCGCGGACGACGCCCAGTTCGTTGCCGTAGCCGCCGTTCGGCGCGCAGAAGACCCGGAGCACGTCGTAGTCAGTCACGCGGGCATTGAAGCACCCGGCCGCCACCGCCTTCCTCTTTGAGGTTCCCTTGACCTCCCCATGGGATCTGCTTTGCTCTTCCGTGATCTGATCGTGCTCTTACACCGTCTATGAGAGAGGAATCACGGCATGCGGGGTTATCACCTAGGTATGCCTTAGATAAGTTAGGCAAGCCTCACTGAACCTTGTGAGCTCTCTCACGTACGTTTCAAGCCAGACCAGGAGCCCGAATGCGCGCCGCCAGACTGTCCTTCGTCACCGCCGCCGCGGCCGCGGCGGCCCTGACCGCTGTCACGGGCTGCACGCAGAAGAGCGACGGCGGCGACGGCGACCGCGTGATCAACGTCACCGCCACCGACGACAAGTGCGAGACCTCCGCCAAGGAGATCGCGGCCGGCCACGTCGAACTCGCCATCGAGAACAAGGGCTCCAAGGTCACCGAGGTCTACCTGCTCTTCCCGGACGACCGGGTCGTCACCGAGCGCGAGAACATCGGGCCCGGCACCAAGCAGCGGGTCACCGCCGAGGTGAAGGCCGGCGAGTACCAGATCGCCTGCAAGCCCGGCATGAAGGGCGACGGCATCCGCCAGTCCCTGAAGGTCACCGGCGGCTCGGCCGCGAAGCGCGACCCGCGCCTGGACAAGGCCGTCGCCGAGTACCGCGCGTACGTACAGGAGCAGGCCGAGGCGACGCTCCCGCTGGCCGAGGTGTTCGCCAAGGCCGTCAAGGCCGGTGACCTGGAGGCGGCGAAGAAGGCGTACGCCCCCTCCCGCATCGGCTGGGAGCGCACCGAGCCGGTCGCCGAGTCCTTCGGCGACATCGACCCCGAGGTCGACGTGCGCGAGGACGGCCTGGAGGACGGCCAGGACCCGGCCACCGACTGGACCGGCTGGCACCGCCTGGAGAAGGCCCTCTGGCAGGACAAGAAGATCACCGACCGGGAGAAGCAGCTCGCCGACAAGCTGGTCACCGATCTGGAGGAGTGGGAGGAGCGCGTCGGCACGGCCGACATCTCCCCGACCTCCATGGCCAACGGCGCCAAGGAACTGCTCGACGAGGTCGCCACCGGCAAGGTCACCGGTGAGGAGGAGCGCTACTCGCACACCGACCTGGTCGACTTCAAGGCCAACGTCGAGGGCGCCCAGAAGTCCTACGAACTGCTCAAGCCGGTCGCCCAGGAGAACGACAAGGCGCTGGTCACCGAGCTGGACAAGCAGTTCGCCGCGCTGAACGCGCTGCTGGACGAGTACCGCCCCGACACGTCCTCGTACGACTTCACCTCGTACGACAAGGTGACCGAGGCCCAGCGCAAGGAGCTGTCCGACGCGGTGAACGCGCTCGCCGAGCCGCTGTCCAAGCTCGCGGCCGCCGTCGTCACCAAGTAACCGGAGGGCCACCGACATGACCGACACGGACAGCACCCCGAAGACGCCCACCCGGCGCTCGCTGATCGGCTGGGGCGGTGCCGGGCTCGCGCTCGGCGCCGCCGCGGCCGGTGGCGCGGTCGCCATGGCCCGCACCGGCGACGACGTGGACCCGGCGGGCGCCGACGCCGGTGCCGCGATCGCCTTCCACGGCGCGCACCAGGCGGGCATCGCCACCCCCGTGCAGGACCGGCTGCACTTCGCCGCTTTCGACGTGACCACCGAGGACCGCGCCGCGTTCGTCCAGCTGCTGAAGGACTGGACGGCGGCGGCGCGCCGGATGACCGCGGGCGACGCGGTCGGTGAGGGCGCCTACGGCGGACTGCCGGAGGCGCCGCCGGACGACACCGGCGAGGCCCTGGGCCTCAAGCCGTCCCGGCTGACCCTCACCATCGGCTTCGGGCCCTCCCTGTTCGCGAAGTTCGGCCTCGCGAAGCAGCGCCCCGACGCCCTGGTGGACCTGCCGAAGTTCCCCGGCGACGCCCTCGACCCGCGGCGCAGCGGCGGCGACCTGTGTGTGCAGGCCTGCGCGGACGACCCGCAGGTCGCGGTGCACGCGATCCGCAACCTGGCCCGGATCGGCTTCGGCAAGGTCGTCGTCAAGTGGTCCCAGCTGGGCTTCGGCAAGACGTCCTCGACGACGCCCGACGCGCAGACCCCGCGCAACCTGTTCGGGTTCAAGGACGGCACCCGCAACATCTCCGGCACCGAGACGGACCGGCTCGACAAGTTCGTGTGGGTCGGCGAGAAGGACGGCCCCGACTGGATGACCGGCGGCAGCTACCTGGTCGCCCGCCGCATCCGCATGCACATCGAGACCTGGGACCGCACCCCGCTGCAGGAGCAGGAGGACATCTTCGGCCGCGACAAGGGCGAGGGCGCCCCGGTCGGCAAGGCGAAGGAGCGCGACGAGCCGTTCCTGAAGGCGATGATGCCGACCGCGCACGTCCGCCTCGCCCACCCCGACTCCAACGGCGGCTCGACGATCCTGCGGCGCGGCTACTCCTTCACCGACGGCACCGACGGACTGGGCCGGCTGGAGGCGGGGCTGTTCTTCCTCGCCTACCAGCGGGACGTGCGCGAGGGGTTCGTCCGGATCCAGCGCAACCTCGCCACCGACGCACTGAACGAGTACATCCAGCACGTGGGTTCGGCGGTCTTCGCGGTCCCGCCCGGGGTCCGCGACAAGGACGACTGGTGGGGCCGGTCGCTGTTCGCCGAGGAGGCGTGAGCCGGTGTTCTCCAACTACCTGATCGGACTGCGGGAGGGCCTGGAGGCCAGCCTCGTCGTCTGCATCCTCATCGCCTACCTGGTGAAGACGGGCCGCCGCGACGCGCTGAAGCCGGTCTGGGCCGGCATCGGCGTCGCCGTGGCCATCGCCCTCGCCTTCGGCTGCGCCCTCGAATTCGGCTCGCAGGAGCTGACGTTCAAGGCGCAGGAGACGCTCGGCGGCTCCCTGTCGATCATCGCGGTCGGCCTGGTCACCTGGATGGTCTTCTGGATGCGGCGCACCGCCCGGCACCTGAAGGCCGAACTCCACGGCAAGCTCGACGCGGCGCTGCGGCTCGGCACCGGCGCCCTGGTCGCCACCGCCTTCCTCGCCGTCGGCCGGGAGGGTCTGGAGACCTCGCTGTTCGTGTGGACGTCCGTGCACGCGGCCGGCGACGGCACGCCCCGCCCGCTGATCGGGGCGGGCCTGGGCCTGGCCACCGCGGTGTTCCTCGGCTGGCTGTTCTACCGCGGGGCGCTGCGCATCAACCTCGCCAAGTTCTTCACCTGGACCGGCGGCATGCTCGTCGTGGTCGCGGCGGGCGTGCTGGCGTACGGCTTCCACGACTTGCAGGAGGCCGACATCCTGCCGGGCCTGACGAACCGGGCCTTCGACATCACCGGCGCCATCCCGCCGGACAGCTGGTACGGGACCCTGCTGAAGGGCGTGTTCAACTTCCAGGCCGACCCGACCGTGCTCCAGGTCACGGTGTGGCTGCTGTACCTGGTCCCGACGCTCGCGCTGTTCCTCGCCCCGGTAGGGTTCGCCTCCGGGAAGGGGAAGGTGAAGACACCGGATGACCAGTCGACGCAGTCCAAGGATGACCGGCCGTCCACGGCTCCGCGCTCATGACCGGAGCGGGTTCCGACGGGGGGCGCGCGGCGCCCTCCTGACGGCGTCACTCGCCGTCGTCGCCCTCGCGGCGAGCGGGTGCGTGGTGGTCCACGGGGAGCGCGAGGTCATCCCCACCGCGACGCCCGCCGAGGCCGAGAAGGCGGTCGAGCAGTTCACCGACGCCTACAACAAGGCCGACGCGGCGTACGACGCCTCCCTGGACGCCGAGTACACCACCGGTCCGCTCGGCGCGATCGACGCCGCCCGGCTGCGGGCCGGGCGCGTCAACAACCCCGACGGCAACCCGAAACACACCGACCTGGTGCTGTCGGACGTGAAGTACACCATCCCGCAGAAGGCGGGCTGGCCGCGCTGGTTCGTCGTGGACGCCGCGGCCAACAAGGGCGGCGCGTCGCGCTGGCTGATGGTGTTCCTGCGCAACGACGTCTCCGAGCCGTGGAAGGCGGCGTATCTGATGCTGGTGGCGCCCGACGAGGTACCCCGGTTCGCCGAGAACGCGGACGGGTGGGGCGAGGCCGTCGCCGCCGACGCCGCCGAACTGGCCGTGCCGCCCGGTGAGCTGAGCGACCACTACACGGCGTACCTGCGGCAGGGCGGCGACGGATACGCCGACGGCACGTTCACCGGCGCGCTGCGCGAGCGGCGGGCCAAGAACGCGGAGAAGCCCGGCCTGGTCACGCAGTACATCGACCAGCCACTCGTCGACGGCGACTACGCGCCGCTCGCGCTGCGCACCATCGACGGCGGGGCCGCGGTGTTCTTCAGCAGCCGGCACTTCATGAAGCAGACCGCGGCCCAGGGGGCGGCGGTGCCCACGCCGAACGCCAACGTGCGGGCGCTGACCACCGGGGAGATCAAGCAGTCGCTGACGATGGAGTTCGTCGCGAACACGGTGGTCGTCGACCCGGTGAAGGGCAAGAAGGTGTCGGTGCTGGGCCGGATCGAGGGGCTGACCTCGGGCAAGGGCGAGTGAGGGGCCCGGGGGCGGGCCCGCGGGAGCCTGTCGCGCGGATCGATCCCCGCGCAGGCGAGGAGCCCTCAGTGCCGTAGGGGCCAACCGCCCGTCGGGTGGTCCTCGTGCGCGCCGGCGTGTTTCGCGCAGGCGTCGGTGAGGGCCTCCAGGAGGGTCAGGGGGTCCGGCAGGGGGTTCTCCGGGCCGCGCACCCAGTGGACCGACCGGCCGTCGTCGCCGGGGAGGCGGGCCGGGGGGACCAGGACGTAGGAGCCCCGGCAGTGCCAGCGCAGCCCGGGGTGCTCGTCCATGGTCTCGGGGTGGCAGTCCAGCTCGCAGGGCCACCACTCGTCCTCGTCCTCGGGGGTGCCCCGGGTGAGGGTGAAGAAGGACATCCGGCCGTCGTCGCTCGCCGCGACCGGGCCGACGTCGACACCGGCGGCCAGCAGCCGGTCCAGCGCCTCGCGGCCGGCCTCCAGGGGGACGTCGAGGACGTCGTGGGTCATGCCGGTCGCGGTGATGAAGTTGGCCTGCGGCTGGTGCCGGGCCCAGCGCTCGACCTGGGCGCGGTCGGTGGTGGACTGGGTCTGCCAGGCGAACGAGACCGGGTGCCGGGCGGGGGTGGGGCAGCCCACGCGGTCGCACGAGCAGCCGTAGCCGGGGGCGGGGTGGGCGGCGGGGGCCAGCGGCAGCCCGGCCGCGGCGGCGGCCAGCAGCAGGGCCTCACGGCCGCCGTCGTCGGCGGCCTCCTCGGGAGCGCTGCCGCGCAGCCACCGGGAGAGCTTGCCCCGCAGGCTGGTCAGGCCCTGGAACTCGGCGCTCATCTGTCCCCTCGTCTCGCTGTCGTGCGGACAGCATGCCTCATGGTCCCACCATCATGCGCATCGGGGGGCCGGTGCCCTCAATTCGGACACTCACCGGGGCACCAGCCCGTACAGGGCGTAGTCGACGAGGACGTCCGTGTAGGCGTGGGAGAGCTCACCGGTGCGCTGCAGCCAGCGCTGGGCGAGCGGTGAGACGAAGAGCTCCAGGGCGATGCGCGGGTCGAGTCCGGCCCGTACCTGGCCCGCCGCCTCGGCGGCGCGCAGCCGGTCGACGTACAGCTGGAGGGAGGGTTCCAGCAGCTGGGCCACGAACTCCCGGCCCAGCCCCTCGTCGATCAGGCCCTCGGCGGCCAGCGCGCGGTACGGGACGTCGAAGCGGGGGTCCAGCAGTTCGTCCACGGTGGCGCGCAGCACCGCCTTGAGGTCGGCCGCCAGATCGCCGGTGTCCGGGATGGCGTACGACCGCGGCGCGGCGGCCTCGCCCTGCCCGTCCCGGTCGAGGAAGGCCTCCAGCAGCACCTCCGCCTTCGACGGCCACCACCGGTAGATGGTCTGCTTGCCGACCCCGGCGCGCGCCGCGATCCCCTCGATGGTGGTCCGCCGGTACCCGATCTCCCCGACGAGGGCGAGGGCGGCGTCGTAGATGGCCCGGCGGGACCTCGCGCTGCGGCGGGAGGCGTCGGGCAGCGGTTTGTCAGGGGTTTCGGCCATGGCCGTACGGTACCAATGCGGCGAGACGTCGCGTCTCGCAACGTGCGGGCCGGCATGAGGGGCGCGGGAACCGAGGCCGGCCACCCGCACCCCGGCGGGACCTAGAGACGCTCCCCGGGGTAGCGGACCCCGATCGAGGACCGCACCGCGTCGAGCGTGCGCATCACCGCGAGCGTCCCCTCCAGCGGTACGACGGGCGACTCGCTCTGCCCGGCCCGCACGGCCCGCATGACCTCGCGCGCCTCGTGCCGGAACGTCGTGCGCGGCCCGTCCGCGGGGTCGGCCAGGAACTCCTCCGGCTCCCGACCGGCCCGGTGCAGCACGAACCGCTCGGGGTGGAAGAAGCCCGCCGGGAGGTCGATCCGCCCCCGTGACCCGGTGACCGACGCGGTCGTCCCCGTGCCGCCGTCGATGGAGCAGTGCAGCGCGGCCAGCGCCCCCGAGTCCCAGGACAGCACCGCGCCGGTCTGCAGGTCGACGCCCTCCTCGGAGAGCACCGCCCGCGCGGCGATCCCGTCCGGCTCGCCGAGCAGGAGGTGGGCGAAGGAGACGGGGTACACCCCGAGGTCGAGCAGCGCGCCGCCGCCCTGATCGGGATCGCGCAGCCGGTGCGAGGGCGGGAAGGGCCCCTCCAGCCCGAAGTCGGCCTGCACGGTCCGCACGTCGCCGATCGCGCCGTCGGCGACCAGGTCCGCGAGCCGCCGGATCAGCGGGTTGCAGTACATCCACATCGCCTCCATCAGGAAGCGCCCCTCGCGCCGGGCCAGCGCGACGAGTTCCTCGGCCTCGCGCAGGTTCAGCGTGAACGGCTTCTCGCACAGCACGCCCCGCCCGGCCTCCAGGCACATCCCGGCGGCGGTGCGGTGCGCGGCGTGCGGGGTGGCCACGTAGACGACATCGATGTCGTCGTCCTTGGCGAGCGCAGCCCAGTCGCCGTAGGCGCGCGGGATGCCGAACCGCTCGGCGAACGCCCGCGCGCCGGCCTCGGTGCGCGACGCCACCGCCACGACCTCCGCGTCCGGCAGGTCGATGAGGTCGGCGGTGAACGCGGCGGCTATCCCGCCCGTCGCCAGAACGCCCCACCGCACCGTGTCCGTCGTCATCCCCAGCCCGCCCCTCGCGTCCGTCCGGCAGTCAGTACGAAGTTGTACGAGCTGAGAGCATAGGTGCCGCACGTGTCGAAGAGGGAGGGATACATGGCCGCAGGCGGGCCACCGACGTCGCAATCCACGGAATCCATACCGAACACGCCCCCGGCAGCGGTCGCGGCGCGCGCGGGGCGGCGCACCGGGCTGCTGGTGACGCTGATCCTCGGCGGGCTGACCGCCACTCCCCCGCTGTCCATGGACATGTACCTCCCGGCGCTGCCGGAGGTCACCCGCAGCCTGCACGCGCCCGCCGCGACCGTGCAGCTCACGCTGACCGCCTGCCTGGCGGGGATGGCGCTGGGCCAGCTGGTGGTCGGACCGATGAGCGACCGGTGGGGCCGGCGGCGCCCGCTGCTGGCCGGCCTCGCGGTGTACGTCGTGGCGACCGTGCTGTGCGCGGTCGCCCCGAACGTGCAGCTGCTGGTCGCCTTCCGGCTGGCGCAGGGCCTCGCGGGCGCGGCGGGCATCGTCATCGCGCGGGCCGTGGTCCGCGACCTGTACGACGGTGTGGCGATGGCGCGCTTCTTCTCCACGCTGATGCTGATCTCCGGGATGGCCCCGATCGTGGCGCCGCTGATCGGCGGGCAGATCCTGCGGGTGACGGACTGGCGGGGCGTGTTCGCGGTGCTGGCGGTGGTCGGCGTGGCGCTGACCGCCCTGGTGTGGGCCCGCCTCCCGGAGACGCTGGAGCCCGCCGAGCGGCACTCCGGCGGGGTCGGCGCCGCGCTGCGCTCGATGCGCGGGCTGCTGGCCGACCTGCCGTTCACCGGGTACATGCTGACCGGCGGGTTCACCTTCGCCGCGCTGTTCGCGTACATCGCCGCGTCGCCGTTCGTGATCCAGGAGATCTACGGTGCCTCGCCGCAGACGTTCAGCCTGCTGTTCGGGCTGAACTCGATCGGGCTGGTGGTGGCCGGCCAGGTCAACGGCAAGCTGCTGGTGGGCCGGGTCCGGCTGGACCGGGTGCTGGCGGCCGGGCTCGCGGTGATCGTGACCGCGGCCGCGGCGCTGCTGCTGATGTCGACGGGGGTGTTCGGCGAGGTGGGGCTGGCCCCGGTGGCCGGCGCCCTGTTCGTACTGATGTCGGCGATGGGGCTGGCGCTGCCCAACGCCCAGACGCTCGCCCTGATGCGCACCCGGCACTCCGCCGGGTCGGCGTCCGCGCTGCTCGGCACGTCGTCTTTCCTCGTCGGGGCCGTCGCCTCGCCGCTCGTCGGCGTGGCCGGAGAACACACCGCCGTCCCCATGGCGGTGGTGCAGCTGGCATCGGCTCTCGTGGCGGTGGCCTGCTTCGCGGGCCTGTGCCGTCCCTGGCGGGCCTCCGAGGACGTGGTGGAAGGAGCGGACAGCTGAGCGTGCCGAGACTGCGGGTCGACGCCCCGGAGAGGGCGGGCCTCGACCCCGAACAGATGGCTCTGCTCGCCCGTGGCGTGCGCGGGCTGACGGCCGGTGAGCGCCCGTGGGCGGCGGGCACGGTCGTCGTCGCCGGGCGCGGTCCGGTGATCGCGGTGCGGGAGGCGGCGGGCTGGGCGGTCCGGTACGCGGGCTACGACCCGGAGACCGACCGCGGCGTCGAGCTGCCGCCGGCCGAGCGGGTGCCGATGACCGTGGACACCCCGTTCGACCTGGCGTCGTTGACGAAGCTGTTCACGTCGGTGGCGGCGGTGCAGCAGATCGAGCGGGGGACGCTGGGGATGGACGCGCGGGTGGGTGCCTACCTGCCGGAGTTCCGGGGGGCCGCCGAGCACGGGGTGACCGTGCGGCACCTGCTCACCCACACCTCCGGGCTGCCCGCCGAACTGCCGCTGTACGACTGCGCGGACAACGCGGAACGGCTGGCGCTGCTGCGGGACCGGGGGCCGGTGGCGGCGCCCGGCGAGCGCCACCTCTACTCCGACGTGAACATGCTGCTGTTGCAGCGGCTGCTGGAGCGGCTGACGGGCCGCACGCTGGACGTCCTGTTCCACACCGGGATCACCCGCCCGCTGGGCATGGACTCGACCGGCTTCGGGCCCTGCCCGGGGGCGGCGGCGACGGAGGACCAGCGGCGGCCCTGGGCGAAGGCCGACCGGGGGATGCTGCGGGGCGTGGTGCACGACGAGAACGCGTGGGCGCTGGGCGGTGTGGCCGGACACGCGGGGCTCTTCTCGACCGGGAGCGACCTGGCGGTCTTCTGCCGGGCGCTGCTCGCGGGCGGCGCCTACGGTCCCGCACGGATCCTCGGGTCCGACTTCGTGGAGCTGCTGCTGGCGGCGCCGGGGCTGGGCTTCGCGGTGGACCAGCCGTGGTTCATGGGCGAGCTGGCGGGGCACGGGGCGGCCGGCCACACCGGCTTCACCGGCACCTCACTGGTGCTCGACCCGGCGACCGGCACGTTCCTGATCCTCCTCGCCAACACGGTCCACCCCCGCCGCCGCCCCCCGGACAGCACACCGCGCCGCGACGCGGCGACCCGCCTGGCCCGGGCGGTACGGCCGACTTGACCCGGCCTGCTCGGCCCGGGGCCGCGGGCTGGGGTCGTGGGGGGCGTGCGCCGGGCGAGGCGGCCGGGGTCTCGTGGCCCGTCCTCCGCCCGGCCCCACGCCTACTTGCCCCGGCCTGCTCATCCCAGGGCCGTAGGCGAGGGCCGCGGGCCGGGCGAGGCGGCCGAGGGCTCATGACCGCCCTCCGCCCCGCCCCACGCCTACTTGCCCCGGCCTGCTCAGCCCAGGGGCGTGGGCGGGGGGCGCGTGCCGGGCGAGGTGGCTGGGGTCTCGTGGCCCGTCCTCCGCCCGGCCGCAGGGGGGGAGGAGGCCGTGAGCCGGCCGACGGGGCGCCGGCTGCCTGGCCGCCCGGGGCCGTGGCCCGGGTCACGTGCCTCTCCGCGTCCTCCGGCCGCCCGTCTCCCCCGCGGCCGGCCGGAGGGGCGGGAGCACAGGGCCGGGGGCGAAATAGAATCGGCGGGTGAACCTCCCCCTGTCCCCGGCCGAGAGCCTGCGCGCCGCGCTCGATCGTCTGCTCGACGGCATTCCGCCCCGGCAGGCCGCGCAGGCGGTGGACCGCCTCATCGCCAGCTACCGGGGGGCCACCCCGACCGCCGCCCCGATCCTGCGCGACCGCGCCGACGTCGCCGCCTACGCCGCGTACCGGATGCCCGCCACGTTCGAGGCGGTGCGGTCCGCGCTGGACACGTTCGCGCGGGCGGTACCGGGATGGACCCCGGGCAGCCACGTCGACGTCGGCGGCGGCACCGGCGCCGCGACCTGGGCGGCGGCCGCGACCTGGCCCGGTGAGCGTCCCGTGACCGTCCTGGACTGGGCGGAGCCCGCGCTGACCCTGGGCCGGGAACTGGCCGGCGACCGGCCCGGCCTCGCGAACGTGCGCTGGGAGCGGGCCCGCATCGGCTCCGCCCTCACGCTCCCGGCGACCGACCTCGCCACCGTCTCGTACGTCCTCAACGAACTGACCGCCCCGGACCGCGGCGCCCTCGTGGACGCCGTGGCCGCCGCCGCGCGGGCCGTCGTGATCGTGGAACCGGGGACGCCGGACGGCTACGCCCGGCTGATCGGGGCCCGGGACCGGCTGGTGGCCGCCGGTTTCCGCGTCGCCGCTCCCTGCCCGCACAGCGCGGCCTGCCCGATCGAGCCCGGCACCGACTGGTGCCACTTCTCGGCGCGGGTGAGCCGCTCCTCGCTGCACCGGCAGGTCAAGGGCGGCTCACTGGCGTACGAGGACGAGAAGTTCAGCTACGTCGCCGCCGTGTCCCCGGATGCCGGCGCCCCCGTCGCCCCGGCGCCCGCGCGGATCGTACGGCGGCCGCAGATCCGCAAGGGCCAGGTGCTCCTCGACCTGTGCGAGGCCGAGGAGCGGCTGCGCCGGACCACGGTGACCAAGCGTCACGGCGACCTGTACAAGGCGGCCCGGGACGCCGAGTGGGGGGACGACTGGCCGCCGCCCGCCGGAGACGCCCGGGGCCGGTCGTGAGAGCCCCGGGCACCTGTCCGGTCAGCACGACTAGGCGGGCTTCAGTCCCGGGTCGCCGGCCTCGGTGACGAAGGACGCGGCCGTGGTGAGGGGCGCGCCCGGGGTGGTGACGTACGGCATGGTCTTGAAGTCGGCGCGGGCCAGGTCGTGGCCGAGCCGGACGGTGGCGTAGCCGCGCCGCCCGTCGTAGAACCTCAGGTGCGGGTTGGCCGCCAGATAGGTGGCCCAGTTGGACGGGTGCTCGGAGCCGTTGCCGCCGCTGGAGACGGAGGTGGTGACGATCTCCGTGCCGACGGTGCGCGAGCCGGGGTCGTCGAAGTCCCGCTTGATGTCGAAGCCGTAGTGCACGTGGACGTCGCCGGTGAGGACCATGAGGTTCTCGACGCCGGCCGCCTCCGCGCCCGCGAGGACCCGCTCGCGGGAGGCCGGGTAGCCGTCCCAGGAGTCCATGGAGAGCTTGGACGGCAGGGTGGTGGAGTTGTGCCGGCGGGAGAAGGTGACCTGCTGCGGGACCACGTTCCAGCGTGCGCGCGAGCGGCGCCAGCCGTCGATGAGCCACCGTTCCTGGGCGGCGCCGGTGAGGGTGCGGGCCGGGTCCTCGGACTCCGGTCCGGGGTACCGCCAGCCGTCGCCGTAGGCCTGGTCGGAGCGGTACTGGCGGGTGTCGAGGACGTCGAACTGGGCGAGCCGGCCCCAGTGCAGCCGGCGGTACAGGGTGAGGTCGGGGCCGTCGGGCCGCTGGGGGCGGCGCAGCGGCATGTTCTCCCAGTAGGCGCGGTAGGCGGCGGCGCGGCGCAGCAGGAACTCCTCCGGGGGGACGGAGTTCTCGGGGATGTCGCCGGCGTAGTTGTTCTCGGTCTCGTGGTCGTCGTAGGTGACGACGAAGGGGTGGGCGGCGTGCGCGGCGATCAGGTCGGGGTCCGACTTGTACAGGCCGTACTTGAGCCGGTAGTCGTCGAGGGTGACCATCTCGTGGCGGTAGACGTCGGGCACGGTGCCGGCCGGGTAGGCGCGGGCGCCGGCGACGTCGCTGACCGCGTACTCGTAGAGGTAGTCGCCGAGGTGGAAGACGACGTCCACGTCGTCCTGCGCGAGGTGGCGGTACGCGGTGAAGTAGCCCTGGTCGTAGCGCTGGCAGGAGACCATGCCGAGGGTGAGGGCGGCGGGCCGGGCGCCGGGGCCGGGGGCGGTGCGGGTGCGGCCGGTGGGGCTGATCCAGGTGCCGGCCCGGAAGCGGTAGTAGTAGACGCGGTCCTCGTCGAGGTGGTCGACGTCGACGTGCACGGCGTGGTTGAACTCCGGGTGGGCGACGGTGGAGCCGCGCCGGGCGACGCGGCGGAAGTGCTCGTCGTGGGCGAGTTCCCAGCGGACGGTCACGCGGGAGGCGGGCAGCCCGCCGTCGGGCTGGTGGGGGGCGGGCGCGAGGCGGGTCCACAGCAGGACGGCGCCGGGCCGGGGGTCGCCGGACGCGACCCCGAGGGTGAAGGGGTCGGCGGGGATGCGGGCCGCGTCGAGTTCCGCGGCGGCCGCGGTGCCGGCGGTGGGCAGGCCGACCGCGAAGGCGAGGGCGGCGGCCGCGCCGGTGACGGTGAGGAAGCGGCGCCGGTTCAGGTGGCGGGCGGCGGCGCGGAGTTCGGGGGCGTGCTGGGACTGCCGGGCTGCGGCGCTGACTTCCGGGGCGTGCTGGGACTGGCGGGCTGCGGGTGTCATTCCGGTCCTCCCCTGCGAATGGCTGCAGGAGGCATTGGAGTGGCCGGGGACGACACCGGGGCGACACCGGGACGACGTCGCTCTGGCGCGTGCACGACAGTCGTATGGCGGACGGATCAGTTCCGGATAGCGGACCGTCACCTACGCTGCGACACCATGAATGCCAAGGAAACTGCCGACGAGACCCCCATCGCGCTGGTGACGGGCGCCGGTTCCGGCATCGGCCGCGCGGTGGCCGTGGAACTGCTGCGCGCCGGATGGGCGGTGGCCCTGGCCGGCCGACGCCCCGAGGCCCTGGAGGACACGGCCGCGCGGGTGCCCGGCGCGAACCACCTCGCCGTACGCACGGACGTGTCGCGGCCGGACGACGTGGCCGCGCTGTTCACGGCGGTGCGGGAGCGGTACGGGCGGCTGGACCTGCTGTTCAACAACGCGGGCACGTTCGGGCCGGGCGGGACGCCGGTCGAGGAGCTGCCGTACGAGGCGTGGCGGCACGTGGTGGACACCAACCTCAACGGGGCGTTCCTGTGCGCGCAGGCGGCGTACCGGCAGATGAAGGAGCAGCACCCGCAGGGCGGCCGGATCATCAACAACGGCTCGGTCTCCGCGCACTCGCCGCGGCCGCACTCGGTGGCCTACACGGCGACCAAGCACGCCCTCACCGGGCTGACGAAGTCGCTGTCACTGGACGGGCGGCCGTACCGCATCGCCGTCGGGCAGATCGACATCGGCAACGCGGCGACCGAGATGACGGCGCGGATGGAGACCGGCGCGCTGCAGGCGAGCGGCGAGATCGCGCCGGAACCGGTGATGGACGTCGCCGACGTGGCACGCACCGTACGGCACATGGCGGAGCTGCCGCTGGACGCGAACGTGCAGTTCGCGACCGTCCTGGCGACGACGATGCCGTACATCGGGAGGGGTTGAGCCGCCCACGGGCCGTCAACTGCGCGACCTACACAACCGGAGTTTGGCCATCCGCAGTATTGCGCCCACTAGGAGACCTATGCTCGACTCGTCTCCACGGAACCTTCACACTTGCTGCACGAGGGTTCCGGGAGCCACTCCGAGGGGGGAGGGGGTGGCCGCCCGGGGCGCCGGGTGGGGGTGGGCCTCGCACGGGACCGCGAGGTGCGCACCGGCGCCGGGGCGGCCGCCACACCCCGCGAGCACGGGGTCTCGGGTCATGCCTGCCCGGTCTCGAACCGGGAGATGCGTCCGTCGTCGCCGACCTCGAAGTGCCAGCGGGTGCGCATCTCGCCCCAGGTGTCGTTCCGGTAGCGGGCGACGATGTCCCGGCCGCCGCGGGACTCGTTGTCGACCTCCAGATGACCGTGGGAGGTGAAGATCTCCCGGTCCACCCAGTCGGCGAGATCCCGGTCCGATCCGTCGTCCGCCATGGTCGCGTCGGGGGTGAGGCAGTCGAGGAAGGCCTCCCGGTCCCGGGAGTTCACGGCGGTGACGAAGGCCCGGACGGCCGGATCCCTGAGCTTGGCTGGCTGAATCGTCATGCCCGCAGCCTCACACCGCGCTCCGCCCACCGCACCCGGAGCGCCACCCGAACGGCGTCCCGGGCGGGCCGGACGGGTGTCGCGGGTGCGACGGTGGGAACGCATGGGTTCGGCCACCGGCCGGCCACGGCCGCGGCGCCGCGGCCGTCCGTACCGGAGGTACCGCGCACCACATGCGGTGCACGCACGGCGCACGCATCGGGCACGCACCGCGCACGTCCCGCCCATGTTCCGCCCACGTCCGCACAGGGAGTGACCTGACCGTGACCTCGTACGAGCGAAGTGACCTGGGCCTGCTGCTGCTCCGGCTGGGAACCGGCGGGGTGCTGGCCGCGCACGGCGCGCAGAAACTGTTCGGCTGGTTCGGCGGGCACGGGCTGGCGGGCACCGGCCAGTTCATGGAGTCCGTCGGCTACCGGCCGGGCCGGACCAGCGCGACCATGGCGGGCCTCGCGGAGGCCGGCGGCGGCACGCTGCTGGCACTCGGCCTGGCCACGCCCGCGGCGGGCGCCGCGGCGGCCGGCGCGATGGCCGGCGCCACCGCCGTGCACGCCCCCAACGGCTTCTTCAACCAGGGCGGCGGCTACGAGTACGCGGCCTCCCTCGGCCTGACCGCCGCGGGCCTCGCCGTGGCCGGCCCCGGCCGCCTCTCCCTCGACGCGGCCCTCGGCCACACGGTCAACCGCGGCTGGATGGTCCCGGCCGCCCTCGCGACCACGGCCGCCGCCACCGCCGTGGTCGTGGGCCTGCGCACCCGGCGCCTGCGGCGGCAGCGGGAGGGCGAACAGGAGGCACTGTTCGACCTCGACGAGCGGGACGCGATGCGGAGCGGGCCGGAGGCGTAACGGCACCGGCCGGCGGTGTCACACCTGCGTGGCAAGCTGCGGCCCATGGCTGACCACGACACCACCCCGCTCCCCACCAACCTCCCGGCCGGCCTCTGGCCCACCATCGACGCCCTGCACGCATGGCTGGAGCGCGACGAGTCGGTCGCCGGCCGGGAGGGGCTGCTGCTGCGGATGCTGAAACTGTCGGAGGAGGTCGGCGAGGTGGCCGAGGCGGTGATCGGCGCCGTCGGCCAGAACCCGCGCAAGGGCGTCAGCCACAGCTGGGACGACGTACGGGCCGAGCTGTGCGACGTCGTCGTCACGGCGCTGGTGGCCCTGCGCACCCTGACCCCCGAGCCCCGGGAGGTGCTCACCCGCCACCTGTCCGAGGTGGCGGCCCGGTCCCTGACCGCCGGAGGGGAGAGCGCGGCCGAGCAGCCGGGCCAGGCACAGAGCCGGGTATAGAGCTGCCCAAACCTCGACGGCGACCGGCATCAACACGCCGTCAAGGGGACACAATCGGCCTATGAACGACAGCGGTGAGGCGGGTCTGGGAAAGGTCGAGGTCAAACTGCGCTGGGACCCCAGCCCCCCGGGCCGCCCGCCGCACCACCTCGACATCGTCGCGGCCACCTACCCGGCCGACACGCCGTACGGACGACCGGCGTACGTCGTCCACTACGACAGCCGCTCCCCCGACGGCACCATCAACATGACCCGCCACAGCCGCACCGGCCAGGGCCTCGGCTACGTCGAGGCGATGACCTTCGAGTTCGACCGCCTCTCCCCCGCCTACGCCCGCGTCGTCGTCGGCATCGCCATCCACCAGGACGACGGCCCCCTGACGTTCGGCGACGTCACCGGTAAGGGCGTCATCGTCGTCGCGGGCCACCGCGAACTCCTCTCCGACGCCCTGACCGACGTCGCCGACGCGACGGCGGCGACGGTGGCCGAGTTCGTACGGGACGGGTCGGGCCGGTGGCTGATGCGGGAGATGCTGCGCGGGTACGACAGCGATCCGGTGGTGTTCGTGGCGGAGATGGGGCGGGTTCGGCAGGTCTGACGGCGGCTGCCCGGGCGAGCGTGACCAACCGGATCCCAAGAGGATCCGTACGGCTGTCAGGGACTTGTGGATCGGTTTTCGGGACGGGACGCGAAGGGCGTACCTTCCCGAGTGATCCAGTCCCCCCGAGGGCGTGATCAAGCCCGGTCAGCGGCAACAAGGCTCGCGATCAATGGATTCAGCGTCGCTCCTCCTCTGCAACTCGCTGCAGGCGCAGGCTACGCAAAATCCTGCGCACCTCGGCGTCCATCACCGACCACGAGGCGAAACGCCAGTCTGGGTCCACAGCACCGGGCGATACCGCGCCTCGCGCCTCCCATTCGCGGACCAGCGCCGCATACAGCGGTGTGAGATGCAGGTCCGCGGAGGGACGCGGGGCGGCGTGGCGAGGCGCAGCGCTCCGTCGGCAGGGCAACGGTGGCAGCGGCTCTGCCGCCGTCGGCTCGCTTCCCGGGCCGGGCACTGTCACATCCTTGCCGTCCCAGTGCGCGGTCCCGACCAACGCCCCCCAACTCTCGGACGTAGCGGCGGTGTCAGCCGGAGGCATCAGACGGAGATCCATGCTCTAGGAACGAAGGACTCACGCCGAGAGACACTCCGCGCGCCAAGTTCGTTGGGCTACTGAAGTGACGGGGAGCTACTGCATCACGGCCGTAAGCCGCAGCGGAAACAGGTTCGATCGGCCGCGCACGGCCGGGAAGACCGGGGGTGGACGCTGGTACGGATCGGGGCCTGTGATCGGTCGGCGGCACGTGGAGAACGAAGAACACCACGCAGGACGCCGTCCCCGCCCTGACAGGCTCAGGCCGGGGGTGAGAAAGGATCACCTTCGGATAAGGCGCATAACAATTCACCCGTTCGGGCTTACTCCAGGTGGACCCTGCTGTCGTTGTATCGGCGTGACTAAACCAAGTGGATATTCACTGCATCGCTCACTCGGAAACCATCACATTATCGGCACCCTCAGCCCCCGCACCTTTCGGAGTCCGGCCACTTCGATCATGAAGCCGTGGCCGGACAACCCTCTCGACGATCTTTTCTCCAGGCTGCAGCAGATCAAAACGGATATCGATGCGCGCTGGGAGGGAATCGTCGGATGAACGAGTACGGCCAGGCTTTTGAACCACATTGGAAAATGGAAGGACCCTATACAGCCGCGAGTGATTTCCCCTGGCAGCAGAGCGACACGCCCTGGGCGACGCCGGTACCACGTTCCGTTGTCTCAGGATTCTCCGGAGACACCCTCGATCAGGAACTTAATCTCCTCCTGGGGCAGGCAGCTTCAGGAGCGCCTGAAGAGACATCGGCCCACGCACCGCAGCGCGGCCCGATGGCACGACGCCATGCGCGTAAGCGGGCTGCCGGTGCCCGCTGGTGGAAGGTTTTCACGTCAACCCTCAACCGCTTGGTATCCATGGCTGTTTTCGCCGTGGTCAGCACGCTCAGCGGCCTGCTCAGCTACGAGCCGCTCCGGCGCCTGGCCACCCCGGCCGCGCACGACTTGGCGCTTTGGTGGCCCTTCCTTGTCTTCGGCCCCTGGCTGACGGCAGTTCTGGCGATTTCCTGTCGCGGCCTCCCCGCCCGAAGAACGTCAGGGTGGTGCGTCCTGCTGACCTTCACAGGTCTCACCGTGGTGCTGTGTCTGATCGGCGCCCCCAGGACACCGGCCGGCTTCGTCACTGCAGGACTTCCCCCCCTGGCAGCTCTCACCTGCATCGTTTTACTCTCGCCGGGGCGACGCGAGGCCAAGCGGGGGTCCACGGAACAGACGGCGAACAGCGGCGCGGCGGTGGCCGAGCGGACCTGGTGACCCGAGCCGCCCGCGACGCGGCGGCTGCTCCGGTGAGGACGATCAGTACCGCACTGTGCGTGCACGGAAGCTGAAGTTCAAAGTCGCGGTCTCCGGCTACGAGTACCTGACGGGACTGCTGCATGATCGGGTGACAGCGGGGTTTATGCAGCCAGAGCTGCGGCTGGGGTCATGATGGTCTCGTACTCGACGGGGGTCAATCGGGCCAGGCGTCTCTGACGCCGGCGTCGGTGGTAGGTGCGCTCGATCCAGGTCACGATTGCGATCCGCAACTCCTGGCGGGTGACCCAGGCACGGCGATCGAGGACGTTCTTCTGCAGTAGCGCGAAGAAACTCTCCATGGCCGCATTGTCGCCGGCCGCACCGACCCGGCCCATGGAGCCGACCAGGCCGTGACGTGCGAGAACGGACACGAACTTCCGTGAGCGGAACTGCGATCCGCGATCGGAATGAACAATGCATCCGGCGACCTGGCCGCGACGGGCGACGGCGGATTCAAGGGCTCTCACCGCGAGGCTGGACTTCATCCGCGCGTCGATGGAATAGCCCACGATGCGGCCGGAGTACAGGTCCTTGACCGCGCAAAGATACAGCTTGCCCTCGCCGGTCGCGTGCTCGGTGATGTCCGTGAGCCACAGCCGGTTCGGCCCGGCTGTGGTGAAGTCCCGCCGCACCCGGTCATCGTGGACAGGCGGCCCGGCCTTGGCATTCTTCCCGCGGCCCCGTCGCTTGCCGAAGGCGCTCCACCAGCCGTTGTCCCGGCAGATCCGCCAGGCGGTCCGCTCGGCCATCGCCTCACCGGCCGCCCGGGCCTCGTCGAGGAGGAAGCGGTGGCCGAACTCGGGATCGTCGCGGTGCGCGTCGAACAGCGCGTTGGCCCGGTATGCCTCGGCCATCTCGGCGTCGGTGACCGGCCTGTCCAGCCACCGGTAGTAGGGCTGGCGGGCCAGCCCGAGCACCCGGCACGTCACCGCCACCGGCACCCTGTGAGGGGCATCGGCGGCGGCCAGCTCGCGGACGAGCGGGTACATCATTTTGCCGGCAGGTTCGCCTGCGACAGATACGCCGCAGCCCTCCTGAGGACCTCGTTCTCCTGCTCCAGCAGCCGGATGCGCTTGCGGGCCTCACGCAGCTCGGCCGACTCACCCGATGCCGTGGCGGGCCTGGCGCCCTCGTCGGTGTCGGCGCGGCGCAGCCACTTCGACAGAGCGATCGGGTGGACGCCGAAGTCGGCGGCGATCTGTTCCAGCGTGACGCCGGGCTCGCGGTTGCGCGCGACCCGCACGACGTCCTCGCGGAACTCCTTCGGATACGGCTTGGGCACTGCAACATCCTTCCAGGCCGCCTCTCAGCAAGCCAGGTCAGGTGTCACCTGTTCGTGCAGCAGTCCCGTGACGCCCGACGCAGGCGGACACTCCACGTGGCGAGGTCGGGGAACACCGACAGCCTGGGCACCAGTTCGCGCAGTACCAGCCCCTCACGGAACCGGCTGAGGCCGGACACGGTCAGGCGGCACCCCTCCGTGAAGGAGCGCTCTCCGAAGACGACCGGCTCCTCCAGGACCCGCACGGAACTGGCCACCGTGGCCCGGCCGATGACACGTCCCAGGTCACGCGTCGGGTTGCCGAAGCAGCCCCGGGTGGAGTACAGGAAGATCTCGTCCCCCTCCTCCAGTCCGCGGGCCGCCCTGGAACGACCCGCCGGGAAAGCCATGCGCTGCTCGGCCAGCACCCAGCTCAGCGCGGCGCGGTCTCCGATGATCAGCAGGTGCGTGGACGGCATGACGAGCACCATAGCCCGAGGGCTGACGCCCCAGTGCGGCAGCGGGCTCCCTGTGGACGACTACACCGGCCGGTACACCGCCTGACCGGGGTCCGGTCTCGCGATAAGACCCTCATCGGCCAGCTCCCGCAGGTTTCGGCGGGCCTCCTTGCCGGCTGCTTCGTCGCTCGTGGGCTCATACCCGGCAACGCGCAGAGCCAGTACGGCACGGTCCGTGTCCCAGGTGCCTCCCAGAACCCGGATCACCGCGGCGAGCGCCTGCTTGTGCGTGAGCGGTGCCTCGGTCACTCACCCTCCCCTCCTGTGCAGCCGTCCCAGGATGTCACAGGCGGCGGGGCAGCACCCGGCCCTTCCCGACAACAGCGCTACCAGGGCGGTGGATCCGGCATCATGACCGCCATGACGGACCAGTTGGGCCTGCGGGCGGCGGCGGCGGATTTCGACCGGAGCAGTGCGGCGGAGGCCGACGCGGCCGCCGAGCACGAACGCAAGCAGGTGCTCTCGCAGTTCCCTCTCGACGAGTGGGCGACGCTGCCGCTGTCGCGCTACGCCCTGGGCCAGGCCGCCTCCGCCGGGGACGGGCCGACGTACTGCCGGCTGATGGAGTTCGGCACTCCGAACCTCGGCAGCATCAAGGGCGGCAGCGCGGCGAAGCACATCATGTACCACCACAACTCCGGTGAGTGGCGGGTGGCCGCCCCGCTGCGCGGCATGGAACCGCAGGAGGCGTGGGAGGTGCTGCGCGGGCAGTTCACGCGCGCCTTCGAGGCCATGGCCGCGGGAGACGTCGACGCCGTGGACGACCTGGAGGTGCTGCGGTTCGGTCCGACGCTGGTGACCAAGTCCCTGGCCACGTACTTCCCCGAGCATTTCCTGCCGATCTACGCCGCGGAGCACCTGCGCAAGTTCGTCGCCCTGCTGGGCGGGACCGCGCAGAGCGACGCACCGGCCTGGCACACCAACCGCCGGCTGCTGGAACTCGTGCGCGCACGGCCGGAGTTCGAGGGCTGGAGCGGGCAGGAGGTCATGCGCTTCCTGTACGAGACGTTCAACCCGCGTCCGCAGCAGCGCACGATCTGGAAGATCGCCCCCGGTGAGCGCGGCCGACTCTGGGAGGAGTGCCGGGATGCCGGGGTGATCCGCGTCGGGTGGGACGAGATCGGGGACCTCGGCCAGTACCAGAGCGACAGCGAACTGAAGCAGGCCCTCGACGCCCACTGGCCGCGCAGCAGCGGGGGCAGCCTGACGCTCGCCCGGCGGCTGCTGGCGTTCCGGGACCTGGAGGCGGGGGACCGGATCGTCGCCAACCGCGGGACGGACGAGGTCCTCGCCACCGGTACCGTCAGCGGGAGTTACCGCTTCGAGGCGGACCACGCCGAGTACCGGCACGTCGTCCCGGTGTCCTGGGACGTCTCCCACGCGCGGAGACTGCCGAGCCCCCAGCACGGCTGGCGGTCCACGTTCGCCAAGGTCCAGCCGTCGTTCCTCTCCCGGATCACCGAGGGGCCGGCCGATCCGGGCACGGCGTCCGCGGAGCCGTACGCTCGTGGTCCGGTCGCTCTGCCCGAGGACGTCACGAGTGTGCTGGAGGCGTTGGAGCGCAAGGGGCAGGTGATCCTGCACGGGCCGCCCGGCACGGGCAAGACCCGGCTCGCGCTGGGTGCCGCCCTCGCCCTGGCCGGCCGTGCGGAGGCTCTCACCGCGGCGCCGGACCGGCGGGCGGCGGCCCAGGCCGAGATGCTCGGGGACAGCCGCGTCCAGCTGGTGACCTTCCACCCGTCCTACGGGTACGAGGACTTCGTGGAGGGCTTCAAGCCGGATCTGAGCGCCACCGGCCCCGGCCTGACCCTGGCACTCACCGACGGGGTGTTCCACGCCCTGTGCGCACGGGCCGCCGCTCACCCGGACGACACGTTCCTGCTGATCGTCGACGAGATCAACCGCGGTGAACTGCCGCGCATCTTCGGCGAGCTGGTCACGCTGCTCGAACTCGACAAGCGCGGCCTCCCCGTCGCCCTGTCCGTCAGCAGGCGCACCTTCTCCGTACCGCCGAACGTGCGGATCATCGGCACCATGAACACGGCGGACCGCAGCATCAGCCACCTGGACGCCGCCGTACGCCGCCGCTTCGCCTTCCTGCCGGTCGGCCCCGACCCGGACGCCGTGGCCGGCACGGTGGGCCCCCTGGACCTGGCGCAGTTCTTCGAGTCCCTCAACACCCGCATCGCCCGCCACCTCGACGCCGACCACCAGATAGGGCACGCCTACCTGCTGCGCGACGGTGAGCCGATCGCCACCGAGGACGACCTGGCGGCCGCCTTCCACCACGAGGTGATCCCCCTCCTGGAGGACTACTGCCTCGGCCGCGCCGACCTGCTGCACCGCATCCTCGGCGGCCTCGTCGACGCGGACACCGGACGCCCGGCACTGATGTCGCCGCAGGACCTTGCTGCCGCGCTCGCGACCGAGTTCACCAGCGGCGCCCCCGACACCGATGCCTGACCGCGCCGAGGTCCGGCTCGCCGAGTACGGCTCCACGCTGCTGGCCGCCGACCGGCTCACGCCCCGGGACGTCGAGCGGCTGCGCGCCCTGCAGGCACGCGGCTGCCTCGGCCTGGACCAGGGCCCGACCGGCTGGCGGCTCAAGGCCGACGCGACCGTCGGCATCCTGGTGCTGGACCGCGTCCGCCTGGTCATCGAGCCCAAGTTCGCCATCCCCGGCGAACAACTGATGAGCTGGCTCTCCTACGCCCTCGGCGCCTCGGACCCGCTTCCGGCGACGGCCCGGCGCTGGTCCACCGGCCCGGACGGCTACGCCGACCTGGTGGCCGCGGCCCTGCTGGAACAGTGCGAGCGACTGGTACGGGAGGGACTGCGCCGGGACTACGTACGCCGCCGGAGCCTGGAACCGGTGCTTCGGGGACGCCTGGACGTCGGCGCCCAGGTGGCGCGGCGCTACGGGCAACTCGACCGGCTGCACGTCCGTACCTTCGACCGGGAGGCGGACATCTGGGACAACCGGGTGCTGGGGACAGCGCTGCGGGCGGCCGGTGCCCTGGCCACACACCCCGGCCTCGTCCGCGACCTGCGCTCCACCGCCGAGGCGTTCCCGCGGGCCGCGACCCCCGACGCCGCCCTGCGCGCCCTGGACCGTACCCGCTACACCCGCCTGAACGCCCGCTACCGCGCGGCACACACCTGGGCCCGGCTGCTGCTGCGGGGCGGCGGCGTGACCGACCTCCTCACCGACCGGGGCACCGCGGCGGACGGCCTGCTGCTGGCCATGCCCGCTCTGTGGGAAGGCGTCGTCCGGCGCCTGGTCGCCGAGGCCGCCGCACCACGGGGCGGTCACCGCGTACCGAGCGGCGGCGCGACGGGCATCACCGTCCGGGGCGACCTCGGCAGCTCCTCGGCCTTCCGGCCGGACGTGCTGCTCAGCCTCCCCCGGCCCGACGACGCGTCCGCGCGCACGCTGCTGCCGGTGGACGCCAAGTACAAGCGCTACGACCGCTACGGCGTCGGCGCCGGCGACGTCCACCAGCTCCTCACCTACAGCGCCGGCTACACCCCCGGCACCGCTCCCCGCTCGGTGATCGTCCACCCGAGCCCGAGCGGCCCTTCCCACCGGGTCCTCCGGATCAGCGGGCCCCAGGCCTCGCTCGGAAGCGTTCACGTCCTCGGCGTCGACAGCCGCGCGGCCCCGGAGGAGGCGGCCGCGTGGATCGGGTCGGTGCTGCCCTGGGCGGACTCGTGATCAACGCTCGCCGAGGCGGAGGTCGTCGGCCACGGGGCCGGCCGTGGGGCGCGGGCCCCTTCCTGGCGGAGGCCGGTGCCCCCGGCGCCACCGCCCGGACCGCCCGGATCCCTCAGGGCATCGGTGGCGGTGGAAGGCACGGGCCCTGGGGGCGCAGGGAACACGCTGAGTTCCTCGGCGCGGCGCTCAGAGCCTGGCGGGATCTGGACCCGGCGACTGGCCGTTCCCCGGGTCCCTCGCCGACCAGGTGCGCGAGGGCGAATCCGGCACCCACCGCTCCACTCTCACCCCGCCCCCGGGCCACGGCCCCGGGCGCTCCGCCTGTCAGCCGGGTCCCGGCAAGTTCGAGGTCCTGTGAGAGCCCACCGTGCCTAGGCTGTCACTTGAGGAGCTAAGCGCCACATGAACCCGTACAACACCCCAGCCCCGCCCCGCCCTTGGTGGAAGACCACCACGGCTGTACTCGGCGTCCTCGCGCTGGTCGCCCTGCTCGGCGCGTTCAGCTTCGCCCTGGGCTTCCTCGTGATGATCGCCGCCGTGGTGGCCGTGTGGGTGCTGCCACCGTGGCGCTGGTTCGTCAGGCTCGGCGCGACGTTCGGCGCCTTGGTTCTCCTGACGATCGGCGCGGGCCTGGGGGGTCAACTCGACGACGACGGGACAGGCAAGGCCGACGTCAAGACAGCGGACGCGGGCAGGGCAAGCGCCGAAGCCGTCTCTGCATCCCCGGCCGTGGCCGAACCCGCCAAGGCCGCCGACTACGTCGGACAGCCGCTGGACGAGGCCGAGAAGCAGGCGCGCTCCGCCGGCTACAGCACAGGCCACCACGACGCGGCGGCCGACGAAGACCGCACGATCATCATGCGCTCCGGATGGACGGTGTGCTTCCAGAAGGCCGACACAGCCGCGAAGACGATTGACTTCGCGGCTGTCAAGAGCAACGAGCCCTGCCCCGAGAAGGACGGCGGCCCGCTCCCGTGGCCGAAGATGCCCGACGTCGTCGGCGCCACTTACGACACAGCCGTCAGGGATCTGAAGCAGGCCGGCATCGACCTCGACCGCGTCGCGCTCGACGACGTCTACCTCGACATCGGCACTCCGACCGCCGAGGAAGCCGCAGAGGACGGCGACGAGTGGCGGGTATGCTTCCAGTCCCCGGACGAAGGAACCGAGGTCGACTCCGCCACCACGGTCCGCCTCGACATGGGCCAGTGGACCGAAGCAGACCTCGTCCAGCGCTGCCCGTCGGCAAAGGACACGACCTACAAGATTCCGGCCAACGCCCCGGACTACGACAACGACGACAGCAGCACCGGAGGCAGCGGTTCGGCCGACGGTGACTCCTCGGTCTCCTCCGACAGTTCCAGCGGAGGTTCCACCGACGGTGGGAGCGACGTCGGCACTGTCCACCCCGGCTCGTTCTGCTCCCCGCGCGGAGCGACCGGCGTCACCGAAGCCGGAACCCCCATGGTCTGCGGCCCCGGATCCGACGGCCGTAACCGCTGGCGCAGCGCTTGACCTGTTGCCCCACCCCATCAGGAGCCCCCGTGCCGTACGCAGAGGAAGAAGACACGCGCAAGGTCCAGACCGCAGTCATCGGCCGGGCCGAGTCGGACTGGCCGGTGTTCCTGCCGTACGACCATGACGACTTCGACCGGTTCATGCGGGGTCGCACGCGCGACGACTTCTACTGCGGCATCCTGCTCGGCGGCTGCGGCAAGAAACTGTCCCCGAAGCGGTACACGGACAAGAAGTGCCACTTCGCGCACCGGCCCCCCGTGCACTGCCGCCGCACGGAGATCGGTGAGGACAGCGCCGATCACCTCTACATCGGGCGGGCCGTCGCCGACTGGCTGAAGCAGCAGGGGCAGCGGGCGGTGCAGCCCGTCTACAAGCCCAGGGGGCACCAGGTCCGTGATGTCGTAGACGTGTCGTACGAGGCTGGACGCCGGTTCATACGCGTCCAGCTTGCCCGGCGGTCGAAGCGGGAGTGGGAGGAGGCCGACGCGAAGCTTCGAGTCCGGCACTCGCAACTCGACTGGTTCTTCGGACCGGACAGCCTCCTGGCCAACTGGCAAGTCGAACGGCAGGGGTACGCCCTTCGTGTGCAGTGCCGGTCTCTCGGGACGATGCGAACGGTGGAGATCGGCACCCAGTTCCCGGACAGACCCGTGGAGTGGTCCTCGCTCTCGGAGTGCACGCTGACCCCCGAAGGTATCGTCACCCCGAGTCTCCTGCGCACACCGAGCGGCATCGTTCCACGCCATGCGGCCCCCGCGGAACCCGCTCCTGGCCCGCCCGGCCTGCGTCTCGCCCCGGCCTCCGTCCTCATCACCGACGCCGTGCTGTCTCACGCCACCGACACCCACCGATGGTTCGATGTCTCCGTACGCGTCAACGCCCGCCTGTCGCTCCCCGCCCAAGCGGATTCGCCCGACGTTCACCAGGCGTACCTGCCCGTGGGCGCCACTCTCTCCCTCGATGGTGTGGGCACATGGCTGATCGAGGCCGGTGCACTACAGCGCATCCGGACCGACGCTGCCGACCGGCCCACGGACAGCGCCGAGCTCTCCCCCGACACGTACAGTCCCTCGCCCGAGGAACGGCCACTTCCCCCTGACGCCGCTGTTGTCGCCTCCTTCCGCAAGACGTTGGAGAACACCGCGCGGAGCAAGAACGTCGTCACGACGGCGACCCTGGGCAAGGGAGCGTCCCTCCACGGCCACACACTCTCCGTGGACCGGTGGCGGGAGCTCCTCCTCCGGGTCGAACAGCCCCGGACACCGGGTAAGCCCGTTCTGTCAGCCCTCATCACGGGGCGAGACGGCGGTCCAGCCCCGTTCTTCAGAGAGATACTGCACGGACTCGGCTGGACGAAGAGCTTCTCCGACGCCGAGTTGCTCGACATCTGGAACCGCGAGCGTGGCCGCGTCCACGAGGCCTACAGCAGTAGCCCGGCGAACCCGTCTTTCCTTCCCCGTCAGGAAGACCGCCGCGGGCCACTGGGCCGTGTCAGCGTGAAACGAACCGATTCCGCTGCCGAACGCCGCGCCGCCCTCGACGCTCTGCTTGACCTGGCTGACGAGGCACGACAGGCCAGGGACCTCGATACCTGCGAACAGGTCCTGAGCCTGGCGGAACGGGCAGCGCTGTCGACGGACACCCACGAGGCCCTGCGCATCCACACTGACTGGCTGGTGGACCAGCGCGCCAGCGAGTTGCTCAAGACCTGGGAGCGCCTGGCAGCGCTCATTGACGTAATGAACCGCGACGGAGACGACTTCCATCCGGACCAGTTGCGCCGTGCTCTCCGGAATGCCGAGGAACTCGCCGAAGAGGTCGGAGACGATCTTGCGGCGGAGGAACGCCGCGACATTGCCCGCTGGCAGCGGCACCTGGAACGAATGGCCGAGCGCCTCACGCTGTCGCAGATACGCGGCCATGCCGTCGCCGTCCGCGTGGCACTGCGGCAGGCCGCGCGCGAGGGACGCACCACGACATGGGGCGATCTGGCTCTGCGGATCGGGGCTCCGCTCGCGGCTCTCAACCCGGACGACAAGATCGCCGTACTGGTCGAGGTAGACCGCGAGACACCGGACGACAGGCCCCTGCTGGCCGCGCTGGTCACCGCGCACGGAGGCGACCGGCCGCATCCGCTCTACCAGCAGGTCCTCTTCAACCTGGACCGGATCGCTCCCTCACCCGAGGCCCTGTTCATGCACTGGCGCATGGCACTGCGCCGTCACTCAGAACTACGGTGAAGCCTGACCGAACCGCTGTCGGGAGGGCCATCACGCGCGCCGCTTCAGGCGTGCGTCACGAACCCCACGAACCGCGACCACTCCTCAGGCCCGACCATGAGGTCAGGACGCGTCAGGTCCTTGGAGTCCCGCACGTGGACGACGTGTTCGGCGATCGCGACCTCCACGCAGTCGTCGCCCTGTGTACCGCTGTAGCTGGACTTGAACCAGGCGAGTCCCTTAGTTCCGCTGCTCATAGCTCTCCTCGGAGTCGCTCCAACAGACACCTGGACTCCTTGGGGTTCAGGGCCTGTGAGCGCAGTTTGTCATAGCGCTGGCAGAGGAGGCTCATCTCTTTCGGGCCGGAGATCAGCCGACCGTTCTGCTGACCCTCGGAGTAGCCGAGCCGCTGCCCCTCCGGGGTCTCCAAGATCCGTACAGGACCGTCCAGGCAGCCGTGAAACTCCGACTCCAGTGGCACCACTTGAAACGTCACGTTGCGCGGCGCGGTGAGATCAAGCACATGGTCCAGCATGCCTGCATGCACCTGATCACCGCCGAGCCTGCGTCGGAAAACAGACTCCTCCACGATAAAGCTGAACGGCACCGTCACCCGCTCCCGCATCATCGCCTGCCGCTGCATACGCGCGACGAGTTGCGCCTCCGTCTGCTCGTCCGTCAGCAGCGGAATGCTGTTGTCGAACACCGCCCGCGCATACCCCTCCGACTGCAACAGCCCCGGCACCAGCCGGCACTCGTACGAACACAGGCTCACCGCCTCCCGCTCCAGCCGCGCCCACCGCCGGAACCACGCCGCCAGTCCCGCCTCACCCCTGGTCAGATGGCGCGCGGCCTTCCGTAGCGCACCGGTGTTGCCGAGCGCCTCCTCCGCCTGCTCCACGAACGCCTGGTCCGGCATCCGGCGGCCCAGCTCGATCGACTCGACGGTGTGCTTCGAGTACCGCACGCGGGCGCCCAGCTCCGCGCGGCTGAGCCCGGCGTGCTCGCGCAGTGCCTGGACGACCGCCCCGAACGTGCGCAGGCTGTCGGAGGGGTGCGGCTCCCGCTCCCAGTCCCCCGCCGGAGCCGACCGTACGCCGGCAGCACCGGCTCCGCGCTCGCCCTCGGCCGCGTCCCCGTCGATGATGTCCATCCGCCGCCCTCTCCGTACCGGACCGCGACGCCTCCTCACGGCTCCCGCGCTCACCACCCAGCGTGACGGAATACTCGGCGCACTGTCCACCGATTGTGCCCGTACGCTCACTCCGCGCACGGGGTGCCGGACTCGTTCCCACCCGTCTCCGGCCGCCACGCTGGTGCCATGAACCAACCCGCTCCCCAACTCATGGCTCCCACGCGCACCTTCACGCAACTGCTGTCGTCCACCCGGCGCGGCGCCCGCCTCGCCCGCCTGCTGGGCATCGCCGAGCTGCGGTCCTGGGGCGCGTCGCACGGCCTCACCGAGCGTGCCGAGGCCGTCGTCGCGGAACTGGCCGCCAACGCCGTCCTCCACGGCCGCTGTCCGGGCCGCTGCTTCCGGCTCACCCTGGCCTTCACCCCGTCGGCCGGTCGCCTTCGCATGGAGGTCGCCGACGCCCGCGGCGACCTCTACCCGCAGATCAGGACGGGCGCCGACGAACCCGGCACCCTCCGGACCGGCGGTCGTGGCCTGGCGCTGGTCGCCGCGCTCGCGGACCACTGGGACTGCGTCCCCTACCCGCCCAGCGGCAAGACCGTCCGCGCGGTGCTTCTGGCGACGCCGACCGAGGCGTGACCCACACGGCTTCGCCCGGAAAGGCCGACGCCGAGTTCCGGCAACAGACGCCGACCAAGCGGGGCCGGCCTGTCGTCGAGCTCCTGGAACGGCCCGGACCGCGCGGTCCTGACCTCGGCCACCCCTCGCCATCGGGTGCCACAAGTCTTGACCATGGCTCGAAGGCGCTTTGCAGGTGGCGACCCTGACATCCCCTCAGGTGGGATTTACATCTCCTCCACAGCCTTCCGTGCAACCTTTGCAAGGTGTGACAGAGATCACCAACCCCTCATGGGGAATGTCGCCGTATGCCTGACTTTCTGTGTTCGACCTGGGACTCGTTTCATGGTGGTATGGCGAAGCGGATGACGATTGCCGAGACGGGGGCCTCTCGCTTCGAGAGGTATGGGACTGCTTTCCGCGGGGGTTGAGGCATGCCCGGCGGAGCGATGTCGATATCGCATTCCTGTGCACCCTGATTCGGGCCCGGTGATGGATTTTCTGGCTGTCAGCGATGAACAGGGGGATGCAGTGAAGGAATACAGCAGAAAGTCCGTGAGGCCGCAGCACAAGCGGCTCGCGCTGCGTGCACTGGGCGCGCCGGGCGCGGACCGCGGCCGACGCCCCGGCCCGGATCGGAACTCCTGAACGCCGGTAGGTGAAACCGCGGACGCGGAGGGCCGCGATCACCTGCTCGTCGGGATCAGGTCCTCCAAGTAGCCGCAGGCAGACGCCGACCCGCTCACCGCTGCACGGTCCTGTGCCCACAGGACGCGCGGATCTCATGAATAGGAAGCCACATTCATGCACCTCTCCAGACGCCCCCGGCTCGCCGCGTCGGCCGCTGCCCTGATCGCGGCCCCCGTCATACTGAGCTCCGCCACCGCCCCCGCCGCCGCGCTCGACGGACCCGACGCCCCGGCGCAGCTGAACTACGTTGCGAAGATCACCGTCGGTGAACAGAGCGCCTGCACCGGCACCCTCATCGACCCGCAGTGGGTCCTGACCGCGGCCACCTGCTTCGCCGCGGACGGCAAACCACCCGCGGGCCGGCCTGCCGTGACCACCACCGTCACCGTCGGCCGTACCGACCTGACCCAGACCAGCGGCAGCGTCCTGCCGGCGATCCGGCTCGTCCCCCACGCCGACCGGGACCTGGTGCTCGTCAAACTCGCCGCCAGGATCACCGATCCCGGCATCACGCCGGTCCGGCTGGCAACCACGCCCGCCGCCGCGGGTGAGGAGCTGGTGAAGGCGGGCTTCGGCCGTACCAGGACCGAATGGGTACCCGACAAGCTCCACTCCGGGACGTTCACCGTCGCCTCCACCGCGGACACGTCGGTGAACCTCGACGGGTCCGACACCGCGACCGTCTGCAAGGGCGACGCCGGCGGTCCCGCCCTGCGCACCGTCGACGGCGCAACGGAACTCGTCGCCGTCAACTCCCGTTCCTGGCAGGGCGGATGTCTCGGCACTGATCCTGCCGAAACCCGTACCGGTGCCGTCGACACCCGGGTTGACGACATCGGCGACTGGGTCGATCACGCCCTCTCCCGCGACCCGGACGACCTCACCGGTGACGGCAAGGCCGACCTCGCGGCCGTCAAGGACGACGGCGTTCTGTGGATCTACCCCGGCACCGGAAACGCGACCGGCAGCACCTTCGGCACCCGCTTCCAGGCCGGCACCAGCTGGCAGAGCCAGGACGCCGTCACCGTCGGAGACCTCAACAACGACGGCATCGGCGACCTCCTGTCCCGTCAGGCGTCCGACGGCACGCTGTGGGTCTACCCCGGCACCGGAAAGCCCGGCATGGAAGCCTTCGCCACCCGCTACCAGGTCGGCAGGTACTGGCAGACCCAGGACGTCACCCGCGCCGCGGACTTCAACAACGACGGGCTCACCGATGTGCTGACCCGTCAGGCGTCCGACGGCACGCTGTGGGTCTACCCCGGCACCGGAAAGCCCGGCATGGAGGCCCTCGGCACCCGCTACCAGGTAGGCAGGTACTGGCAGTCCCAGAACATCATCACCACCGGCGACCTCAACAACGACGGGCGGCCTGACGTGCTGTCCCGTCAGGCGTCCGACGGCACGCTGTGGGTCTACCCCGGCACCGGAAAGCCCGGCATGGAGACCCTCGGCACCCGCTACCAGGTAGGCAGGTACTGGCAGACCCAGAACGCCGTCCGCACCGGCGACTTCAACGGTGACGGCCTCACCGATGTGCTGTCCCGTCAGGCGTCGGACGGCACCCTGTGGGTCTACCCCGGCACCGGAAAGCCCGGCATGGAGACCCTCGGCACCCGCTACCAGGCCGGCACCGGCTGGGGCCCCTACCGCATCTTCTGAGGTCGCCGAAGATCAGGGAGTCGCTGCCTGGGGCCTGCCTGCACGGCCCGGGCTCCTGCCCGCGACACCGACCGGGCCTGCCGTTGAGTCCGGCTGCCCGGACTGGACGAAAGGCATGGGGCGCAGGGACTGGCGGCGGCCGTGGGCTCACCCTTTGGCTGGCGGTTGCAGACGACAGCTCAACGGCGGTGGCGAGGCCGCGGACGGTCAACGACCGTCGGCGGTCTTGGCCTTCTCGGCCTCGCCACAGCCCTGAGCCGTACTGCCGGTGGCCTGCGACCGGATCCGGCACGGCAAGCCGATGAACCCGGAGGGGCCGCCCCTGCTCCACCCGCACGGACTGTCCGTCCGGGTACTGCGTGCACGCGCCGGAGCAGTTCCCCGGCGTCACGGCCGGGCCGTCGGCGGTGCGAGCGCGCTCACGCCGCGGCGGCCAGTGCGGGGAACACGACCACCGAGCCGTCCTTGTCGCGGGCGATGTCGATCGCCACGTCGGTCGTGCGGCCGTTGAGCGTGACGCCGTCGCCCAGCCGGTGAATCCGGTGTGCCGCGCTCATGAGGCGATCGACTTCACCAGGGGTGAAGACGGGCCGCAGACCGTTCGGGCGGGCCAGCTCCAGGGCCGACAGGCGCACCAGGACCCCGGCGATGCCCGACTCGATCTCTTCGAGCTGCCGCTGATCGCGCTTGAGGGCACCGGTGAAGCTCTCGAACGGGTTGGCGGGGTCGCTCTGGGTGTGCTCGACGGCCTGGAGGACGACCACCCGCCGCTTCAGCGCGACGGCCAGCGAGGCGAGTTCGAGGTGAGTGCGGAACGTGCCGCCCTGCTCGTCGATGCCGGGGAACGACTTGGTCAGCGTGCCGAGTTCGACGGCCTCACCCTCGGGCAGGCCGTCGAGCGCGCTCTGCCACCGGGCAAGGCGGCGTTCGGCTCTGCTCAGCGCCGTGTCGATGGCATGCACCGCCGAGTCGAGGCCCAGCGAAAGACCGAGTTTGCCCTGGTCGAGCAGAATGGACCTGGCTTTGTCGATGGCACCGCGGCAGCCGTCCAGTTCGCTGTGCTCGTCGTCGAGCTTGTCCTGCTGAAGCTGCTCCAGCAGTTCCGATGCAGACGCCGCCGGGGGCGACGACCAGCAGGTCGACCTCGCGGACGTGGCCGGTGTTCGCGGTGAAGGTGAAGTTCGACCAGGCACGCCAGGGATCGGAATCCGGGAGCTTGGCCCGGACCGCCTCCAGGCCGCGGCGTTCGTGGTCGGACTCGGTGACCGTGACCCACCGGCCTTCCCGCATGCCTCTTCCCCGCTCCTCGTGTCCCGCGGGGGCGACCGCTCCCCGTCATGGCCAGGCCCCTGGCCCAGATCCTGGTGGCTGGGCGCGTCATGAGGAGAGACAGTGAAGGACTGCGATGTGACGGCGATCGACGCCGGCCCGTCCGGTGCGCACGCGTCCGGCGTGTGGGCGGAGGCACTACGGCGTCCGAAAACGATCTGTGCCAACCGGCCCGTGCACTAGCGTGTCACCCGCTGCGCACCTTCCCGGAGGTACGTCGGCGGTGTTCCAGGTGCCGGTCCTCGGCGATGAGCGACGGATGGTCTCCACCGCGTGTGCCACGCGGTGTGACTGCGGATGCCCGGTAGGGCGATCCCTGCCATTCCCAGCTCACGCTCAGGAGTGGAAACCGATGAACCTCGTTGACTACAAGATCGCACGTCGTGACCGGATTCGTCAGATTCTGGCCGACGTCACGGTGGGCGTGATCACCAATCTTCTGGTGACGCTTCTTGCCGTGGCAGCGCGCCTGGTCTTCTGACCGGCGGTCGGCGGGCCCGGGAGCCCGCCACTCCCCCTTCGGCACACCTTCAGAAGAGACGCATCTCCCCCGGCGGCGTGTTCTTCCGCTGACGCTTCCTGCGGCGGCGCCGGCCTCGGCCGGGACGCGGCAGATGCGGCTGTCGCGCCTGCTCCGGCAGGTTCTCCCAGGTGGGTCGCAGACCGTGGAGCTGGACGTCGCCGACGAGCCCCTTCAGGTAGTCCCGGGTCTCCTCGTCCGTGGAGTAGAGCACGGTCGCCCGGCTCGCCCTGGTCATCAGCACGTGGTACGCGTGCCGGACGAGGCGGGCGAACTCGTCATCGTCCACGCTCTTCGGTTTCACCTTGGGGTCGAAGGAGCCGGGAACAGCCACCCGCTTGACGCCCGCCTCCTTGTCCGCCCTCTCCTTGCCCCGGCGGAACACCCAAAGGTCGCCCCGGCGCACCATGTCCTCACCCATGATCACGCCGCACCAGTCCCACTCCAGGCCCTGCGCGGTGTACACACAGCCGATCTGGCCGAGGCCGTTCTCGTGCACGGACCAGATCTTGGACGGCGGGACGGTCTTGTTCTCGCAGAAGGACTCGCTGTCCGCGTTCCACGGCCGGTGCCACTCGCCTATCCGGACGTCGGGTTCGAGCCGCTTCTCCTTGCCCAGTGGTTTCGTCCAGGGCCAGCAGTATCCGGCGACCATCCGCGCGGAGGCTCCCGCCTCCGCCTCGGAGCGGATGATCCGCTCCAGTTCCTCCGGACTGTCCACGACCTCGACGTGCATCAGGCCGTCCGGGGTCCACGGCTCGGGCTCCGCGTCGGACACCCCCAGCGCGCCGCGTACCCACCGGATGTAGGCGTCGCTGCCGCCGCAGCGGAACTGCTCGCTCAGGCGATAGCGGAGGAGGTGGGCGTCGTAGCGTCGCGCCGCGTCCTCGACGAGTGCGACGGTGCCGACCTCCTGCGGGCGCACGGACTGAGCCTCGTCGAGGAAGAACACCGTCAGCCGGGAGGCGTCGAGGAGTTCGTCCACCTGGGGTTTGGTGCCCCAGTCCTCGGGTTTCCAGAAGCGGTTGGTGGAGCGGTCCCGCAGGCGGTGGGCCTCGTCGCAGATCAGCACGTCCAGAAGCGGGTTGGGTGGAGTGACGAAGTTGCTGAAGTAGGTGAAGGTCTCCTTGAACTCCCGGTCGCCGTAGCCGACGTGCTCCTGCAGTGCCCCGTTGAACGCCCGGCTGCCGCTCGCGTACTTGACGGTGCGGCCTTCCGCCTCCAGTTCGGCCTTGACCTGGAGTCCGATGGCGCTCTTGCCGGTACCGGCGCCTCCGGTGACCAGGAACACCACGCGCCGCTCATCGGGAATCAGAGCGGGTCGCCGGGGGTCGGGCAACACCTTGGAGGCGGTGTCCAGGATCTGGTCGGCGACCTTCTTCTGCCGGCCGCGCAGGGTGAAGACCGTGTCCTCGCCATGGGAGCGGATCATGGCGTCGAGCAGTGGAGTGTTGCGCAGGCCCATGCTCCGCAGCAGGATCTCGGCCGCCGAGTCGGCGCCGTCGGCGGCGAAACTGCTCCGCAGGTCCGACAGCAGTTGGGCACGGCGGTCGCTCGTGTAGACACGGGCGTAGGAACCGGTCGGCGCGTCCACGCCGACCAGCGGGAGCACCGAGGCATCGGTGGCGTTGCGCAGATAGGCGAAACCGCCGCACTCGAAGTCGAGTCCCTGCAGGGGCCCTCTGTGACTCGTGAACGCCTCGTAATACTCGCGCAGTTGCAGCGCGGGATGCTTCTTCTGCCCCATGCCGGGGACGTGCACCAGCTCCGCGGTGGCTCGCTCCACCCGGGTCACCGTCGACCACCGCTTCAGCTCGACGAGTTGGACGGACAGTCCCCTTTCCTCGGGATGGTGGCCAACGAGGACGACGTCGATCAGCCGCGGGTCTCCGGCGCGGTCCGTCTCGTCGAGGGTGGCGGCGCACTCCACGACCATCTCGACGTTCCCGCGGTCGGCGGCGACCAGGTCCTCCGCAAGATGTACCAGGCTCTCCGCCCAGGCGGAACGTTCGGTCAACGACGCTTCGGTGCTGAGGAAGTGCTTCCACCTCGCCGCGAGGTGGGGCACCATACGGCGTCTGGAGTTCAGGGTGAGCAGATCCCGCGCTGGCAGTTTCAGCAGGAGCATGGACACGAGGTGGATCCCCCAGGGCACGAGTGACTCGTGCGGATGGGGGGCATGTCCACCTGGGGAAGCCCGTCGGGCCGCAATGGCGTCTGGGATCTTAGGAAAGCGATCGCCCCCGCGGACGCACCGGACACGCCGGTCGGCTGGAAGCACGACCATCATGGCCGGATATCGCGCACTCACCGCCGCGCGACGGGCTCCTCGATCGTGGCGGGCCGTGCCTCCGGGCGGCCGGTCACCAGTTCCCGCAGCTTCTCCCGGGTCTCCGGGTCGGTCGAGTACACGATCGTGCCGACCATGCCCCGCGTCAGCAGCACCTTGTACGTGTTCCGGATGAGACGGTCCACGTCGGAGTCCGGTGTGGACTTCTTGAAGACCGGATCCTGGGACGCGGTGCGGTCGGTGACCCAGCGGTCGCCCCGCCAGACCAGGTCGGGGCCGATGATGACGCCGGACCAGTCGTACTCGAACCCCTGGGCCGTGTAGACGCAGCCGATCTGCCCGAAGCCCGCCGGGTCCGTTGCCCACAGGGCGGACGGGGGCGCACCGGAGACCGACCGGTCTCCCCGCAGGTTCCAGGGCCGGGCCCAGCCCCCGATGACGACGTCGGCAGGCAGTGGTTCGCCCGGCTTGGGCTCAGGAGACCACCGCCAGCAGTAGCCCGCGGACATCCGGGCGCCATAGTTCTCGGCGCGGCGGGCGTCGAGGAACGCCTCCAGTTCCTCAGGACTGTCGGCGACCAGCAACTGCATGCGGTCGTCGGGCTCCCACACGACCGGCCCGCCGGGCTCGAGGCCGAGCAGCCGGACCACCCAGCGCAGGTAGGCGTCGCTGCCCCCGCAGCGGAACTGGCTGTCCAGGGGGACGACATGGCAGTCGATGCCCCGTCTCGACACGGCCTCACGGATCTCGGCCACGGTGCCCATCTCACCGGGACGCACCACTTGGTGCTCGTCGAGGAAGAAGACCGGTACGTGGGCGACATCGATGAGTTCGTCGATCTGTGCCCGGCCGGTGCGCAGTGCCGCGCGGGTGTAGCGGTTGGCGGAGGTCTCCCGGATGCGGTGCGCCTCGTCGCAGATCAGAGCACCCAGACTGTTCTTTTCCGCGGTCATGAAACTGTTGAAGTACTTGAAGAGGTCCTGGACCTCCCGCTTCCGGGAGCCGGCCACCTTGCGCATCGTCTTGGTGAACGACTGCGAACCGGTCGCGTGGACCGCGGCGACACCCCTCCGGTACAACTCACCGAGCAACTGGAGCGCGATCACGCTCTTACCCGTCCCGGGGCCACCGGTGACGATGACGACTTCCTTGTGGTCGGAGCGCTTCGCCCTCTCCACCGCGTTGAGCACCATGCGGTAGGCGACCTGCTGCTCGTCGAGGAGGACGAACTGCTGCCGCTCCCTGACTTCCTTGGCCGCCACGGACATCAGCTGCCTCGACGGTACGGTGGCGCCCGCGAGCAGTTCGTCGGCCGCGCGGGCACCGGAGTGCCCGTCGCTCAGCTTCGACCGCAGGTGGTCCAGGAGCGCACCGCGACGGTCCCCCGTGAAGAGCCGTCCCCTGCCGTCGCGCTCGATCTCCCGCAGCCCAGCCACCCCGAACTCGGTAGCGTTGTGCAGGAAGGCCACCCCGTGGACCCGCTCGCCGTGTTCCGCCACCGCACCGTTGAAGTTGACCAGGTAGTCGCAGTAGCGCCGCACCTGCTCGATCGGGTTGAGCACGGGGTGCGCGTAGGGGTCCACATGGCACAGGGTGGGGTCGTCCTCGTGCGGAACCGCCTGGCTCCACTGCTTCAGCTCCACCACCATGTAGGACGGCTCCTGCGTGACCGGGTGCACTCCGGCGAGGACGACATCGGCACGCTTGCTGTTCAGCGGGAGCGCGTACTCCAGCATGACCTCGACGTCGCCCAGGCCGGCGTCGTTGAGCGCGGCGGCCAGAACGGGGATGCTGCGCTCCCAGGAACGCACCTCAGAGGTGCCGGGCCGGTAGCCGTGCATGTGGACGAACTGATCGGTGAGGTGCAGGAACAGCGAACCGTCGAGTGCCATGACGGCGACCGTTTTCGCGGACGCGCGGAACAGCAAGGACTTCCCCCAGGCAGCACGAAGAGACTCGTGCGGGTGGGGGCATGTCCTTCGAGACTCCACCGGGGTGGAGCGGAAGCCCGTCGGGCCGCGTTGACGATGTGGTTCAGGGTACCCGGCGGCACCGACGTGCCAGGTCCTCGCCTTGGCCCGTCGGTTCGGCGGCCTTCGGGGCGTACGGGGAGACCCCGTCCTGACCGATCAGGAGCCCTCAGCGGGCATCACGCCGCCCTCCGACTCGGTGAGGCCCCCTGCTGCGATCAACGTGTCGATGTCGCCGGTCAGCGCGTCCCGGATATCGGGTCCGAGTCGTGCCCACCCGAAGAAGCGAGCCACCTCCCGCAGCAGGTCCTCGCGGTGCACGCCCGGCCCTTCGTCGACCACGTTCCCGAGGACGAGCTGCCGCTCCGCCGCGGGAACCTCCGCCACCCGGCGGGCGCACCGCTCGGTCGGCGTGCGGGCGAACTCCATCGCGTGGCCGGGTCTGTCGTAGGCCGCGCCCACTTGGACGATCTTGCGCTGCTTGAGCAGGCGTCGCAGGGCTCGGTCGATGCGGTCGCGCACCACCGGGCCGGCTCGTCCCAGGCCCCACGCGAGACGGACCCGCGTGTAGACCACTTCCTTCTCTACGGGTCCCTCCACCTCGACCACGCACAGCGCCACGTCCGCCACCACGTCGAGGGCGTCGGGGTCCTGCAACTCCGCACCCGGCCTGCCCCGCTGCCTGCTCGACCGGTCACGTACCTCTGCCAGGAGATCGACGTCGACCTCCTGGTAGGGACGGCTCCAGGACGCGGGGCCGGCGTCGACGGTCACGAACTCCACGCGCGGGACCGCCGGACCACCGGCCGTTTCTCCGGCTTCTCCACCACCCGTGCTCGCAGCGCCGTCCCCGGCCTCTGCCGCCCCGTCACCCTCGCCGAGGTGCCCGCCGTCGCCGTCCACGCCGGCGGGCCGCGCCACACGCACCGCATGCGGATCCTCCGCGCACGCCGCCTCCACCGCGGCCCGCAACCGCGCCATCGCATCACGCCGGTTCCGGTACCAGTCCGTGCCCCAGATGCGGTGCAGCCTCCAGCCCAGGTCGCGCAGGACCGCTTCCCGCAGCCGGTCGCGGTCCCGTGCCGCGCGGGAGGAGTGATACATGGCGCCGTCGCACTCGATGCCCAGCGCGTACGTGCCGGGCGCGCCCGGGTGCCGCACCGCCATGTCGATACGGAAGCCGGCGACCCCCACCTGCGGCTGGACCTCGTAGCCCCAGCCGCGCAGGACGCCGATGACCTCCTCCTCGAAGGGGCTCTCCGGAACGGCGTCCGGGTCGGGGGCCTCCGTCCGGAGGATCGCGGGACCGTGCTGGGCGTACTGCAGGTACCGCTTGAGGTGCTGCACGCTCTTGTTGGCGCTGTCCGGCAGATCGCCTCCGTGGAAGGAGGCGACGACCTCCATGCGGCGCCGGGCGCGGGTCACGGCCACGTTGAGGCGCCGCCAGCCGCCCTCCCGGTTGATGGGGCCGAAGGTCGACAGGAGTTTGCCCCGGTGGTCGGGGCCGTAGCCGATGGAGAGGATGATGACGTCGCGCTCGTCACCCTGGACGGTTTCGAGGTTCTTGACGAAGAAACCGTCGAGGCGGCCCTCCGTGAAGTGGTGGTCGAGGTCCGGGCGGGCCGCCCTGGCCTTCTGCACGGCCTCCTCGATCGCCTCCGCCTGCGCTTTCGACAGCGCGACCACGCCCAGGGTGTGCTCGGGGCGGGTGTCGAAGTGGTGGATGACGCGTTGGGCCACCTTCGCGGCCTCGACGGGGTTGTCGCTGTTTCCGCCGCGGTCGTAGACACCGTCCGCCTTGATGAACTCCACGCCGATGTCCGGTCCCTGCTCCAGGGCGCCCGGGAACGTGACCATGGAGTTGTCGTAGAAGTCGTGGTTGCTGAAGGCGATCAGGTTCTCGTGTCGGCTGCGGTAGTGCCAGCGCAGGGGCAGGCCGCGCAGGACTCCGCTGGCCTTGCACATGTCGAGGACGGACTCGAAGCCGTCGGTGGCGTCCTCGTCCCATTCGTCGCCGTCGTCGCTGTCGGCGGCCGCGCTGAAGAACGAGGTCGGCGGAAGCTGTTTCTGGTCGCCCGCCACGATGAGGGCCTTGCCCCGGTAGACGGAGTTCACCGCGTCCTGGGGCAGCACCTGGGACGCCTCGTCGAAGACGACGACGTCGAACCCGAAATCCGCCGGGAGGAACTGGCTGACCGTCAGCGGGCTCATCATGAAGCAGGGCTTGATCAGCCGTACGACGTCACGGGTCTGCTGCAGCAGGTGCCGTACCGGCATGTGGCGCCGCTGCTTCTCGGACTCGCGGCGGAGCACGGCGGCCTGCCCCACCGATGTGCGGCGTGGGCGGCGGGAGTTGCATGCGGCGATGACCTCGGCGTGGGCCGCCGCCACCAAGTCCCGGTCCACCTGCCGGTAGCGCTCCACCAACTGGTCCCTCTCCACCGCTCGCATCGGTCTCAGCCTCTGGTCGGTGGCGAGCTGGTGCTCGACCCACGCGGTGAGCACCGCACGTTCCATGGCGGCGGGGAAGTCGTCGGCCGAGACCTCGCGGCGTGCGAGCTGGTCGGGCAGCCCGTCGAGGTGGTAGCGGCGCAGCAGGGTCAGTGCGTCGGCGCAGCTGGTCCACGCTTCCGGGCCGAAGGGGTCGTGGTCGAGGCGGGACAGGACGGACCGGGCCTCGGTGAGGGATACGGCGAGTTCGCCTCGCAGCTCCTCGGCCCGCTCAGCTTCGAAGTACTGGGTGAGTGCTTCGCGCTGACGGCTCCAGTCGCCGGCTCGGGCCGCGACGGACGGATCGGCCGACGCGGCCAGCATCAGCCGGGCCGCCACCTGCGGCAGGGGTGCGGAGTGGCCGCCGTGTGCGGTTCGGCGTACCTTCTGGGCCCAGTCAAGGGCATCCAGAATCGCGTCGCGGTCCGTCTCGGTGCCCTGGTAGAGGGAACCGAGGAGGCTTCGGTACGTGGCGTCGTTCGCCGCGAAGGAGGACTCGGCGGCGCGGGCGGAGACCACGCAGGCCACTGCCTCCCTGGCCCGTGCCAGGGTGAGGCCGGTGTCCTCGTCCATGACGCGGGCGGTCGAGCGGATGAGGTCGGCCGCGTCCTCGAAGGGCTCCACGTGCGCGCGGAGCCAGCTCGCCGCTCGGTCGAGGGGACGAGTGGCGAGTGCCGTGCCGACCACCGCGAGGTGGGGCCGCCGGGTGTACTCCTGCCACAGGTCCAGGTCGTTGCGGATCCGGTCGGTCTGCGCGAGGAGATCACGCGGTTCGGGCCGGCCGTCGGCCACCACCGCGACGAGGCTGGTCCGGCGCGCCGGTTCCGCGAGGGTGTCGGGTGCCAGACGGACGATCAACCGGGCTGCGTCCAGGGCGGCCCGCAGGGCCTCGGTGCGCGGGTGCCCTTCCGGCGCGTACCGCCCCAGCAACTCGCGCTGCTGATCCGTGGTGTACGGGCCCGGTTGCCGTCGCGTCAGGTCCAGGCCGCGGCGCAGGAGCGTCCCCATGGGCTCGTAGCCGGTCACACCACCGGGCGCGGCCTCCTGCAGGTCGTCCGCCCGCGTGTCGAGGCCCCGGTACCAAGGGCCCAGCAGAGCCCGGTCGGTTACGGCCCGGGCGTCGAACGCGGCGGTCTCCTCCTGCGCCGCGTGCGCGATGGTGACCGCCGAGCGTGCGGAGGCGAGCGTGTACTCGGAACCGGGGCCGCCGGCCCGACGGCCCACCGAGGCCACGGTGTCCAGGAGCGCGACGGCCTGCCGCAAGGGGGTGAGGTGTGCGCGCAGCCAGCGGGCGGCGGCGTCCAGCGGGAGCTTGGCCAGGTCGGCCGCGTGCGGTGCCAGCGACGGGCCGCTCAAGTCTCTCCGCCACGTGGCGAGATCGCTGCGCAGCGCCGCTCCCTGTCCGACGAGTGCGGGCCGCGGCTCTCGGCCGTCAGCCAGTTGGGCGGCGAGCAGACCGCGGCGGTAAGGATCGGCGACGGCCTCCGGTGCGAGTGCGTGGACCGCTTCGGCGTGCGTGAGTGCCTTGCGCAGCGCTGTGACGTCGGGCAACACCGTGCCCCTATAGCGGCCGAGCAACTCGGCCCGGGTCTCGCCGAGCGATCGCAGCCTGCGGTGAGCGGCGCACCAGGCGTCGGCGAGCGCAAGCTTGTCGTACAGTTCGCCGCGCCACGAGCCGCCGTGCGTCAGCCGGGCGACGAGCTTCCGGTCGGCGCGGACGCCGCTGGACAGCATGCCAGCGAGTCCCTGGCGGCCCTCCATGAGGCGGTGGAGTGCTTCGGGGAGTTCAGGTGTGGAGACGACTTCGGGCAGGAAGGTGTCGCGCGCCGCGTCCTCCGCGGCGGCCAGGTCTTCGGCAGCCGCGGAGATCTCCGCGACGGCTGCCTGGGCCTGGGGAAGCACCCGGGGATCGAGCCATGCTTCCAGCGTGCGGTCCGAGGCTGTGGCCAGCTCCACCAGGGTGGCCAGGTCCTCCGCCTGGGACGTCGCCTTCGGACGGTCGCACCCGAGGCACTCGGCCACCGAGTCGGCGTGCTCGGCTGCCGCATCGAGGGCGTCGGCGAGCCTGCCGAACCGCTCGGCCGACTCCGCTGCCTCGCGGCCGGTCAACGACGCGATGTCGGCGCCGGGCGGCTCCAGCGCGGCGAGAGCCTGCTCGTCGGCCGGTCGCTCCGCGCTCACTTCCCGACGCAGTTCGGCCCACCCCGGGCCTGCGTGGTCCGTCGCCAGGGCCTGGGCGGAGAGTACCCGGTCACGTCGTGCCAAGAATTCGCTCAACGCGTCGGCGACGGCCCCGACAGCCGCTTCCTCCACCCGCGCGGGGCCTTCGGGGACCAGCCACTGTTCGAGGGGACGGTGTTCGGTGCCGGACACGGTGAGCACGTCACACAGATGACGTGCTTCCTCGGGGCTACCGGGATGGGTGAGGCCGGTGAGGTGACTGATACCGGCGAGGCTCTGCAGGGTCCGTTCCAGCACGCCGGCGGTCGCGTCGAACTCACCGGCGAGCTGCCGGGCTCGCTCCTCCGTGAGTCCGGTGAGGTCGAGGCCGGGTGGAGCCATCGTCGACAGCGCCTTCTCGGCTTCCCCCGGTTCCGCCGTCAGCCTGGTGGACAGCTCCTGCCAGCGCTCGCCCACCGCCGCGCGGACGGCGGTGCTCGCACGCTGCGCCTTGCGCAGTTCCGCCAGGAAGGCGTCGGCCCGGTCGTCCACCTCGTCGGCGAACGAGTCCGTGGTCAGCCATGCTTCCGGGACGGGACTCCGCACGTCGAGCAGGTGCAGGAGCGCGATCAGACGGTCGATTCCGCTCTGGTCCGTTAGGGGCACTCCTCCGGGCGCGAGATCCCGGTAGCGGTCGACCGCTGTCGCGAGCGCGTCCCGCGCCGCCTGCGCCTGTTCCAGGGCAGGACGGGGATGCGGTAGGCCGGCTCGCAGACCACGCCAGGGGAACGACGGATCGGCGACCGCCTCCCACGCTTCGGAGATGGCTTTCGTCGCGTCGACGATCAGACGCAGGTCCTCGTCGCTGAGCGTCTCGGCCCGAAACGTCGTCTCGCCCGGCGTGGCCGTGTCGTCCCCCTGGCTCAGATAGGCCACCGGCGCGTCAGTGAGTCGGCCGACCCGGCCGAGCACGTCGTGCAGCGTTCTTTCCAGCGGGCTTCGGACCTCGTTCATCGCTTCGGCGTAGGCGCTGAGCGCGAGGCGCAGTTCCCTGGCCTGGGCGAGGGTCTGCTGCGACAGTTGCGGTGCGCGCGGCTCCTCCGCGAGTGCCCGTCCCAGCTCCTGGGCCACCGCTCTGCGGCTGGTGTTGTGGCTGTGGAGGGCCAGGGCGTACGAGTCGAGTCCGACCGACTTCAGCCGGTCGAGGACGACGTCGAGGGCCGCCGCCTTCTCACTGACGAAGAGCACACTGCGGCCCGCGTGCATCAGACCGGCGATCATGTTCGTGATCGTCTGGCTCTTGCCGGTGCCGGGCGGGCCGTCCAGGACGAACGACCGTCCGGCCACGGCCGCGGCGACGGCCTGCCGCTGCGAGGCGTCGGCGTCGAGCACCAGTGGAGTGTCCTCGGGCGGGCTCAGCTCGTCGATCCGGTCGAGCTCGATCTCTTCGAAGTCGAAACGGTCGGAGGCGAGTCCGGAGTTCGGGCCGAGCGCCATCGCACGGACGAGGGCACTGCCGAGGACGCGGTCCTCGTTGTCCAGCAGGTCCTGGTACATCGACTCCTTGTGGGAGGCGAAGAGTGCGAGCACCACTCGGTCGGAGACCTGCCATCCGGACTTGCCCGCCACCGCGCGAGCCGCGACGGAGAGCACTGCCTCCAGGTCCGAAGGGTCCTGTTCGCCGACCGGCGTCCAGTCGATGTGGAACTGCTCCAGCTTCACCCTCAGTGCCGGGTTGAGACGTGGTTCCTCGTCATCGCTCGCCCTGAGACGCACGCGGCCGTTGCGCGCGCGCTCGATGACCACCGGCACGAGGACCAGAGGAGCGTCGCTGCCCGTCTCGGCTCCGTCCTCACGCCAGCGGAGCATGCCGACACCGAGGTTGAGGGTCCACAGGCCGTAGTCGTTGAAGACCTGCGTCGCTTTGGCGCGCAAGCTGTTCAACGCGCGCAGGAGGGAAGGTGCGGTGGTCTTCTGGGTCAGGATTCCCTCGGAACGGTCATCCTTCTTCGCAAGGACCACGTCGCCGGGTCCCCTCTCCTCGCCGGCCTCCTCTTCCTCGTCCGGGAGGGGCGCGAAGTCCCAGCCACGGGCCAGACCTGCGAGCAGCTCCTGCGCGGACGGGGCCGCGATCTCCAGTGTCGCTGACCTGGTGTGGCGGAAGTTGAGCAGCCGGTTGCGGCCGCTCAGGTCCACCAGAGAGGTGCGCCAGTGGTCGAGCATCGCCTTGAGGCGGTCGAGTTCCTGGCTGCCCCCGAAGTCACCCGAGTTCGTCACGCTGGTCCCTGGTGTCGTTCGCTTCTGGACCAACGGATCACCGGCGTCGCCAGGCGGTCCCCTCTGCCGTCAACGCAAAAACGGCCACAGAAGTCCGTCCTGTCCTGGTGGCCGCAGAAGTCCCGCTGATCCCCCCTGGAAGCGGATTCTAGGGTCAGTACGGCAATGCGCGCAGCGCTAACGGCAAGACGATCTTCCCAGTGCCCGCCAAGCTGCGATTCAGCCCCGCCGCTCCGCGTGGGCACTCTGCCCCGGGGAAGCCACAGACAGCGGCAGACGAGTCGGGCTGTACGCCGGGTTCTGTGCCGAGGTGCCTCGCGGCGGCCTCGGTGACGGCCATCCATCTAGGGCCGGTGTTACCACCGGCCTCGTGCGGTCTACCCGCGGACTCGGGCGGGCAGCCCTCGGTCGTCCGCGCAGAGCGCCTGTTACGGCGCTCCTCTTGACCTTGCTCCAGGTGGGGTTTACCTAGCTGCCCAGGTCACCCTGGGCACTGGTGGTCTCTTACACCACCGTTTCACCCTTACCCGGCGCCTGAGCGCCGGGCGGTTTGCTTTCTGTGGCACTGTCCCGCGGGTCACCCCGGGTGGCCGTTAGCCACCACCCTGCCCTGTGGAGCCCGGACGTTCCTCGGGAAGCCCTGGGGCTTCACGCGGCCGTCCGCCCGGCTCGTCTGCCGTGCGGACCATGGTACCGGGCCGCCGCCGGCACTTACGCCGCCGTCCCCATGGCCGGGCCGCCGCCGTCACGGGCGCAGTGCCTCCAGGCCCCGCGTCCAGGCCGCCGGCAGGTCCGCGTCGGCCGGGAAGCGGTCCTGGAGCTCCAGGATCACCATGCCGTGCGCGAAGGCCCACACCGCCCGGGCCAGGTCCAGGTCGTCGCCGCACGCCCGCAGCAGGGGCCGGGCGGTGCGGTCCTCCAGGCCCGGTGGAAGGAGGTCGCGGGGCAGGGGGCGTTCGGTGGCCAGGCGGTAGAGGTGGGGGTGGGCCAGGGCGTACGCCCGGTACGCCTCGCCCAGCACCGGCAGCGAGCCCGGCGCCCGTGCCTGAGCCGCCTCCATCGCCTCCGCCATCTCCCGCAGCACCTGCGCGATCAGCTCGGCCTCCACGGACCGCTTGTCCGGGAAGTGCTTGTACAGGGACGGCGCCTTGATGCCGAGGCGGTCGGCCAAGGTGCGCATCGTGAGGGCGGCGGGGCCGGACTCCTCCAGGACGGTCCGGGCCACGCCCGCGATCTCCCGCGCCCTGGGCGTCAGGCCCTCCCCCGCCGTCACCCGCTCAGCCACGCTGGAAGCCCTCCTCGGTCCGCAGCCCGTATCCGAAGGCGCGATCGTACGAGATGTGGGCGAGCCAGCCGCACAGTGCGGCGAAGGCGGGCGCCCAGGTGAAGGGTACGAGGGTGTAGGCCAGGACCAGGACCAGGGGGATCAGCGCCCGGTGGGCCGCGTTGTAGTACGGCACCGCTCGCGGGGGCAGTTGCCCGGGCGCCATGCGGGGTGCGTCCCGTACCGCCACCAGGAACGTCAGGTCGGGCGCGATGAAGAACACGAGCGCGAGGGTGGCGGCGGCCCAGCCGTGGTGGACCGCCTCCAGCACCGCGAACGCCGACCAGAACAGCGCGCCGGCCAGCCAGGCGACCCGGCGGGCGACGGCGGTACCGGGGGTCGGGGTGGTGACGGGGGCGGGGGTGGCGGGAGTAGTGGGGGTGGTGGTCGCGGGAGTGGGGGGTGTCATGGCTGCCGCCTCCAGGATGGCTAACGTCGTTAGCCAGACGTTAGGGCTAACGGCGTTAGCCTGTCAAGGGTCCGGTCCGCGCCCGCCCGCCTTGACCTTGCCGCGACGTCAACGTCTTCACTGGTCCCATGCGGATCGGAGAACTCGCCGGGATCGTCGGCGTCACCACGCGGACCGTGCGGCACTACCACCACCTCGGCCTGCTCCACGAGCCCGAGCGGCTGGCCAACGGCTACCGGGACTACACCCTGCGGCACGCCGTCGTCCTCGCCCGGATACGGCGGCTGACCGAGCTGGGGATGGGGCTGGCCGAGGTGCGGGACGTGCTGTCGGACGACGCGGGCAAGGACCTCGCGGAGATCCTGGCCGAGCTGGACGAGGACCTCGCCCGGCAGGAGGCGGCGATCCGCGAGCGGCGGGCGCGGCTGCGGGCGCTGCTGGACGGGCCGGGCGTGCCCGCCGAGGGGCCGGTGTCGGGGGAACTGGCCGGGCTGTTCGCCGAGCTGGCCGACGGGTTCGACTCGCCGCTGGCCGCGAAGGACCGCGAGATGCTGGCGCTGCTCGACACGGTGGCCCCGCCCGAGCTGCGCGAATCGCTGGCGGGCGCGCTGCAGGAGGGTTTCGGCTCGCCCGAGGCGCAGGCGCGGGCGCGCGAGGCGTACGCGCTGCTGGACGGGCTGGCCGACGCCGAGCCGGACGACCCGCGGGTCGCGGCGGCCGCCCGCGCGCTGGCCGCCTGCACACCGCCCCACCTGGTACCGGAGTCGCCCGTCGAGCACGACGGCACGTTCCTGCGGGCCCTGTACGCGGACCTGGCCCCGGGGCAGGCCGCGGCGGTCCGCGCCGCCATGGAGATCCTCACGCAGGAGGGGCGATGAGACGACGTGGAGCACGGACGATGACGGCGGCGGCGGCGCTCGCGCGCCACGAGCTGCGGCTGCTGGCCAGCCTGCTGTTGTGGGCGGGCCGGCGGCGGCACGGGGTGGCCGGGGGGCGGGCGTTCGGCTACGCGCGGGGGCAGGGGGCGATGGCGTTCGGCCTGCTCTTCGTGTGCGCGGTGGAGACGGTCGGGGTGTCCGTGCTGCTGCGCGACTGGCCGGCCGCCCACCACGTACTGCTGGTCCTGGACCTGTACACGCTCCTCGTCGTCCTGGGGCTGCACGCGGCGACCGTGGTCCACCCGCACGTGCTGCGCGGCGACACCCTGCGCGTCCGCCACGGCGGCCATCTCGACCTGCGGATACCGCTGGACCGGATCACGGCGGTCCGGCGGGAGGCGCGCTGGTCCCACCCGCCGGCCGAGGGGGCGCTCGACGTCACCGTCGGCGGGCAGACGTCCATCGCCGTGGAGCTCGCCGAGCCGGTCACCCACGTGAGCCTGCTGGGCCGGCGCCGGCCGGTCGGTACGGTCCGGTTCCACGCCGACGACGCGGACGGCCTCGTGGCGGCGCTCCGGCGGGCATGAGGACGGCGTGAGGAGGGGGCGAGGAGGAGGGTGACGAGGGGGTGAGGAGGAGGGTGAGGAGGGCGGGGCGCGGGACCGTACCCTTGCTCGGAGCTCAACCGAAGGAGAACCCGTGCTCGTCCTGCTCCCGCCCTCCGAAGGCAAGGCGTCCGCCGGCCCCGGTGCCCCGCTGACGCTGGAGTCGCTGTCCCTGCCGGGGCTCACCGAGGCCCGTGCGGCGGTCCTCGGTGAGCTGGTGGAGCTGTGCGCGGCCGACGAGGAGAAGGCGCGGGACGTGCTCGGGCTGAGCGAGGGCCTGCGCGGCGAGGTCGCCAAGAACGCCGGGCTGCGCACGGCCGGGGCCCGGCCCGCCGGGGAGATCTACACCGGCGTGCTCTACGACGCCCTGGACCTGGCCTCGCTGGACGCGGCGGCGAAGAGGCGCGCCGGGCGTTCCCTGCTCGTCTTCTCGGGGCTGTGGGGCGCGGTGCGGGTGACGGACCGGATTCCGTCGTACCGCTGCTCGATGGGGGTGCGGCTGCCGGGGCTGGGCGCGCTGGGCGCCTACTGGCGGGCGCCGATGGCCGACGCCCTGCCGGAGGCGGCCGGGGACGGGCTGGTGCTGGACCTGCGGTCGTCGGCGTACGCGACGGCGTGGAAGCCGAAGGGCGAGGTCGCGGGGCGCACGGCGACCGTGCGGGTGCTGCACGCGCCGACGCGGAAGGTGGTCAGCCACTTCAACAAGGCGACCAAGGGCCGGATCGTGCGGTCCCTGCTGACGGCCGGGGCCGCGCCGGAGGGCCCGGCCGAGCTGGTCGAGGCCTTGCGGGACCTCGGGTACGAGGTGGAGGCGGCGGCTCCGGAGAGGGCCGGGCGGCCGTGGGCGCTGGATGTGCTCGTCACGGAGGTCCACTGAGATCCGCTGAGGTCCGTTGAGGTCCGTTGAGGTCCGTTGAGGTCCGCTGAGCCGGCGGCCGGTCCGGGTGGTCAGGCGCGCAGGTGTGAGGTGTCGTTGACCAGGCGGACGCTGGCGTTGCCGTCGGCGTAGTAGGCGATCGCCGAGACGGAGGCCGCGGACAGTTCCATGCGGAACAGGGACTCCGGCGGGGCGCCCAGGGCGAGCCGTACCAGCGTCTTGATCGGTGTGACGTGGGTGACCAGCAGGACGGTGCGGCCCGGGTGCGCGGCGACGAGCTTGTCGCGGGTGGCGGCGATCCGGTCGGCGGTCTCGGCGAAGCTCTCGCCGCCTCCCGTGGGGTGGGCCTCCGGGTCGGCGAGCCAGGCCTTCAGGTCGGCCGGGTACCGCTCGTGCACCTCGCCGAAGGTCAGCCCCTCCCAGGCGCCGAAGTCGGTCTCGCGCAGGCCTTCTTCGACGGTCACGTCCAGGCCGAGGCGGGCGGCGACGACGGCGGCGGTCTCCCTGGTGCGGGCGAGCGGGGAGGCCACGATGTGCTGGACGGTGCCGCGCCGGGCGAGGGCGTCGGCCACCCGCCCGGCCTGCTCGCGCCCCACGTCGGACAGGGACGGGTCGGTGCCGCCGCTGCCGGAGAACCGCTTCTGCGGGGTGAGGGGTGTCTCGCCGTGCCGCAGCAGTACGAAGGTGGCGGGGGCGCCGAGGTCGGGGGCCGAGGCCCAGCCGACCGAGGGGGTGGCCACCTTCCGCGCGGCCCGCACGTCGGCTTCGGCCCGCACGCCTGCTTCGGCAGGTGCGTCGGCTTCGGCAGGTGCGTCGGCTTCGGCCCGTACCTCGGCTTCGGCAGGGGCGGCTGCCTCGGCGCGTGCCTCCGCCTCCTCCCGTGCGTCGGTGGCGGCGCCCCCGGTCGCCCCGTCCGGCGTCCGCCGTACCCGGAAGTCCGTCCGCCCGGCCGCGCCCGCGTCCATCGCCTCGTTCGCCAGCCGGTCGGCGTGCTTGTTGCGCTCGCGCGGGATCCACTCGTACGTCACCTGGCCGGGCGGGAAGACCCGGGCGGCCTCGGCGGCGAGCGGCTTCATGTCGGGGTGCTTGATCTTCCAGCGGCCCGACATCTGCTCCACGACGAGCTTGGAGTCCATCCGCACGCGCACCCGCGCCGACGGGTCGAGGTCGCGGGCGGCGAGGAGCCCGGCGACCAGGCCCCGGTACTCGGCGACGTTGTTGGTGACGACCCCGAGGTACTCGGCGCACTCGACCAGGGTCCGGCCGGTCTCCGCGTCGGCGACCACGCTGCCGTACCCGGCGGGCCCCGGGTTGCCCCGCGATCCGCCGTCGGCCTCGACGATGAACTCCCGCGCCACAGCGGCCCCTTACAGCCCGGACTCGGCGGTGCGCACCAGGATGCGCCGGCAGTTCTCGCAGCGGACGACCGTGTCCGGCGCGGCCTTGCGGATCTCGCTCAGCTCGGTGATGGCGAGTTCCTGGCGGCAGCCCTGGCAGGTGCGGGCGTACAGCTTGGCGGCGCCGATGCCGCCCTGCTGCTCGCGCAGCTTGTCGTAGAGCTTGAGCAGGTCGGCGGGGACGGCACCGGCGACGACCTCGCGCTCCTTGGTCACCGTGGCCGCCTCGCCGTCGATCTCCTCGAAGGCGGCGTCGCGGCGCGCGGTGGCGTCGTCGATCTTCCCCTGCACGGAGCCGACCCGCTCGGTCAGCTCGGCGACCCGCTCCTGCGCGGCCTCGCGGCGCTCCATGACCTCCAGGACGACGTCCTCCAGGTCGCCCTGGCGCTTGGCGAGGGAGACGATCTCGCGCTGGAGGTTCTCCAGGTCCTTCGGGGAGGTGACGGCGCCGGAGTCCAGCCGCTGCTGGTCGCGGGCGGCGCGCTGGCGGACCTGGTCGACGTCCTGCTCGGCCTTGGTCTGCTCGCGGGCGCAGTCGCTCTCCTCGGTCTGCGCGGCCACCAGCAGGTCGCGCAGCTGGGTGAGGTCCTTGGTGAGCGACTCGATCTCGGCGTGCTCGGGCAGCGACCGGCGCTTGTGGGCGAGCTGCTGGAGGCGTACGTCGAGGTCCTGGACGTCGAGGAGTCTGATCTGGTCGGCGGGCGCGGCGTTCAGTTGGGGGCTCCAGGGGTGTCAGTGACGGTGGACGCCGCGTGGGCGGTCCAGGGGTCGGTGACCGTGGCGGAGACATGGACGCGAAGGTTCCATCCCTCCCGGTCGGAGATCTCGTCGAGCTGGCTCGCGGCCAGCTCGCACCAGGGCCACTCGGTGGCCCAGTGCGCCGCGTCGAGCAGCGCGAGAGGACTGTGGGCGCGGGCCTCGCTCGCCGGGTGGTGGCGCAGGTCCGCGGTGAGGAAGGCGTCGACGCCGGCCGCCCGGACGTGGTCGAAGAGGCTGTCGCCGGAGCCGCCGCTGACGGCGACGGTCCGTACGAGTGCGTCCGGGTCGCCGGCCACCCGGATGCCCTGCGCGGTCGCGGGCAGCCGCGCGGCGGCGCGCTCGGCGAAGTCGCGCAGGCTCAGCGGGGGGTCGAGTTCGCAGACCCGGCCGAGGCCGCGGCGGCCGCCCGGGTCGGTGGGGTCGGGCACGAGGGGCCGTACGACGCGCAGGTCGAGCGCGCCGGCGAGGGCGTCGCTGACGCCCGGGTCGGCGGTGTCGGCGTTGGTGTGCGCGACGTGCAGGGCGATGTCGTTCTTGATGAGGGTGTGCACGACCCGCCCCTTGAAGGTGGAGGCGGCGACGGTGGTGGTGCCCCGCAGGTACAGCGGGTGGTGGGTGACCAGCAGGTCGGCGCCGAGCCGCACCGCCTCCTCGACGGTCTCCCGCACCGGGTCCACGGCGAACAGGACCCGGGTGACCTCCTGATCGGGGTCGCCCACGACGGTTCCCACCGCGTCCCAGGACTCGGCCCGCTCGGCGGGCCACAGCTTCTCCAGCGCGGCGATGACTTCTGACAGACGGGGCACGGACAAAAGGCTACCTGCCCGTTCCCCGCCCCCGCACCGCCCTCCACGGGCCTCGCCGGGCCTCGCCGGCCGCCCGGCCACCCGGCCGCCCCCGCGGCACGCATCTCACCGGCGAGCGGCTCTGCTCCGGCCCCGCACGGACTCGGACAGCCCCGCCCACGCCTTCACCCGGGTGCGAACGACTCGCGGTCACGGGCGGGGACGCGGGCGAGGGCGGGGACACGGGCGAGACCGGCCGGAGCCGTTGCCCGGGGTCAGCGCGGAGTCAGGAGGCAGAACTCGTTGCCCTCCGGGTCGGCCAGGACCGTCCAGTGGATCTCGGACTGGTCGATACCGGGGTCGGTGGCGCCCAGGGCGCGCAGTCGGGTTTCCTCCGCTCGCATGTCGTCGCCGGGGTAGGGGCGGACGTCGAGGTGGACGCGGTTCCACCCGCTCTTGGTGTCGGGCGTGCGGACGAACTCCAGGTAGGGGCCCACGCCGGCGGCGGAGCGCAGGGTGGCGTGGTCGTCGGCGACCTCGTGCAGCGTCCAGTCCATCGCCCCGTCCCAGAACCGGGCCATCTCCCGCGGGTCGGCGCAGTCGACCACCACCGCGGCGATCGGCCCGGTGTCCTGGTAGACCGGGCGGGGTTCCAGGACGCAGAACTCGTTGCCCTCGGGGTCCGCCATGACCGTCCAGGGGACATCTCCCTGTCCCACGTCGGCGAGCGTCGCGCCGAGGTCCTTCAGACGGGCGACCAGCTCCGTCTGATGGGCGGCCGAGGTGGTGGCCAGGTCGAGGTGCACGCGGTTCTTGACCGTCTTGGGTTCCGGGCGGGCGACGAGGTCGATGCAGACGGCCCCCGGGCCGGGGTAGTCGAAGCCCACGGGTTCGAGGTTGGTCACGCCGGGCCCCTCGCTGTCTACACCCCAACCGAGTGCCTCCGCCCAGAACCGGCCGAGCGCGGAGTCGTCCCGGGCCTTCATGTTGATCTGTACGAGTCGTGTCGTCATACCGGCGATCTTAGGAACCGCGCCGCCATACCGACGATCCTGGGGACCACGTCGCCATACCGACGATCCTCGGAACCGCCGACGCCACGGGCCACCGCTACCGGGCATGGGCACGCTCCGGTGCCGGCCTTGGGCCCGCCCTGTGCCGGCCGTGAGCCCGCCCGCCATGTGTCGGCCGTGAGCCCGCCGGTGCCGACCTTGCACGGGCCGGCCCCGAACCGCGTGAGCGCGACCGGTGGAAGGGAAAACGCGTCGACAGCGCACCTCGCCCCCGGCAGAGTGGCCGCCCGTGACGAGCAGTGAGCTGTGGACCCGTGCGACCGCCGAACGCTACGACGCCGAGGAGACCGAGATGTCCTCGGCGGCCGTCCTCGAACCGACCCTCGCCTTCCTCGCCGAGCGCGCCGGAGACGGCCGGGCCCTGGAGTTCGCCATCGGGACGGGACGGGTGGGCGTACCGCTGCGCGAACGCGGCGTGCCGGTGGTGGGCATCGAGCTGTCCGAACACATGGCGGCGGTCCTGCGGCGCAAGGCCGACGAGGACACGCTCCCGGTGGCCGTCGGCGACATGGCCACCACCGTCGTGCCCGGCGAGTTCACCCTCGTCTACCTCGTCTACAACACCATCACCAATCTGCTCTCGCAGGACGAGCAGGTCGAGTGCTTCCGCAACGCCGCGCGTCATCTGGCGCCCGGCGGCCGCTTCGTCGTCGAACTGGGCGTGCCGCCGCTGCGGTTGCTGCCGCCCGGCCAGGTCGCGGTGCCGTTCGACGTCTCCGAGCGGCACCTCGGCTTCGACACCTTCGACCTGGTCGAGCAGATCCTCGTCTCGAACCACTTCACCCGCGACGGCGACGACGGCCCCTACCGCCGCACCGCCTCCCGGCACCGGTACGCCTGGCCGGCGGAGCTGGACCTGATGGCCCGGATCGCCGGACTCGAACTGGAGGACCGCGTCGCGGACTGGGACGGGGCGCCGTTCACCCAGGACTCCACGAAGCACATCTCCGTGTGGCGCAAGCCGGTGTGAGGCGCCCCGGCGCCGGCGGTGCATGCCCGAGCCGAGGGCGGGCCGCCGCGGCCCGTGACCGACCGCCACCGGGTGTCCGAGGCCCGGCCGGGTGGGGCAGACGGCACATTCGGGACCGTTGCGGAGGCGAATCGGTTTTCCGCCACTCGTACGGGCGAAGCCCCCCGTCCGTGGTCCCACGGGCGCGCGTGCGAAAACGTACCTTCGTCGCCGGAGGTGACCGACCCATGACGGCCTGTGCGATCGAACCCTCGGCGGACGCGGACGACGAACCCCGGACGCCCCCCGCGACCTGCGCGATCACGGCGGACGGCACCTACGCCGCCCGCCTCGCCCGGAAGGACGGCTGCTGGTTCCCGGAGCGCTGGACCCTGGCCGGGCCCGCGCCGTACGCCGTTCCGCTGCCCGGCAACCAGCCCGAGGAGTCCGGCACGGAGGTGCAGCCGCTGGCCGACGGCCGGGTGCTGATCCACCGCCGGGCCGCCGGGCGCCACGTGTTCTCGCTGCTCTACCCCACCGGCCCCGGCACCGGCGAACTGCCGCTCGGGGCCGTGGAGTGCCCGGACGAGTCGACCCGGCTGCGGCTGCTGCCGCCGGCCCCGGACGGCGAGCGGGCCTTCGCCCTCGCCGTGGGCCGCCGTTCCACCGCTCTGTGGCAGGTGGCCGGCGGAGCCTTCGGGCCGGAGCAGCTGGCCGACGTCCCGGGCCGCTGCTCGGGCGGTGTCTGGCTGGACCGCTCGGGCCGGATGCTCGCCCTGGACCGCGAGGTCGCCGGGCGGACCAAAGCGGTCGTGGTGGACCTGGAGCGGGGCGGCGAGGTGTCCCCGCTGCTGCAGATCGCCGCCGGCAGCGACGACCGGCTGCTGCTCGCCGACCCCGGCAGCGGTCTGCTGCTGATCGCGTCCGACGCCCCGTCGCCCGGCGAGCCGCGGCTCGGCTGGGGCGTCCTCGGCAGCACGCTCCCGGTCCGCTTCCCGGAGTCCCTGCGGCTGCCGGGCCGCGCGCTCACCCCCTTCGCGATCCAGCCGGGTCAGGTGCTGCTCCCGGAGAACTGCGCGGTGGCGCTGCGCGTCGACGGCCCGTTCGGCAGCTGGCTGGCGGTGTGGCGCCCGGCGGACCGGCGGCTGCACGAGCTCCCGCCGCCGGCCGGATGGCTGGCGGGCACCGGCCTGTGGACGCCGGACGGGGTGCTGCGTCTGCCGTACGTCACGGAGGACGAGCCCTGCGGGGTGGCCCGGGTGACGGTGCCCGAGCGGACGGCAATGGGGCAGGCGACGACGGAGCAGGCGGCGACGGAGCAGGCCGCAAGGGAACGGGCCGCAGCGGAACGGGCCGCAGCGGAACGTCCGGCAGCGGAACGTGCGGCGATGGAACGGGCGGAGCAAGCTCGCCCGGAGCGGTGCGCGTCCGGACCTTCCGAGAGCCCCGGGCCCGCCGACTCGTCGCGTGTCCCGCCCGCCACGGAAGTCGCCCCGGCCGACAGGGAGGTTGCTCCCGCTGCCACGAAAGTCGTGCCGGCCGTCCCGGAGGTCGCCCCCGCCGCCACGGACGTCGCCCCCGCCGTCACGGAGGCGTCGCAGCCCGAGGGGCCCGTCGCCCCCTGCCGTCCCGTGCCCCTCCAGCAAGCCCCTCTGGCACGGCTGGTAACGAACTAGCGGCGGTCGGCGTGGCCGCCTGGATTCGCCCCATGGTGGGTTGGTTAGACTCACCCGGCTGTAAAAAGATCATGTTGACGGGGTGAACTCTTCCGATGAGCGACGCAAGCACGACGCAGCCGCTGCCTTCCGAGGGCCAGGGGGCCCAGGAGGCCTCGGGCCACGGCAGGCACCGGGGGCCGGTGTCGCAGCACGACAGCGACACGGCGCCGCGCGGCCGGCACCGCAAGCCCGCGCACCAGGAGGCCCAAGCGGCTGCCTGACGGTACGTCGGGAAACACGAGGAGGGGGTGACCGCCGGCCGGCGGTCACCCCCTTCGCCCTGTGCGCCATCACTGGTCCGACGCCGGCAACGGCACCGACTCCGCCATCGGCACGGGCACCGGCCCCGCCATCGCCACCGGCACCAGCACCAGCACCAGCACCAGCACCGACGTCAGCGCCGACGTCAGCCGCGCCGCAGCCGCAGTACCTCCGCCGCCGCGAACGTCTCCCCGGCCGGCCGCTCCGCGTAGTACGGCGTCAGGACGGCGTCCAGTTCGTCGTACGTGAAGAGTTCCCCCTTGCTGTCGAACTTCGCCCCGATCCTGGGCCGTTCGACGACGGCGACCATGCCGCCGTGCACGACGAGCAGCTGCCCGTTGATCCCGCCGGCCGCCGGTGACGCCAGGTAGCCGACGAGCGGGGCGACATGCTCGGGGGCGAGCGGGTCGAGCCCGTCGGCCGGGCGGGCGGCGCCGGCGAAGACGTCCTCGGTCATCCGGGTGCGGGCGCGCGGGCAGATGACGTTGGCGGTGACGCCGTACTTCGCGAGCGCGAGGGCCGTCGAGGTGGTCAGGCCGACGATCCCGCCCTTGGCCGCCGCGTAGTTGGGCTGGCCGGCCGAACCGGCCAGGAACGCCTCGGACGAGGTGTTGACGATCCGCCCGTGGACCGGCCCGCCGGCCGCCTTGGACCGCTCCCGCCAGTGAGCGGCGGCGAACCGGGTGGTGTTGAAGTGGCCCTTGAGGTGGACCCGGATCACCGCGTCCCACTCCTCCTCGGACATGGCGAACACCATCCGGTCGCGCAGGATGCCCGCGTTGTTGACGAGGATGTCGAGCGTGCCGAACTCCTCGACCGCCGCGCCGATCAGCTGCCGGGCCTGGCCGAAGTCGGCGATGTCCCCGGCGTGCGCGACCGCCGTGCCGCCCGCCGCGCGGATCTCGGCGGCGACCTCCTCGGCGGGGGCCGCGGACGCGGCGCCGGTGCCGTCGCGGCCGGGCAGGCCGTAGTCGTTGACGACGACGGCGGCGCCGAGCCGCGCGAGTTCCAGCGCCTCGGCGCGGCCGAGTCCGCGGCCGGCGCCGGTGACGACGGCCGAGAGCCCTTCCAGCGGCAGCGTCATCAGATCTCCACGCAGGTGCGCAGTGCGGTCCCGGTGCGCATCTGGTCCAGCGCCTCGTTGACCTCGGCGAGCGGCACCCGGTGGGTGATCAGCCCGGCGAGGTCGATGCGGCCGGCCCGCCACAGGGCGATGGTCCGCTCGTAGGAGCGCAGGACGTCCCCGCCTCCGTACAGGGAGGGCAGGATCCGCTTCTCGTCGAAGAACAGCTCGAACATGTTGAGCTTCAGGAAGTCGTCCATGGCGCCCGCCCCGACGATCACGAGAGTGCCGCCGCGCCGGGTGGTCTCGTACGCGGTGCGGGCGGTGGCCGCCTTGCCGACGACCTCGAAGACGTGGTCGAACCCCTCGCCGGCGGTGACCTCCTGCTTGGCGCCGGGCAGTTCCTCGGGGGACACGGCCCTGGTGGCGCCGAACCGGAGGGCGGCCTCGCGGCGGGCGGCGACGGGGTCGACGGCGACGATCTCGGCGGCGCCGCGCAGCCGGGCGCCCTGGATCGCGGAGATGCCGACGCCGCCGCAGCCGATGACGGCGACGGACGAACCGGCCTCCAGGCCTGCGGTGTTGAGTGCCGCGCCCAGTCCGGTCGTCACGCCGCAGCCGATCAGCGCCGCGATGTCGAAGGGGACGTCGTCGGGGATGGGCACCGCGCAGCCCGCGTCGACGACGACCTCCTCGGCGAAGGTGCCGGTGCCGGCGAAGCCGAAGACGTCACCGGCGGGCCGCCGGAAGTTGGGCGTGCCGGCGTTCATGAAGCCGGCCAGGCACAGCTCGGTCTGTCCGCGCCGGCAGGCGGGGCAGGCGCCGCAGGCGGGCAGCCAGCACACGACGACCCGGTCGCCGGGCTTGACGCGGGTGACGCCCTCCCCCACCTCCACGACCTCGCCGGCGCCCTCGTGGCCGGGGACGAAGGGGCCGGGCTGCGGCAGGACGCCGCTCATCGCGGAGAGGTCCGAGTGGCACAGCCCGGTGGCCCGTACCCGGATCCGCACCCTGCCCGGGCCGAAGCCCACCGCCTCGACGTCGTCGAGGACCTCCAGCTTCTCCTGGCCGATCTCGTGCAGTACGGCTGCGCGCATGGTGCGGCTCCCCTCGACTCGTCAGGGCAGGCTTCAGGGCTCATGGGCGGACTGACTCAGGTGTGGCGCACGATCGTGTCCGTGAGGACCGGTGCGTCCTCCCGCTCGACCGCGCTGACGGCGACCCGTACGGCGCCGTCCCCGGGCCACATGCGGATGCGCAGGGTCTCCCCCGGGTACACGACCCCGGCGAACCGGGTGTCGTACGAGCGCACCCGGCCGGGGTCCCCGCCGAGCAGGGTGTCGACGACGGCCTTGAGGGTGACGCCGTAGGTGCACAGGCCGTGCAGGATGGGCCGGTCGAAGCCGGCGCGGGCGGCGAACTCCGGGTCGGCGTGCAGCGGGTTCCAGTCGCCGGAGAGGCGGTACAGGAGGGCCTGGTCCTCGCGCAGCGGCCGTTGGACGACGTGCGCCGGCTCACCGGCGGGCGGGTCGAGCCGCGCCGACGGCCCGCGGTCGCCGCCCCAGCCGCCCTCCCCGCGTACGAAGATCTGCGCGTCGTTGGTCCACAGCGGGCCGTCGGCGTCGGTGACATCGGTGCGCAGGACGAGGACGGCGGCCTTGCCCTTGTCGTAGACGGCGGCGACGCGGTGGGTGGCGGTGGCGGTGCCCTCGACGGGGATCGGCCGGTGCAGGGTGAGGGACTGTCCGCCGTGCAGTACCTGCGCGAGGTCGGCCTCGACGCCGGGCATCGACAGTCCGCTGATCACGCCGGGGGCGCCCGCTCCGGCGACGGTGGCGAAGCTGGGCAGGACGCGCAGCCGGTACTCCAGGGTGTAGCGCAGCTCGCCGGGGTCGGTCGCGGGGCTCTCGCGGTCCGGATCGGCGCCCGCGCCGATGCCGAGGTGGTAGAGCAGGACGTCCTTGGCGGTCCAGGAGATGTCCACGGTCCGGGGTTCGGCGGCGAGGGCCTTGGCTGCGTCGATGGGCATGGGGCTCCTGATGTCTGACGGGCCCGAGGGCCCGCGGTCCCAAGACTGTCTCAAGACCTCGGCGCGACCGTCCGCACCGTCGGCCGTGCCGAGGTCGTCACGGGCGGACCCGGAGCGCGCCACCACGGGCGGATCTAGAACGCGTTCCAGTCCGGCGCCCTCTGTATAGCCGAGCCCTCGCCACTTGTGAAGGCTCCTGACACATCGTCAGGTCGGGCGGCGTGCCGCACCCGTCCCTACGCTGGGGCCGTGAACGAGATGCCCCGGGAGCAGCGCCCGGTCCGGTCTGTCAGGGTCCTGCTCACGGAGGCCGCGGACACCGAGCGCGGGGCCGCGCTCGCGCTGCCGCTCGGCAGGGAGCCCGGCATCCGGGTCGTCGCGCGGGTCGGGCCCGGGGAACCGCTCGCCGACGCGGCCCTCGCCCACCGCCCCGACATCACCCTCCTCGACCTCGGCCGGCTCGGTGACGCCGCCGTGCTGCGCGAGCAGGTGCCGGACTGCCGGGTGGTGGTGCTGGCGACCTCGGGCCGCCCGGACCAGCTGCGCCGGGCCCTGGAGGCGGGCGCGGCCGGCTTCCTCATCAAGGACGGGCCGGTCGCGGAGCTGGCCGAGGCGCTGCACCGGGTGCTGACCGGGGAGACGGTGGTGGACCCGGCGCTGACGGCCTACCTGCGGCGCAGCACCGGCGGCGGCCCGGCATCCGACACCTCGGCGCGGTGAAGCCCCGGCTCACCCGCGGCGCAGCACCCGCAGCACGCCGACGTCCTGCACCTCGGCGCGGTGAAGCCCCGGCTCACCCGCGGCGCAGCACCCGCAGCGAGCCGGTGTCCGACACCTCGGTGAAGTCCCCGGACTCCAGTGCGCGCAGGTAGACGCGGTACGGCGCCTGGCCGGTGAACTCGTCCTCGGGGTGCGGGAAGACGTCGTGGATGACCAGCAGGCCGCCCTCGGCGACGTGCGGGGCCCAGCCCTCGTAGTCGGCGCTCGCGTGCTCGTCCGTGTGGCCGCCGTCGACGAAGACCAGGCCGAGCGGGCTGTTCCACAGGGCGGCGATCTGCGGGGAACGGCCGACTAGGGCGACGACGTGCTCCTCCAGCCCGGCCCGGTGCAGGGTGCGGCGGAACGTCGGCAGCGTGTCCATCAGGCCGAGTTCGGGGTCGACGGTCTCCGGGTCGTGGTAGTCCCAGCCGGGCTGCTGCTCCTCGCTGCCGCGGTGGTGGTCGACGGTGAGCGCGGTGACGCCGGCCGCGCGGGCGGCGTCCGCGAGCAGGACGGTGGAGCGGCCGCAGTAGGTGCCGACCTCCAGCAGTGGCAGTCCGAGCCGGCCCGCCTCGACGGCCGCCGTGTACAGCGCGAGTCCCTCGTCGACGGGCATGAAGCCCTTCGCCGCCTCGAACGCGGCCAGGATCTCGGGCTTCGGCGCCGCGGTCATGGGGTTCCTCTCGGTCGTACGGGCTTCTCGGCGCCCCATGGTGTCGCACCCCCCCGGCGCCGGGGCGACGGGGGGGTGCGGGTCGGCTCCACGGACTCCCGGGACCGGTCTTCCCAGGCCGCCTCAGGCTTGAGGCCGCCACAGGCCGCCTCAGGCCGACACGGTGTCCCCCGGCAGGGAGAGGTCCAGGTCGACCGGCCCCTCGTCGCCCGCGTGGGTGGCCGGGGCGTCGTGCGGACCGTGTCCGGCGGCCCGCGCCGCCACCACGTACGCCCCCTGCTCCGGCACGGCGAGCGTGTAGCCGCCGTCCGCGGCGGACAGCGTGGCGCCCGCCTGGCGGCCGCGGCGGTCGATCAGGGTGACCCGGGCGTGGGCGACCGGGGTGCCGTCGGCGCCGAGGACGCGGCCGCGGAAGCCGCGCAGGGCCCGCTCGGCGCGCTCCAGGTTGGCTTCCTCCTCGCTGCTGGCGCGCAGCTGGGGGGCTCGGTTCGGCCTGGGCAGGAAGAGGGCCATCAGCAGCCCGACGGCGACGGCGGCGGTGGCGATGAGGAAGGAGACGCGGAAGCCGTGCATGGTCGGGACGGCGACGCCGCCGACGTCGTTCGCCGTGTTGGCCAGCACCATGCCGATGACGGCGCTGGAGACGGAGGTGCCGATGGAGCGCATCAGGGTGTTGAGGCCGTTGGCCGCGCCGGTCTCGGAGGCCGGGACCGCGCCGACGATCAGCGCGGGCAGCGAGGAGTACGCGAGGCCGATGCCGGCGCCGAGGACGACCGCGATGACCAGGCTCTGCCAGGCGGCGCTCATCAGGCCGAGGCCGGCGCCGTAGCCGACGGCGATGATCAGCAGGCCGAGGATCAGGGTGACCTTGGGGCCGTACTTCGCGGACAGCCGGGCGTAGACGGGTGCCGTGAACATCATGGTCAGGCCGAGCGGCGCGACCAGCAGGCCCGCGACGACCATCGACTGCCCGAGGCCGTAGCCGGTGGACCTCGGCAGCTGGAGGAGCTGGGGCAGGACCAGGGAGACGACGTAGAAGGCGACGCCGACCATGATCGAGGCCAGGTTGGTGAACAGGACGGCGGGGCGGGCGGTGGTGCGCAGGTCGACCAGGGGGGCCTGGAGGCGCAGCTCGTAGAGGCCCCACAGGACCAGGACGGCCGCCGACGCGGCGAACAGGCCGAGTGTGGTGCCGGACGCCCAGCCCCAGTCGCCGCCCTTGGTGATGGGCAGCAGGAAGAGGACGAGCCCGGCGGACAGGCCGAGCGCGCCCGGGAGGTCGAAGGTCCCCTCGGCGCGCGTCGGGGACTCCGGGACGACGACGAGGGTGAGGACGATGGAGAGCACACCGAGGCCGGCGGCGCCGTAGAAGAGGGCGTGGAAGTCGGTGTGCTGGGCGACCAGGGCGGCGGCGGGCAGGGCGAGGCCGCCGCCCACGCCGATGGAGGAGCTCATCAGCGCCATCGCGGAACCGAGCCGCTCGCGCGGCAGCAGGTCGCGCATCAGGCCGATGCCGAGGGGGATGGCGCCCATCGCGAAGCCCTGCAGGGTACGGCCGACGATCATGGTGGCGAGTTCGCTGGTGACCGCGCTGACCAGGGCGCCGGCCACCATCACCGCGAGGCTGGCGACCAGCATGCGGCGCTTGCCGTACAGGTCGCCGAGCCGGCCCATGATCGGCGTGGCGACGGCGCCCGACAGCAGGGTGGAGGTCAGGACCCAGGTGGCGTCACCGGGTGCGCTGTCCAGCAGCTGCGGCAGGTCCTTGATGACCGGTACCAGCAGGGTCTGCATCACCGCCACCACGATGCCCGCGAAGGCGAGCACGGGGACGAGGGCGGCGGAGGGGGCTCTGCCGGAGGGCTGATCGGTCGGCGTAGGCGTCATGTGCATCACGAACTCGGTTCGGTGGGGCAACTATTCCAGTGCTTTCGCCATCTAACGAAATCTTGACCTTCTCTTGGGACGGTGAGGCGCCGGTCGGCGGCGCTCCTGGACGCCTTCTCGCATCCAGGAGGTGCCGGAATCCCACGGCGGGAACAGCCGGTCCGGTCGGCACGGTTGCATCGACGGGGGGACCTGCGCCGCGCGGGCGGGGAACCCGGAGACCACAAGACCGCTTTCGGCAGGAGAACTTTTTCATGACTGACCGGCCTTTGACGCTCATGGCAGTGCACGCCCACCCCGACGACGAGGCCACCGGAACCGGAGGGGTTCTCGCGCGGTACGCGGCGGAAGGTGTCCGCACGGTCCTCGTGACCTGTACCGACGGCGGCTGCGGTGACGGACCGGGGGGAGTCAAGCCGGGCGACCCCGGGCACGATCCGGCGGCCGTCGCCCTGATGCGCCGCCGAGAACTGGAGGCGAGCTGCGGCGTGCTGAAGGTCAGCGAGCTGGAGATGCTGGACTACGCCGACTCCGGAATGATGGGCTGGCCGAGCAACGACGCCCCCGGGTCCTTCTGGCAGACCCCCGTCGAGGAGGGCGCCGCCCGCCTCGCGGAACTCATGCGCCACTACCGGCCCGATGTGGTCGTCACGTACGACGAGAACGGCTTCTACGGACACCCCGATCACATCCAGGCCCACCGCATCACCATGGCGGCGCTGGAGCTGACCGAGCTGACGCGGAAGGTGTACTGGACGACGGTGCCCCGCTCGGGGATGCAGCGATTCGGTGAGATCATGCGCGAGTTTCATCCGGACATGCCGGAGCCGGATCCCGCCGAGGCCGCCGCGATGGCCGAGATCGGCCTCCCCGACGACGAGATCACCACGTGGGTGGACACCACCGCGTTCAGCGATCAGAAGTTCGACGCGTTGGCCGCGCACGCCAGTCAGGGGGAGAACATCTTCTTCCTCAAGATGGGCAAGGAGAGGTTCGGCGAGTTGATGGGCACGGAGACGTTCGTACGCGTGCAGGACGCCACCGGCGCCGCCATACCCGAGAACGACCTCTTCGCCGGACTGCGCTGATCCGCCCGTCCGACCGGCCGGGAAGCGCCTGAACCGCCCGGCAGGGCAGCCGGGCCCCACGCCGGCGCACCACCCCCCGCAGGCCGGCGGCCGGGCCCCCGCGCGGGATCCGGCCGCCGTGTCCCGGCCGGCTGTCCGGGGCCGGCCGCTAGGGTGGCTGCCGTGTCGTACACAGGTCCGGAATTCGATCCCCCTCGGCCCCGCCGCTCCCCGCTGCGCCGCCCGGCCGTCGTGGCCGTGGCCGCGCTGGTGCCCGGGGCGCTGGCCGGCTGGCTGGCGTACGGGGCGGTGGGCGGCTCGGGCGACGACGGCGGGTCCGGGCGGGCGGCGGCGGCCGACGGCGGGTCCGCCTCGACCGCTCCGTCCGGCCCGGCGACCCCGCGCACCGGCACCCCGCGCACCGGCACCCCGGAGGACGACGACGCGAAGGCCGGCACCTCCGCGCCGCTCAAGGGCCGGGTGATCGTCATCGACCCGGGCCACAACCCGGCCAACTTCCGCCACACTGCCGACATCAACCGCAAGGTGGACATCGGCACCGGCTGGAAGGAGTGCGACACCACCGGCACGTCGACCAACGACGGCTACACGGAGGCCGCGTTCACGCTGGACGTGGCCCACCGGCTGCGCGCGCTGCTGGAGGAACAGGGCGCCACGGTGAAGCTGACCCACGACGCCGACCGGTCCTACGGCCCGTGCATCGACGAACGGGCGCGGATCGGCAACGCGGCCCACGCCGACGCGGTCGTCTCGGTCCACGCCGACGGCTCGGGCGCCGGCAACCGGGGCTTCCACGTCATCCTGCCGGGCACGGTGCACAAGGGCGCCGCCGACACCCGGCCCGTCGTCGGCCCCTCCAAGGCGCTCGGCGAGAGCATCGCCGCCGACTTCGCCCGCGCCACCGGCACCTCGCCGTCGAACTACGTCGGCGACGGCACCGGACTCGTCACGCGCGAGGACCTCGGCGGGCTCAATCTGTCGACTGTTCCCAAGGTGTTCATCGAGTGCGGCAACATGCGCGACGCCAAGGACGCGGCACTGCTGACCAGTGGCGCCTGGCGGCAGAAGGCGGCGCAGGGGATCTCTGACGGAATCGTGGGTTTCCTGCGCGGATGACGGTCCCCGTGCCGATCCGGGCGGACAGCCCGATCTCGTGGACGATAGTGTCGCCTCTACGATGTGGGGCCACCCCCGCGCTTCACACAGGGGCCTGACGGCGACATGGTGACAGCGACGCCTCCTCGGCTGACGTACCGACGACGAAGACGACTGACGAAGGACCTAAGGTGAATATCCGCTCCCTCACTCGGGGCGACGGCGTGGTGATCGGAGCAGCGGTGTTGCTGTTCATCGCGTCGTTTCTCGACAACTACTCGTTCGAAGGCGCCTCGGACGAGGCCAACCTGCCCAACCTGTGGGACAGCGGTCCGGTCCTGCTCAGTGTTGTCCTCGCCGGCCTCATCGGTGCCGCGCTCGTCGTCGTCTCCCACGCCATGCCGCAGCCGCGCAAGGTCGTGGGCCTGGACCTCGGGCAGTTCGGCGTCGCCTTCACGGTGTTCGCCGCGTGGAGCGCGCTCGGCAACATCTTCGACCCGGCCGGCAGCGCGGACAACTTCGGCCGGGGCGACGGCCCGGACGCCGGAACCGGCCTGATCCTGGCCCTCATCGCCACCCTGGTCATGGCCGCCGCCGCCATCGCCACCCCCCTGGTGCCCGCCCTCAAGGCCGGTCTGGTCCCCGCCGCGCGGCCCGCAGCGCCACAGCCCTACGGCGCGCAGCCGCCCGGTGGTTACGGCTACCCGGGCGCCCCGCAGCCGGGCCAGCCGGGCCAGCCGGGTGGCTACGGTCACCCGCAGCCGGGGCAGCCGCAGCAGCCCGGGCAGCCCTTCGGCGGTGCCCAGCCGGCCGCCGCTCCCGCCGCGCAGCCGGCGGCGGACTTCTCGCCGTTCTGGTTCGCGGTGCCGGTCGCCCGGCCGCTGTACGCGGAGGACGGCTCCCCCATGCCGATCGCGGAACTGGCGCCGGGCACCTGGTACCTGGCGGTGGAGCAGGGCGGCCAGGGCCTGATCGCGCAGACGCAGGACGGCCGGCGCGGCGTGCTGCGGGACACCTCCGGGATCCAGCGCGGCTGAGCCACCCCACGCGTCGTACGCGGCCCCTCGCCCTTCCGGGCGGGGGGCCGTTGCCGTACAGTCGCCGCGCTGATGGCTGACGGTACGTCAGGAGGCGGTGGCATGCGGCTCGGTGTGGCACTCGGGTACTGGGGACGCGGGCCCGACCCGGGGCACGTGGAACTCGCGCGGGAGGCGGAACGGCTGGGGTACTCCTCGGTGTGGACGGCCGAGTCCTGGGGGTCGGACGCGTTCACCCCGCTGACCTGGATCGCCGCCCACACCTCGACGATCGGGCTGGGTACGGCCGTCGCGCAGATGGCGGCCCGCTCCCCGGTGGCCACCGCGATGCACGCGCTCACCCTGGACCACCTCTCGGGCGGGCGGCTGACGCTGGGGCTCGGGCTGTCCGGGCCGCAGGTGGTGGAGGGCTGGTACGGGCGGCCGTTCCCGGCGTCGCCGCTGACCGCCACCCGCGAGTACGTGGAGGTCGTACGGCAGGTGCTGCGGCGGGCGGGGCCGGTGGAGGTGGCCGGGCGGTTCCACGCGCATCCGTACCGCGGGCCGGACGGGACGGGGCTGGGCCGGCCGCTGAAGTCCGTCACGCACCCGCTGCGGCCGGACCTGCCGGTGCTGCTCGGCGCGGAGGGGCCGCGCAACGTGGCGCAGACGGCCGCGATCGCCGACGGCTGGCTGCCGCTGTACTGGTCGCCGAGCAGGCCGGACGCGTACGGGCCGGCGGTCGCGGACCTGCCGGACGGCTTCCGGGTGGCGCCGATGGCCCGGGTGAAGGTGTGCGACGACGTCACGGAGGGGCTGCTGCCGGTGAAGGCGATGCTCGGCTTCTACATCGGCGGCATGGGGCACGCCACCCGCAACTTCCACGCCGACCTCATGGCCCGCATGGGGTACGAGGAGGAGGCGCGGCGGATCCAGGAGCTGTTCCTCGCCGGGCGCCGGCAGGAGGCGGTCCGGGCCGTCCCGGACACGTTCGCGGACGAGATCTCCCTGGTGGGCCCGCGCGGGCGGGTGGCGGAGCGGCTGGAGCGGTGGCGCGGGGGCCCGGTGACCGATCTGCTGGCGCTCGCCCCGGACCCCCACACGCTGCGGGTGCTGGCCGAGCTCAACGGCTGAGCGCGGCCGGCGCGCGAAGGCGGACCCCAACTCCGGCCGGGTGCACGGCATATCGTCGTACGGAGGTGTTTCGAACGGCTTCCCCGGGTCACCCGGTGGGCATGTCCCCTCGGTATCGCACCGGTTCGAATCCTCTCGGCAGGGCCGTCGCGGCCGTCGCCGACGTCATGGCCCTGATCCTGGGCCTGTGGATCCTGTTGTACCTGCTGGACGCGAACCGCGCGAACGACTTCGTGCGGTTCGTGCACGACATGGCCGACTGGCTGGCGGGCTGGTCCCGTGACCTGTTCACGTTCGACGAGGCGTGGGCCAGGGTCGTCATGGGCTACGGACTGGCGGCCGTCGTCTACCTGTTCGTCGGGCACGCCCTCGCCAACGCGCTGAGCCGCCGTTCCTGGTGACCGGCTCGCCGGCCGCCCGGTCGGCGGGTCAGCGGGTCAGCGGCAGCAGTCCGGGTCCAGGCCCGTCGGCAGCTGTTCGCCGCCGAACACCGCGCAGGTGGCCTCGTGGCCGCCCAGGGCGGCCACGGCCAGCAGCAGGGAGCCCGCCGTCCAGGTGGTCAGTTCACGCGGCCAGACCGCCTCGTCGTCGAAGACGTAGCCCGTCCAGTACAGGCCCGACTCGGCGTCCCGCAGGTGCTGGATGGACTGCAGGATCTCCAGCGCCCGGTCGGACTCGCCCATCGCCCAGAGCGCCAGGGCGAGTTCGGCGGACTCGCCGCCGGTCACCCACGGGTTGGGCACCACGCACCGCACCCCGAACCCGGGCACGACGAAGCGGTCCCAGCCCTCCTCGATCCGGGCCTTGGCCTCCGCGCCGGTGAGCGCGCCGCCCAGCACCGGGTAGTACCAGTCCATCGAGTAGCGGTCCTTGTCCAGGAACCGCTCGGGGTGGCGCCGGATCGCGTGCCGCAGGGCACCGGCGGCCAGTTCCCAGTCGGGCTGCGGCTCCTCACGCTGCTCGGCGACGGCGAGCGCGCACCGCAGGGCGTGGTGGATCGAGGAGGAGCCGGTCAGCAGCGCGTCGGTGGCCGCCGTGCCGTCGTCGTCGCGCCGCCAGCCGATCTGCCCGCCGGGCCGCTGGAGGCGCAGCACGTACTCCACGGCCGCGTACACGGTCGGCCACATGCGGTCCAGGAACGTGTCGTCCCCGGTGGACAGGTAGTGGTGCCACACCCCGACGGCCACGTAGGCGACGAAGTTGGTCTCGCGTCCGGTGTCGGTGACGTCGTCGTGGGCGCCGTCCGCGTAGGCCGCGTACCAGGAGCCGTCCTCGTGCTGGTGGCGCGCCAGCCAGTCGTACGCCCGCTCGGCGGCCGCGTGCTCGCCGGCCGCGTCCAGGGCCATCGCGGCCTCGGTGTGGTCCCACGGGTCCAGGTGGTGGCCGCGGAACCAGGGGATCGCCCCGTCGTCCCGCTGCACGGCGAGGATGCCGCGCACGGTGGCGGCGGCCTGCTCGGCGGTGAGCACGCCGGGCAGGACCAGGTGCTCGGTGCGGGGGGTGGTCACCGGGCGTCCGCCTCTTCGGCGAGGCGCGGCAGGTGCGGCTTGGTCGCGTAGACGACGAAGCTCTTGCCGATCAGCGGGTTCAGCGCCTGCTCGGCGACGCGCGTCGCCAGCGGCTTCTTCATGATGTCCCAGACCAGCAGCTTGTGGTAGGCGCGCACCGGCAGCGCCTTGTCGTTGTCCACGCCGAACGCGCACTTCAGCCACCAGTAGGGCGAGTGCAGGGCGTGGGCGTGGTGGCTGCCGTAGGGCTTGAGTCCGGCCTCGCGGATCTTCCCGACCAGCTCGTCCGCCCGGTAGATGCGGATGTGGCCGCCCTCGACCTCGTGGTAGGCGTCGGAGAGGGCCCAGCAGACCTTCTCGGGGCCGTAACGGGGCACGGTGACGGCGATGCGCCCGCCGGGCTTCAGCACGCGCACCATCTCGGCGAGTACGCCCTTGTCGTCGGGGATGTGCTCCATCACCTCGGAGATGATGACGACGTCGAACGACTCGTCGGGGAAGGGCAGCGCGAGCGCGTTCCCCTCCATGGCGGTGGCGGTGGCGCCCTCGGGGGCCTCGCCGGCCTCCTTCATCGCCGCGAACCACTTGGCGACCTCGCGGATCTCCTCGCCGTTCTGGTCGAGCGCCACGACCTGGGCGCCGCGCCGGTAGCACTCGAACGCGTGCCGTCCGGCGCCGCAGCCGAGGTCCAGGACGCGGTCGCCCGGGGCGAGCGGGAACCGGGAGAAGTCGACGGTCAGCACGTGGCCCTGCTTTCGGGGGTCGATACGGCGGGTGCGGCGGCGGAGGTCGTCGAGCGGCCCGGGGCCGTGCCGGGGGCGGCGGTTCCCCCGCCCGGGCGCCCGCGGGCGTCGGAGCGGGCGATGGCCTCGCGGTAGCGGGCCACGGTGCCCTCGGCGGCGCGGGCCCAGGTGAAGTTCCGCAGCACCCGCTCGCGCCCGGCCGCGCCGAGCCGCGCGCGCAGCTCCGGGTCGCCGAACAGCCGCAGCAGGGCGGCGGCCAGCGCTCCCGGGTCGCCCGGCGGTACCGCCAGACAGGTCTCCCCGTCCCGCCCGGCCACCTCGGGGATGGCCCCGCCGGTGGTGGCGACCAGCGGGGTGCCCGCGGCCATGGCCTCGGCCGCCGGGAGGGAGAAGCCCTCGTAGAGGGAGGGCACGCAGGCGGCCTCCGCGGAGCGGACCAGGTCGACCAGTTCGGCGTCGGAGATGCCCTTGACGAACTCCACGGCGCCTTCGAGGCCGTACCGCTCCACGGCCTGGGCGACCGGTCCCTCGGTGGGACGCTTGCCGACGACGACGAGGTGCGCGGCGGGCTGCTCGGTGCGGACCTTGGCCAGTGCCTCGACGAGGAAGACGAGCCCCTTGAGCGGCACGTCGGCGCTGGAGGTGGTGACGATCCTGCCCGGCACGACGGGCACCGACGGGTCGGGCGCGAACAGGTCGGTGTCGGTGCCGATGTGCACGACGTGGACACGGTCGTCGCGGACGCCCAGGTGGTCGACGATCTCCTGCCGGGAGGTGCCGGAGACGGTGAGCACGGACGGCAGCCTGCGCGCGACGCGCTTCTGCATCCGGGTGAAGGCGTACCAGCGCCGCACGGAGTAGCGCCGCTGCCAGGTCCCCGCGGCGTCCAGCTCCAGCTGCCGGTCGACGGTGATGGGGTGGTGGATGGTGGTGACGAGGGGGGCGCCGATGTCGCCCAGCAGCCCGTAGCCGAGTGTCTGGTTGTCGTGCACCACGTCGAACTCGCCCCGCCGCGCCCGCAGATGGCGCCGGGCGCGCAGCGAGAAGGTCAGCGGCTCGGGGAAGCCGCCGGTCCACATGGTCGCGACTTCCAGGGCGTCGATCCAGTCGCGGTACTCGTCACGCTTCGGGGTGCGGAAGGGGTCCGGCTGGCGGTACAGGTCGAGGCTGGGCAGCTCGGTCAGGGTGAGCCCGGGGTGGCCCTCGTCGAGGACGGGGTACGGCTGGGCGCCGATGACCTCGACCCGGTGGCCGAGGCGGGCCAGCTCGCGCGAGAGGTGCCGTACGTAGACGCCCTGCCCGCCGCAGAACGGGTTCCCCTTGTAGCTCAGAAGCGCGATGTCGAGCGGTCGCTCACCGTCAGCCGCCATGTCCTTCCCGGACCGGGCCCGACTGGCCTCAGCGGTCACTCCGGGCCCCCTTCTGCCTGCACTGTCCCGCGAGACTACGACGGGACGCTAACCTAGAACAAGTTTCAGACTTGATCGTTCGGGAGGCTCTGAATCTACCGGCAGGTAGGGGCACTGTGGCCAGTGGATCAGGTGATTCACGCCACGGCCGGAGGCCCCGTCACGCCGGTGTGATCATCAGCGCTCACCGACTGTCACGGATCGGGATCATGCCTGCGGAAACCAGTGGTGCGCGTCCGTCCCCCACGCTCGGCTACACGCCCGCGGGGGCGTCCCCGGCGCCGCCCCTCACCGAGCGGCAGGAGGCCCGGCGCCGCCGCATCCTGCACGCGAGCGCGCAACTGGCCAGCCGGGGCGGCTTCGACGCGGTGCAGATGCGGGAGGTGGCGGAGTCCTCCCAGGTCGCCCTGGGCACCCTGTACCGCTACTTCCCCTCCAAGGTGCACCTGCTGGTCGCCACCATGCAGGACCAGTTGGAGCGCATGCACGGCACGCTGCGCAAGAAGCCCCCGGCGGGCGACACGGCCGCCGAGCGGGTGGCGGAGACCCTGATGCGGGCCTTCCGCGCGCTGCAGCGCGAGCCGCACCTCGCCGACGCCATGGTGCGCGCCCTGACCTTCGCGGACCGCAGCGTGAGCCCCGAGGTGGACCAGGTCTCCCGGCAGACCACGGCGATCATCCTGGACGCGATGGGCCGGGAGAACCCGACCCCGCAGCAGCTGTCCGCGGTCCGCGTCATCGAGCACACCTGGCACTCGGCCCTGATCACCTGGCTCTCGGGACGCGCCTCCATCGCCCAGGTGAAGATCGACATCGAGACGGTGTGCCGGCTGATCGACCTGACGGAGGTCAGGGAGCGGGAGTAGCGGTCTCCTCGCAGCGCATCCGTCCGCCGATGACCATCAGGCCCGTGAAGTCCCCGGACAGGATCTGCTCCTCGATCGGCCGGGTCCCGCTCGCGGCCTCCTTCGAGGTGGCTCCGGCGAGGATCTGCAGGTGCCAGCCGTCCTTGTCCACGAGCCAGGACACGCCGTCCTCGTCCTCGTCGGGGCTCTCCGCCCGCCACCCGCGCTTCTGCAGCTCGGCGACCACCCGCGCGGCGGCCTTCCGGTCCGGTGCGGCCGGGGTGCGTGATCCCGCGGCCACCTGGCAGGGGCGGGCCCGCATGGCCGGGGAGCCGGCGTCGGCGAACGCCGGCTCGGGGAAGCCGCCCGCCGCGGCGGCGGCCCGGACGTCCTCCTGCACGGCGGCGGCCGTGACACCCCCGGACTCCGCCGCCGCGCTCGCGGCCGGCGCGGAACCGCTCGCCCCGGGCGCCGCCGTACCGCCGCCTCCGCCACACCCCGCCAGGACCGCCGTCGCGGCGGCCACGGCCACCACGGCCCCCTTCACGCGCATACGCCCCCCGCCCCTCGTGGATCACGGATGCCGGGCCGCAGTCTCGCACGGGACCCGGCGGGCGCGCGGAAGGTCAGCAGAAGGGCACGGGACGCGGCAGGCGCACAGAAGGGACCTACGAGACGGGTTCCCTGCGCCGGCATGGTCCGGATCAGGTTCCGGGGGTCGCCGTTCGGCCCGACTGCTGCCGTTCGGCCTCTCAGCCCGACCGTCGCCGTCGGCCTCGGCGGAAACCTGGTGGTCTCTCGCCCAAGTCGGCTACTCCGGTTGGACTCCCTCACTCGCCTCGTAGGCCAATTCCAGAATAGAACGCCACGAAGAGGATGAAACCCCCCAGAAGGGATTTTTTACTCTTCCGGCGGGAACACCGCCTCCCCGCTGCCCAGCAGCGTGATCGTGATGGCCTCCACGGGGCAGTTCTCCGCCGCTTCCAGCACCCGCTCGTCGGCGTCGGTGTCCGGCTCGACCGGCCGGGACTGGCGGGCCGCGTCGAGACGGAAGCCGTCCGCCGCGCGGTGGACGCACTGGCCCGAGCCGATGCACAGGGAGCGGTCGACCTCCACGTGCCAGCGGTCGCCCATCCGGCTACGCCCCCGCCGGCAGGTGGATCATCTTGTGCTCCAGGTACTCGCCGTACCCCTCGGGCCCGAACTCCCGCCCCAGCCCGCTGTTCTTGTAGCCGCCGAACGGGCCCAGCATGTCGAGGCTGAAGGTGTTGACGGAGTAGGTGCCGGTGCGCACCTGCCGGGCGATCCCGATGCCGCGCTCGACGTCGGCCGTCCAGACGCTGCCGCTCAGCCCGTAGTCGGAGTCGTTGGCGATCCTCACGGCCTCGGCCTCGTCGCGGTAGGGCAGCAGGCAGATCACCGGGCCGAAGATCTCCTCGCGGGCTATCCGCATGGAGTTGTCGACGTCGCCGAAGAGGGTGGGCTCGACGTACCAGCCCCGCTCCAGACCCGCCGGACGCCCGCCGCCGGTGAGGATCTTGGCGCCCTCCTCCTGCCCGATCCGGATGTAGTCGAGGTTGCGCCGCTGCTGGCGCCGGGCCACCAGCGGGCCGACCTGGGTCGCCGGGTCCAGCGGGTCGCCGACCACGAGCGCGCTCGCCGCCGCCGCGAACGCGTCGGCGAACTCGTCGTAGCGCGAGCGCGGGACGAGGATGCGGGTCTGGGCCACGCACGCCTGGCCGTTGTTCATCCAGGCCGCCGGGACGATGCCGGCGACCGCCGTGGCCGCGTCCGCGTCGGGGAGCACCACGGCCGCCGACTTGCCGCCCAGCTCCAGGGTGACCCGGGTGAGGTGGCGGGCGGCGACCTCCATGACCCGCTTGCCGGCCGCGACCGACCCGGTGAAGGAGACCTTGTCCACGCCGGGGTGCCCGACCAGGTACTCGCTGACCTCACGGTCGGCCGGGAGGACCGACAGAACCCCCTGCGGCAGCCCCGCCTCGGCCGCGATCTCCGCGAGGAGGTAGGCGTCCAGCGGCGACTCCGGCGACGGCTTGAGGACGACCGCGCACCCGGTCAGCAGCGCGGGCGCGAGCTTGGCGGCGGCCACGAACTGCGGGACGTTCCAGGGCACGACGGCCGCGACGACCCCGACGGGCTCCCGGCGCACGAGGATCGGCCCGAGCACCCCGGCGCGCCGCTCCTCGTAGGTGAAGTCCCGGGCGACGGTGATCGCCGCGTCCCAGACCATCATCGCGCCGAGCGCCTGGGCGAGGACGCTCCAGGAGTACGGGGAGCCGTTCTCGGCGGAGATCACCCGGGCGATCTCCTCGTGGCGGGCGGCGATCCCGTCCTTGATGCGTGTGACGACGGCGATCCGCTCCTCCAACGGAAGCCGCGGCCAGGGCCCTTCGTCGAAGGCGCGGCGGGCCGCCTCGACCGCCCGGTCGACGTCGGCCGGCGAGGCGTGCGGCACCCGGCCGATGACCTCCTCGGTGTGCGGCGACACCACCTCGATGACGTCCCGGCCGAGAGGGTCGGTCAACTCCCCGCCGATGAACAGCTGTCCGTGTTCCCTGAGCTCGGTCATGGCCGACTGCCTCCCGGAGCCATGTGCCTGACGAACCGTCAGGCCACCTTTCTGGAACAGATACCAGTTCCGCACCAAGGAGTCCACGGACGGGAGGGCGACAGGCGGCCGACGGACGGGTGACGGACGGACCCGTATGCGTCGAGCCTCCTGTCGAAACGCGTTCTAGTTATAGTGACCGTACGCGGCGCGGCGATTGGGGAGTCCATGGCACAGGTGTACGACCACGGCGGCGGCGTCCGGTCCGTCCGGGTCCCCATCCCGGACAACCCGCTCGGCCACACCCTGGTCCACGTCGTCGACACCGACCGTGGCCCGGTGCTCATCGACACCGGATGGGACGACCCCACCGCCTGGGACACCCTCACCGAGGGCCTGCGGGCCTGCGGCACCGACGTCGCCGAGCTGTACGGCGTGGTCGTCACCCACCACCACCCCGACCACCACGGGCTGTCCGGCCGGGTGCGGGAGGCGTCCGGCGCCTGGCTGGCGATGCACCCGGCGGACCTGGCCGTCGTCCGGCGGACGCGGGAGACCCGCCCGGAGCGCTGGTTCGCGTACATGGCGGAGAAGCTGACGGCGGCCGGCGCCCCCGAGGAGCACGTGGCACCCCTGCGCGGCGCCGGGCACGGCCGCACACTGCCCGGCCTCTCCCCCGCCCTGCCGGACCGCGAGATCACCCCCGGCGAACTCCTCGACCTCCCGGGCCGCCGGCTGCGCGCGGTGTGGACCCCGGGCCACACGCCGGGCCACGTCTGCCTGCACCTGGAGGAGGAGCACCCCGGCGGACTCCCGGGCCACGGGCGGCTGTTCTCCGGCGACCACCTGCTGCCGGGGATCAGCCCGCACATCGGCCTGTACGAGGACCCCGACGACACCGCCGTCACCGACCCCCTCGGCGACTACCTGGACTCCCTGGAGCGCGTCGGCCGCCTCGCCCCCGCCGAGATCCTCCCGGCCCACCAGCACCCCTTCACCGACGCCCCGGCCCGGGTGCGGGAACTGCTCGCCCATCACGAGGAGCGCCTCACCGGCCTGCACGCCCTGCTGACCGCCCCGCTCACCCCGTGGCAGCTCGCCGAGCGCATGGCGTGGAACCGGCCCTGGCCCGACATCCCGTACGCCTCGCGCACCATCGCCGTGGCGGAGGCGGAGGCCCATCTGCGCCGGCTGGTGAAGTCGGGGCGCGCTGAGGCGGTGCCGGGGAGCGATCCGGTGGCGTACGCCGCCGTGTAGGCGGCCCGCCAGGTCACGGAAAGGTCGCCGGGACGCGGGGGCCCTCCGGGCCCGGTCTACCGCCCGGTACAGTAGCGGCGTCGTCATCACACCCGTACGGGGGGAAGCCGGTGCAATTCCGGCGCTGACCCGCAACCGTGAGCCGTCCCCGGACGGTGAGCCGGACTGCCCCGCGCGGACGTGACCGGCTCACGTGCGTCGGCGTCCGCCGCCGCACGGCAGGCACCGTCGAGGTCTACGGAGCCGAGCCGCCCGGGGTGTCCCGCGCTGCCCGGCTCCCCCTAGGGAGAGGCACCCGCCGATCATGAACGTCCGCCGCACCACCGCGGCGCTGGCCGCAGCCATCGCCGTGATCGGCGCCGCCACGCCCGCCGTCGCCGCCCCGCCGTCCCCGACCCCGTCGGTGGTGATACCCGACGGCCTGTACGGCCTGGCCGACCCGACGTACGACGGTGTGTGGCGCCAGTCGTACGCTCTGCTCGCGCAGCACGCCGTCGGTGTCGTCCCGGCCGACGAGGCGGTCGGCTGGCTGGCCGGCCAGCAGTGCGCCGACGGTTCCTTCCCCGCCTTCCGCGTCGACCCGGCGAAGCCCTGCGACGCCAAGGTGACGGTCGACACCAACAGCACCGCCGCCGCGGTCCAGGCGCTCGCCGCGCTCGGCGGCCATCGCACCGCCACCGACAAGGCCGTCACCTGGCTGAGGTCGGTCCAGAACAAGGACGGCGGCTGGGGCTACATGCCCGGCGGCCCCAGCGACACCAACTCGACGTCCGTGGTGATCGGCGCCCTCGACGCAGCCGGCCTGAAGCCGGGACAGGTCCGCAAGGACGGCAAGTCCCCCCACGACGCCCTGCTGACGTTCGCCCTGCCGTGCGACGGCTCCACGGACGCGGGATCCTTCGCCTACCAGCCGGACAAGAGCGGCAAGCTCGCCGCCAACGCCGACGCCACGGCGGCGGCCGTCCTCGGCGGGTTCGGCGCGACGCTCGCCGGACAGCGCCCCGCGCAGCCGCTGACGGGCGTGCCGGCCTGCGAGAAGACCACCGACCCGGCGCACGCCGCCCGCAACGCCGCCGCCTACCTGGCCCGCACCCTGGACAAGGACCACCACCTGGTCTCCACCCTCCCCGGCGCCGAGAACCAGCCCGACTTCGGCAACACCGCCGACGCCGCCCTCGCCCTCGCCACGGCCGGCCTGCGGACCGAGGCCACCGCCACCCTGGGCTGGCTGAAGGCCAACTCCGAGGCGTGGGCCGACATGACCGGCCCGGCGGCCTACGCGCAGCTGATCCTGACGTCCCTGGCGACCGGGGCCGACCCGCACGACTTCGGCGGCGCCGACCTGGTGGAGCGGCTGAACAAGAGCGGCCCGGCCCCCAAGTCCGTGCCGGCCCCGTCGTCCGCAGCGTCCGCGTCCGCCTCCCCCGCCTCCGCGGCGGCGGACCGCGACGACGAGGGCCTGGGCGCGGGCGCCGTCACGGGCATCGTCCTGCTGGTCCTGATCGCGGCCGGCGGCGCCGTCCTGGTGGTCCGGTCCCGGAAGCGGCAGGCGTGACCCGCCGCCGCCCCGGGGCCGCCCCGCCGGCACCGGCGGCCCTGACGCGCCGCCGTGCCGCGCTCGCCCTGTCGGCGGTCCTGGCCGCCCTGCTCCTGCCGCTGCCCACCGCGGGTACGGCCGGGGCGGCGACCGGCTACCGCTACTGGTCCTACTGGACCCACGACGCCCAGGGCTGGACGTACGCCACCGAGGGCCCCGCGACCGCGCGCCCCGCCGACGGTGACGTGCAGGGCTTCCGGTTCGCGGTCAGCGAGGACTCCGCGGACGCGGACCGGCCCCGGGGAGCGGCCGCCTTCGGGCCGATCTGCGCGGGCACCCCGGCCCAGGACGGCATGAAGCGCGTCGCGCTGGTCATCGACTTCGGCACGGCGGCCGACGCCCCGTCCGGCGAGAGCCCGCCCGCCCCGCGCACGGCCTGCGCGCGGGTGCGTGAGGACGCCTCCGCCGCCGAGGCCCTGGCGGCGGAGGCCAAGCCGCTGCGCTACGACGCCAACGCCCTGCTCTGCGCCATCGCGGGCTACCCCGCGAAGGGCTGCGGGGAACAGGTCTCGGTGGGGAAGCCGCAGGAGTCGCGGAAGCCCGAGGGCTCACCGACGGCGCAGAGCGAGGCCGCCGGGCAGGACTCCGACACCGGCGGCACCCTCCTCGGGCTGCTCGCCGGCGTCGGCGCCGTCGTCCTCGTCGCCGCGGCGACCCTGTGGCAGGTCAGGCGACGCCGCGATGCGTGAGCGCGCGGCCGTGCACCCCGGCGCCTGGTGGCTCTGGGCGCTGGGGCTCGGCACCGCCGCCACCCGCACCACCAACCCCCTGCTGCTCGGCCTCCTCGTCGCCGTCTCCGGCTATGTGGTGGCCGCCCGCCGCCCCGACGCGCCCTGGGCCCGCTCCTACGGCGCGTTCGTCCGGCTGGCGCTCGCCGTGATCGCCGTCCGCGTGCTGTTCGCGGTGGTCCTCGGCTCCCCGATCCCGGGCACCCACATCCTGCTCACGCTCCCCGAAGTCCCGCTGCCCGACTGGGCGAAGGGCATCCGCCTGGGCGGCCGGGTGACCGCCGAGGGGGTCCTCTTCGCCGCCTACGACGGTGCGAAGCTGGCCGCGCTGCTGATCTGCGTCGGCGCCGCGAACGCCCTCGCCAGCCCGTCCCGCCTGCTGAAGGCGCTGCCCGGCGCCCTGTACGAGACGGGCGTGGCCGTCGTCGTGGCGCTCACCTTCGCCCCGAACCTGATCGCGGACGTCCACCGGCTGCGCGCCGCCCGCCGGCTGCGGGGCCGCCCCGACCGCGGTGTCCGGGGCCTGCTGCACGTCGGACTGCCGGTGCTGGAGGGGGCGTTGGAGCGTTCGGTGGCGCTGGCCGCCGCGATGGACTCCCGCGGCTACGGGCGGACCGCGCGGGTCCCGGCCGCGGTCCGCCGTACGACCGCCGCTCTCACCCTCGCCGGGCTGCTCGGGGTGTGCGCGGGGACGTACGGGCTGCTGACCGCCGAGGGCGCCGGGTACGGGATGCCGGTGCTGCTGGCCGGGGTCGCGGCCGCGCTGGCCGGGCTCCGGCTCGGTGGCCGCCGTACGCCGCGCACCCGGTACCGGCCCGACCGCTGGGGTCCGCCGGCCTGGCTGGTGGCCGGCTCGGGCGCGGCGGTGGCCGCGCTGCTGGCGCTGGCCGCCGACCGGGACCCGGCGGCGCTGCGTCCCGGTGTGGTCCCGCTGGTGGCCCCCGAGTTCCCGCTGTGGCCGGCCGCGGCCGTCCTGCTGGGCCTGCTGCCCGCCTTCGTGACCCCGCCCCCGTCCCCGCCCTCTTCCCCTGTCCCGTCCCCCTCCCCCGCCGTCGCCGCCGAGGAGCCGCAGTGATCCGCTTCGAGGATGTCTCCGTGACGTACGAAGGGGCGCCCGGACCCGCCGTCCGGGGCCTCGGCTTCGAGGTGCCGGAGGGTGAACTGGTGCTGCTGGTCGGCCCGTCGGGGGTCGGCAAGTCGACGGTGCTCGGCGCGGTGAGCGGGCTGGTCCCGCACTTCACCGGCGGCACCCTGCGCGGACGGGTCACGGTCGCCGGCCGCGACACCCGCACCCACAAGCCGCGTGACCTCGCCGACGTGGTGGGGACCGTCGGCCAGGACCCGCTGTCCCACTTCGTCACGGACACGGTGGAGGAGGAACTCGCCTACGGCATGGAGTCGTTGGGCCTGCCGCCGGAGGTGATGCGCCGCCGTGTGGAGGAGACCCTGGACCTGTTGGGCCTGGCCGGCCTGCGGGACCGTCCACTGGCCACGCTCTCCGGCGGCCAGCAGCAGCGGGTCGCGATCGGCTCGGTGCTCACGGCCCACCCGAGCGTCCTCGTCCTCGACGAGCCGACCTCCGCGCTCGACCCGGCGGCCGCCGAGGAGGTCCTCGCGGTGCTCCAGCGCCTGGTCCACGACCTCGGTACGACGGTCCTGATGGCCGAGCACCGCCTGGAACGGGTCGTCCACTACGCCGACCAGGTGCTCCTGCTGCCCGGCCCGGGAGCGGCCCCGGTCCTCGGAACCCCGGCCGAGGTGATGACCGTCTCCCCGGTGTTCCCGCCGGTGGTGGAGCTGGGCCGCCTCGCCGGCTGGTCCCCGCTGCCCCTGACCGTCCGCGATGCCCGGCGCCGGGCGGGTGACCTGCGGGAACGCCTGAGCGGGCGGGAGGGGAGCGGCGGCGCGCCGACCGCTTCGGGCGCGGGGGCCCCGGCAGTACCGGCGTCCCGGGCGGGGTCTGCCCGTGCGTCCCGGGTGGGGCCGACGTCCGGGGTGGAGCCGGTGTCCCAGGCGGAGCCGACCGCCCAGGCGGAGCCGGCCTCCCAGGCGGGGCCGGCCTCCCAGGCGGGGCCGGCCCAGGTGGGGCCGGCGCTCCCGCGCGCACTCCGGCGGCTGTTCGGACGCCGGGCCGCCGGGGCCGAGCCGGTCGCCGGGGGCGCCGAGGTCGCCCAGGTCGCCGAGGTCCGTTCGCTGGCCGTCCGGCGGGGCCGGGTACAGGCGCTGCGGCGGGTCGACCTGACCGTGTCCGTCGGCGAGACGGTCGCGCTGATGGGGCGCAACGGGGCGGGGAAGTCGACGCTGCTGTCGGCGCTGGTCGGCCTGGTCGAGCCGGCCTCCGGCACGGTCCGTGCCGCGGGTGCCGTCCCGCACCGCACGGCCCCCCGCGAGCTGGTGCGCCGGGTCGGCCTGGTCCCTCAGGAGCCGCGCGACCTGCTGTACGCCGACACGGTCGCCGCCGAGTGCGCGCAGGCCGACCGGGACGCCGGGGCCGCGCCCGGCACCTGCCGGGCTCTGGTGTCGGAGCTGCTGCCCGGGGTCGCCGACGACCTCCACCCGCGCGATCTGTCGGAGGGCCAGCGGCTGTCGCTCGCCCTCGCGGTCGTCCTGACGGCCCGCCCGCCGCTGCTCCTGCTCGACGAGCCGACCCGCGGCCTGGACTACGCGGCCAAGGCCCGCCTGGTGTCCCACCTGCGGGCGCTGGCCGCCGAGGGCCACGCCGTCGTGCTGGCCACGCACGACGTGGAACTCGCCGCCGAGCTGGCCCAGCGGGTGGTGCTGCTGGCGGAGGGCGAGGTGATCGCCGACGGTCCGGCCGCCGAGGTGGTGGTCTCCTCCCCGTCCTTCGCACCCCAGGTGGCGAAGATCCTCGCCCCGCTGAAGTGGCTGACGGTGACCGAGGTGAAGGCGGCCCTCACATGACACGCCACCCCGTGCGACCCGAGCCGGACCGCCCCACCGCGTCCCAGCCGACCCCGCCCGAACCGGACCGCCCCACCGCATCCGAGCGAACCCCGCTCCACGCGCCCGGACGGCCCGGCATCTCCCAGCCGACCCCTCACCCGACGCCGAAGCCGACCCCGGCCGCACCGACGGACCCCCCGCAACCCCCGGCACCCGAGCCACCCCGCTCCACGCCCTCCGAAGACGCACACTCCACGACACCCGCCCCGGACCGCCCCACGACGCCCCGGCCGACCCCGCCCGGACCGGACCGCCCCGCGGATCCCGAACCGGCCCGGCGCACGGCGCACCCCGTGGCCCCGCGGACGGCTCCGGGCGCGGCAGCCCCGGGGGACGCCGGAGGCCGGCGCCGGGTCCGTGCCGTGCGGCTGGGGGCACGGTCCGTGGTCACGCTGGGGCTGGTCAGCGCGGTCGGGGTGGCGGCGCTGACCTGGCCTTTCTTCGCGCCGCCCGACTCGTCGGCGGTGGCCCACGCGCAGGACGCGCCCTGGCTCTTCGCGGGGCTGCTGGTGCTGCTGGTCGCGGTGGTGGCGGCGACCATCGCCGAGTCCGGGATGGGCCCGAAGGCGGTCGCGATGCTCGGTGTGCTGGCGGCGACCGGCGCCGCGCTGCGCCCGATCGGCGCGGGGACGGCCGGTCTGGAGCCGATGTTCTTCCTGATGGTGCTCAGCGGCCGGGTCCTCGGCCCGGGCTTCGGCTACGTCCTCGGCTGCGTGACGATGTTCGCGTCCGCGCTGCTCACGGGCGGGGTCGGCCCCTGGCTGCCGTACCAGATGCTGTGCATGGGCTGGTTCACCATGGGCGCGGGTCTGCTGCCGGGCCCGGAGCGGCTGCGCGGCCGGGGCGAGGTGCTGATGCTCGCGGGCTACGGGTTCCTGGCCGCCTTCGCGTACGGCACGGCCATGAACATGCAGGGCTGGCCGTTCCTGTCCGCCGACAGCACGACCATCGCGTTCGACCCGGACGCCGGACCGGCCGCGAACCTGGCCCGCTTCCTCGCGTACTGCCTGGCCACCTCCCTCGGCTGGGACCTCGGCCGGGCGGTCTGCACGGTGCTGCTGACCCTGGCCGTCGGCCCCGCCGTGCTGAAGGCGCTGCGGCGGGCCACCCGGCGGGCGGCCTTCGAGACGCCGGTCACCTTCACCCCTCACGAGGACCCCGCGCACCCTCCGGCCACGGTGAAGCACCCCACATGACCCACGTCACCCACTACACACCTTAGTAGGGCATTCCGGACATCATGCCCACACCAAAAGGGCCTCCGACCTGGCCTTTGAGACCCAGGTCACAGAGGCCGTCGGCTCTCCGCATGCGACCACAACTAGTACAAGGGGTATTTGCCAGCCCATTTCGGGCCTGCTTCTCTGGATGACGTCGCACGGCGCCGACGAGCCCCCCGGGCCTCGGCGCCGACGCACGCCGGCAGCACCGCCCCCGCGGCGCGGCCCGCCCGCGACAGCACCGTCCCCGAAGAAAAAGGTTCTCCGTGTCGTTCTCCGTCATCCGCCGCGTCGCCTCCGCCCCCAAGAAGGTCCTCACCACCGCCGCCGTGGTCACCGCCACCGCCGGCATGGCGCTGGCCGCGGCCCCCGCCCACGCCGCCCCGGCGTCCGCGGACTCGGCCGGCCAGGCCAAGGCGATCGCGAAGAAGATGATCCCGAACGCGGCGCAGTACAACGCCTTTTCCAAGATCGTCGAGCACGAGAGCGGCTGGGACGTCGACGCCGTCAACGCCTCCTCCGGCGCCTACGGCCTCGTCCAGGCCCTCCCCGGCTCCAAGATGGCCTCCGCCGGCTCGGACTGGAAGACCAACGCCGCCACCCAGATCAAGTGGGGCCTCGACTACATGAACTCCCGCTACGGCAGCCCGGTCGGCGCCTGGAACTTCTGGCAGGCCCACCACTGGTACTGAGCCGTACCCACCCCCCGCACCGCACCGTAGGCGGCGACCCCGGCACCCGGGGCCGCCGCCTTCGGCGTACACCGCGGCTACGCCGTCACCCGCAGCTCCTTGATCCCGTTGATCCACGCCGACCGCAGCCGCCGCGGCTCCGCCGCCGCACGGATGTCCGGCAGGGCGTCGGCGACGGCGTTGAAGATCAGGTCGATCTCCAGCACGGCGAGGGACTTGCCCAGGCAGAAGTGGGGCCCTCCCCCGCCGAAACCGAGGTGCGGATTGGGGTCCCGGGTGATGTCGAAGGCGTCGGGTTCCTCGAACACCTCGGGATCGTGGTTGGCGGAGGCGTAGAAGAGCCCGACACGGTCACCCTTCCTGATCCGCGCACCCCCCAGTTCGGTGTCCTGGGTGGCGGTGCGCTGGAAGGAGACGACCGGCGTGGCCCACCGCACGATCTCCTCGGCGGTCGTGGCCGGCCGCTCCCTCTTGTACAGCTCCCACTGCTCGGGGTGGGTGAGGAAGGCGTGCATGCCGTGGGTGATGGCGTTGCGGGTCGTCTCGTTGCCGGCGACGGCCAGCATCAGCACGAAGAACCCGAACTCGTCGGAGTTCAGATTGCCCTCGTGCTCGGCGGCGACGAGGGTACTGACGATGTCCTCGGCCGGGCACCGCTTCCGCTCGGCGGCCATGTTCATGGCGTAGGCGATGATCTCGGCCGCGGAACGCGCGCCGACCTCCTCGGTGATGGCGTACTCGGGGTCGTCGTAGGCGATCATCTTGTTGGACCAGTCGAAGATCTTCGCCCGGTCGTCCTGGGGTACGCCGATCAGCTCCGCGATGGCCTGAAGCGGCAGCTCGCAGGCGACCTCGGTGACGAAGTCGAAGGGCCCCGAGCGGCGGCGCGCCCCGTCCACGATGGCGCCGGCCCGCTCCCGCAACCGCCCCTCCAGCGCCCGGACGGAACGGGGCGTGAAGCCGCGCTGCACGATCTGCCGCACCCGGGTGTGCTCCGGCGGGTCCATGTTCAGCAGGATCAGCCGCTGCGCCTCGATGGTCGCGCGCTCGATGTGCTGGTTGAAGCGGATGATCGCGGTGTTGAGGCTGGAGGAGAACAGCTCGGGGTGCGTGGAGACGTACCGGACGTCGGCGTGCCGGCTCACCGCCCAGTACCCCTCGTCGTCGAAGCCGGCGATGCGCCCCGACTGCGGGATCCAGCACACGGGCTCCGCCCGGCGCAGCTCGGCGAACTCGGGCAGGGGCACGCGGTGATGCAGCAGGTCGGGGTCGGTGAAGTCGAACCCGTCGGGAAGCGCCGGACAGGGCATGGGCAGCTCCAGCCAGGGGGCACCAGGGAGTATGTGAACTGACGGTCTATCAGAAACAGGTTGCGGCGAAGGTAGTTGAGGGCGCCGAAGGCTGCAAGACCCTTGCGGTGAGCGACGTCACATCAGCAGACTGCAACAGGAACTAGAACACGTACTAGTTCCGCCTGCTGGAGCCGCCCCCCGGAAGGATCCGCACCCATGGCCGCCGAACCCGTGATCGTGGAAGCCGTCCGCACCCCCATCGGCAAGCGCTCAGGCGCGCTGGCCAACCTCCACCCCGCCTACCTCCTCGGCGAGACCTACCGCGAGTTGCTGGACCGCACCGGCATCCCCGCCGACGCCGTCGAGCAGGTCGTCGGCGGCACGGTGACCCACGCCGGCGAACAGTCCATGAACCCCGCCCGCACGGCCTGGCTGACCGTGGGCCTGCCCTACGAGACGGCCGCGACCACGGTCGACTGCCAGTGCGGCTCCTCGCAGCAGGCCTCCCACATGACCGCCAACATGATCGCGGCGGGTGTCATCGACGTCGGCATCTCCTGCGGTGTGGAGGCGATGTCCCGGGTGCCGCTGGGCTCCGGCTCCAAGCACGGCCCCGGCAAGCCGTTCCCCGACGAGTGGAACGTGGACCTCCCCAACCAGTTCGAGGCGGCGGAGCGCATCGCCCGCAAACGGGGCCTGACACGCGAGGACGTGGACCGGCTCGGCCTGCTGTCGCAGGAGCGGGCGGCGGCGGCCTGGGCGGAGGAGCGCTTCAAACGCGAGACGTTCGCGGTCCAGGTCCCCACCACGGAGGACGAACAGCGCGCCGGCCAGGGCATGTGGCGTCTGGTGGACCGCGACGAGGGCCTGCGGGACACCTCGCTCGACGCCCTGTCCGGCCTGAAGCCCATCATGCCGACCGCCGTGCACACCGCCGGCAACTCCTCGCAGATCTCGGACGGCGCGGCGGCCATCATGTGGGCCTCCAAGCGCATGGCGCGGGCCCTGAAGCTCAAGCCCCGGGCCCGCATAGTCGCCCAGGTCCTCACCGGCGCCGACCCCCACTACCACCTCGACGGCCCCATCGACGCGACCAACGCCGTCCTCGGCAAGGCGGGCATGACCCTGAAGGACATCGACCTGGTCGAGATCAACGAGGCGTTCGCGTCCGTCGTCCTGAGCTGGGCCCGGGTCTTCGACCAGGACCTCGACAAGGTCAACGTCAACGGCGGCGCCATCGCCCTGGGCCACCCGGTCGGCGCGACGGGCGCCCGCCTCATCACCACGGCCCTCCACGAACTGGAGCGCACGGACAAGGAATTCGCCCTGATCACGATGTGCGCGGGGGGCGCCCTGGCTACGGGGACGATCATCCAGCGGCTCTGACCGGCTCGCGCCGGCGAGGGCTCCCCCAGGAAGAGGGACACCCGCCGGCGCTGTGCCGCTCCGGTGCCCTAAAGCGGCACCGCCACGATCGTCGACGACATCGTCGGGTCCGACCAGTCGGAGTCGAAGCGGGCGTTGACGACGTAGAGGCGGTCGCCGTGGACGGCGGCCGTGGTGGGTTCGTCGAAGCGGGGGTCGGTGATGCGCCTGACGAAGGTGCCGCGGGTGCCGTCGCCGGTGAGGCGGAAGACGTCGACCGCGTAGGCCCAGTTGCGCACGACGTACAGGGTGCGGCCGTGCAGGACCAGGCCGTCGCCGTTGCTCACCGCGCCGCCGGTCAGGGCGACCTCGGTGGTCTCGCCGGTGCGCGGGTCGACCCGGTAGAGGAGGGCGGAGTTGTCGTTGACGACGAGCAGGCCTCGGCGGTCCGGGGTCAGTTCGATGCCGTTGGCGCCGAACGTCTGGCCGCCGGGCGGTGTCGGGGCCCAGGCGCCGGTCAGCGGCAGTGTGCGCACCGGGGAGGCGGAGGGGACGGTGCGGCGCACGGGCACGTGGTAGAGGACGTCGTTGAAGGAGTCCGTGAACCAGGCGCCGCCGCAGCCCACCACCACGTCGTTCACGAACGCCGTGCCGGTCGCCGCCTGCCAGGCCGCCAGCGGGCGCCCGGAGCGGCGGTCGACGACCCTGATCTGCCCGGTGTCGCCGCCGGCGATCACGAGCCTGCCGTACGGGGCGACCTTGAGGCCCACCGACATGGGGCCCTGCCCCTCGGTGATGATCCGGCCGCGTCCGGTGGCCAGGTCGGCGGCGTAGACCGAGCCGTCGAGGAGGGAGCCGGTGTAGGCGACGGCCCCGGGGCCGATCGTGATGCCCTCGGGCTGGAAGCCGGGCGGTGTGGCGATGGTGGCGGGCCAGGAAGCCGCGCTGCCGCCACCGCCGGTGGCGGCCTGGGCGGCGGAGGCCGGCGGTCCGGCCAGGGCGGCGGCGCCGCCGAGCGCCGCCGCGGTGCCGAGGAGGTGACGCCGGGTCAGGGAGCGTGCCACGGTGCGTGATCCTTCCGACGGTGGACAAGCCAGGCAGCCAGACCAGCACACCGCCCGGCGCACGGCAGCACGCCGCCCCCATCCTTCACAAAGGAATGCCGGGCCTCCCCTTCCGGCGGCCGCCCCGGAGGCGGCGCCGGCCCCTCGGTACGATGCGGACCGCCCCGTCCCACCGGCGGGGCGCCGACCGAGGGGAGGGTCCGGGATGGTGACCAAGGCGGCGGCCGTGACCGCGGCAGGGGCCGGTGCGGCCGTGGTACGGGCGCTCGGCGCCGAGGGCCGGGCCTGGCTGCCGGGCCGGTGCGCCGGGCTGGTCGGCCGGGGCGACGCCGCCCGGGAGGCCGGGGCGCTGGAGCGGCTGGACCGTACGGCCGCCGCGCTGGCAGCCGCCGAGGAGGGCGACCGGGACCGGCTGCGGGCCGTGCACGCCGTCATGTGGCAGGGCGAGTTCGCGGCCCTCCTGGACGCGGCCGGGACGGCCGACGAGCGCGACCGTCTGCTCGACGAGCTCACCGCGCTGGTGCGGGACGTCGACGCCGCCTGAACGAGCGGGAGCGCGCCGCCCGGGCTGTGAGCACAGGCATGCCGCCCGGGCTCAGGCGCTCGGCGCCGGTTCCTTCGTCGCCTCGGGCTCGGTGACGGCCGGCGGGCCGGGCGCCGGCCGGGCGCGGGGCCCCTGCAGAACGTAGGTCAGGGCGAAGCCCCCGGCGACGACCACGGCGCCGCCGGCCGCGTCGAGGACCCAGTGGTTGCCGGTCGCGACGATCGCGGTGGCGGTGAGCAGCGGGTGCAGCAGGCCGAGGGCCTTCATCCACCACCTGGGGGCCACGATCGCGATGATCAGGCCGCACCACAGTGACCAGCCGAAGTGCAGCGACGGCATCGCCGCGTACTGGTTGGTCAGGGAGGTCAGCGTGCCGTAGTCGGGGCGGGAGAAGTCCTGGACGCCGTGGACCGTGTCGATGACGTCGAGACCGGGCATCAGGCGGGGCGGGGCGAGCGGGTAGAGCCAGAAGCCCACCAGGGCGAGCAGGGTGGCGAGGCCCAGGGCGGAGCGGGCCCAGCGGTAGTCGACCGGGCGGCGCCAGTAGAGCAGGCCGAGGACGGCCAGCGGGACGATGAAGTGGAACGACGTGTAGTAGAAGTCGAAGAACTCCCGCAACCACCCGACGGTGACCACCCAGTGGTTGACCGCGAGCTCGAAGTCGAGGTGCAGGAAGCTCTCGATGTCGAGGATCTCGTGCCCGTGGGCCTCCGCGCGGGCCCGGCCGCCGGAGATCGTGCCGCCGGTCGCCGCCAGCCGGACCTGCGAGTACGCCGCGTAGCCCACCCGGATCAGCAGCAGCTCCAGCAGCAGGTTGGGGCGGGTGAGGACCCGGCGCAGGAAGGGCAACAGGGGGATGCCGGGGAAACGGGCGGGGACCGCGGGGGCGTACTCGGTGGGGACGGGCCGGTCGTAGTAGGGCGAGGTGCGCGGCAGGAAGGGAACGAAGGTGGCGGCGGCCAGCGCGGCCAGCAGGATCACGTTGTCGCGCAAGGGCGCCAGGAACGCCATGCCCGGCAGCAGCATGTCCGCCGGGAGCGTCATCACCAGCACCACGGCGGCCGGCCAGAGCAGCCGGTCCGAGGCGCGCCTGCCGACCCGGCCGACCACCGCGAGCAGCAGCCACAGCAGCTGGTGCTGCCAGCTCGTCGGGGACACGGCGATGGCGGCGCAGCCGGTGATCGCCACCGCGAGCAGCAGCTGCCCGTCCCGGGCGTAGCGCACCGCCCGGCGCAGTCCGAGGGCGACGACGGCCGCGCCCAGGGTCAGGGCCAGGGCGGTCTCCGGGGGGCCGGACAGGCCGAGGCGGAGCAGGGCGCCGTGCAGGGACTGGTTGGCGAGGGCGTCGGCGTCACCGCCGAGGCCGGCGCCCGCCAGGTGGTGCACCCAGTAGGTGTGGGAGTCGTGCGGCAGGACGGCCCAGGCGAGCAGGGTGCAGCCGAGGAAGGCGGCGCCGGTGGTGAGGGCGGCGCGGCGGCGGTCGGTGCACCAGAGCAGGGCGGCGAAGAGCAGGACGGTGGGCTGGAGCGCGGCGGCGAGCCCGATGAGCATTCCGCCGGCGTAGCGGCCGCGTACGACGAAGCAGCCGAGGAGGACCAGCAGGACGGGGATGATGCTGGTCTGACCGAGCCAGAAGGCGTTGCGGACCGGGAGCGACAGCATGAGCAGGCTGATCGCGACGGGTGCGGCGAACAGCGCGGTGCGCCGCCCGACGGGCTGGGGCAGGGCGCGGGCGGCGACCAGACCGAGCGCCGCGACCAGCAGCAGGGAGCCGAACGTCCAGCCCCAGCCGAGTCCCTGTTCGGCCGCTCGGGTGAGGGGCTTGAGGACGAGTCCGGCGAAGGGGGTACCGGTGAACCGGGTGGACGCGTAGATCGAGCCGTTGACGTGCAGGACGCCCTGGGGGCCGACCCAGGTCTCCAGGTCGGTCAGCCGCTCCCGGCTCGGCGTGGTGAGCACGACGGCGACCTGTCTGACCGCCAGCACGACCGTGATCAGCCAGAGCGCGAGGCGGGCCGCGTGCACACGCGTCGGGGGGGTGCCCGCCGCGGTCGCCCCGGCGGGTTCGGCCGATCGCCCGATGTGCTCCGCATCCACCACGCCTCGTCGGCCTCCCGCCCCGTCCGGTCCGCGCCCGGTCGCGCGGAAGTTCCCTTATGCACCCTAAGAGGCTCTCGCCCCCCGGGACAGAGACACGAGCCGTCGCCGTTTCACCTGACGACCGATCTCCTTTTGTCCGGAAGACGATAGTGCGCACGGATCCGGGGTGCCGCATCGAGGGACGGCGGAACCGGCGACTCCGTGACCCGAACGGCTGAAATCGATCCACCGCCCACGCTGAGGGGAACCCGTCCGAGGTTCCCGCCGTTGGCACGGCAGTCAGCTCTTTTCACGCGGTGAAGTGCACGAGAGGCGGAGCGCATGAGTGAGTCGCAGGTCTGGGACACCGTCGACGCCTACTTCGGCGCCACCCTGGCCCCGGACGACGAGATGACGGAGGCCGCGCTGCGCGACAGCACGGCCGCCGGGCTGCCGCCGATCAACGTGACGGCCGGGCAGGGCAAGTTCCTGCAGCTGCTGGCCGAGATCCAGGGCTCCCGCAGCATCCTGGAGATCGGCACCCTCGGCGGCTACAGCACGATCTGGCTGGCCCGCGCCCTGCCGCCCGAGGGCCGGCTGATCTCGCTGGAGTACAACCCCAGGCACGCCGAGATCGCCACCCGCAACATCGCCCGGGCGGGCCTGGACAAGCAGGTCGAGGTGCGCGTGGGGCCCGCCCTGGAGTCCCTGCCGCTCCTCGTCGACGAGAACCCGCCGCCGTTCGACCTGGTGTTCATCGACGCCGACAAGGCGAACAACGCCCACTACGTCGAGTGGGCGCTGAAACTCACCAGCGCGGGCAGCCTGATCGTCCTGGACAACGTGGTGCGCGGCGGCGAGGTCGCCGACGCGGACAGTTCCGACGACGGGGTGCGCGGCACCCGCGCCGCCCTCGAACTCATCGCCTCCCACCCGAGACTGAGCGGCACCGCGATCCAGACGGTGGGCAGCAAGGGCTACGACGGTTTCGCGCTGGCCCGCGTCCTGGCGTAGCCCCTCGGCGGCAGGCCCGCCGGGGCCTACACCTCGTGGTAGAAGCCGACGTTGACGCTGCGCGGGCCGGTGCGGTCGTGGATGACGATCTCGCCCGAGCCGCCGTAGGGCAGCGGCAGGGTGCCGCCGTACGCCAGTTGCTGCGCCTGCTCGCCCAGCAGCAGCCGGACCTCGGAGGAGGGGTCGGCCTGCGAGCCCTGCAGCCAGGTCACCTGCCAGGTGCCCGTGGGCCCGCACAGGAACTCCAGGTGAACCCGGGAGACGAACAGCCAGTCGTCGGGTGTCACGAGGCGGCACACGGACTTGTCCCGGCCCACCCGCAGCACGGCACCCGGTTCACTGGGCGCGTCGGCCATGAGCATGCCGGCCGTGGCGCCCTCTTCCGCCCCCGAGACGGACGCCATGGTGAGTTCGAGCACGTGCGCTCCTTAAGAAAATCCGCATGACTGGTGGAGCGCATGATAAATCGCCCGACGCCGCCCCGTCCGGCGCAATGGAGGCATGACCGAGCCAAAGCCGACCGGGGGTTCCGCGCACCGGGGCGGACGCGACGCCGGGTGCCGACGGGCTCCTGCCCGCCGGCACCCGGCTTGTCGTGCGACGACCCGTGGGACCCGGACGGAGGGCGCGCCGACGGCGCCCCTCGGTTCAGATGTGCAGCAGGCGGTTGGTCAGCTCCCGGTAGTCCCGCAGGGCGAGGCGCAGTTCCTCGGTCCCCGCCTCGTTCCCGGCCATCTCCTCGGCGCGGTCACCGCCGCCGTCCGTGGGCTGCCAGTGACCGCGCAGGGCGCGGCGCCGGTCGCTCATCGCGTCGGTGAACCGGGTCGTGAGTTCCTCCAGGACGTGGTCGGCCTCCTCCACGGCCTCCCGGGGCCGGTCCACGAACTCGGCGATCGCGTGCTGCAGGCGGGTCGTGAGCCGGTCGCTCTCGTCGGCCGGGAGCAGGGGGGCGTGCGGGTCCTCGATCCCGCCCTGGGCGTGCTCCGTGCCGCCCCGCGCGCCGAGCGCGTCCCGCCCCTCGGCCGTCTCGCCGCCCATCGTGGCGCGCACGTCCGGCTCGGGCGGTGCCTCTCCGGCCTCGGGGCCTCGCATGCGGGAGGTCCCCACCCCGGCCTCGGAGCCGCTCATCCCGGGAGCGGCGGACGGCGTGCCGGCGGCGCCCGCCGGGCCCTGGCCGTACGGGTCGGAACCCGCTCGCCCGGCCCCGGGCGTCTCCGCGTCCGGCACCATCGGGGCCGACCGGTGCGAGTCGCGGCCCCGCCGCTCGTCGGCTTCCCGCCCGTACGGATCCTCGGGGCCAGGTGCCGGTGTCCTGCCTGTCGTCATCCCACTCACCCCTCGTCGTCCTTCGTCGTCCGTCGTGCCTCGTCGTCCTGCGTCGTGTGCGTCCGTCGTGCCTCGTCGTCCCTGAGCGTCCGCCGCCGTCCGCCGTCGTGCGCCACCGGGGTCGTCCGACGGCATCCGCTGTTGTCATGCGCCACCGGGGTCGTCCGACGGCCTCCGCTGCCGTCGCCCGGCCGTCGGCGGTCGTCCGTCGTCGTGCTCGCCGGGCGCGTCACCCGTGCTTCGGGTGGTGCCGGTGGAACAGCCCCGGCCGGTGGCCGCTGCGGGCGGTGTCGGAGGCCGTCGCCCGGCCTGCCGGGGCCCGGTGGCGACCCGTGTCGTGGCGGTCCGGCGTCAGCAGGTCCTCGAACAGCGCGCGGGCCTCGACCAGCGCCACCCGCATGTCCTCGGTCCCGGAGCCGGACCCGTTCGCGGTGTGCGCGGCCCGGTGCACCCGCCGGTACCCGTTCACATGCTCGGCGTGGTGCACGGACAGGGCCTCGACCTGCTCCTCGTACCGCCCGCCGTCCGGGAAGCCGCGTGCCTCGGCCGCCTCCGCGAGCAGCCGGTCGGCCTCGCCGAGCGCCTCGCGCGGCGAGTCGACGAAACGCTCCTGAACGGCCGTCCAACGCGCCTCGAAGCGGTCGCGCTCGGCCGGTTCGATCGGGCGTTCCCGCAGGTCGCCGTAGCTCGCCACGAGGGAGTCGAGTTCCCGCTCGGCCGCATTGCTGTCCCCGTCGTGCCGGGCGACCGCCCGGTCGTACTCGGGTCCGAAACGCTGCTTGAGGTTCCGGCCGCCGCGCGGGCGACGCGCGCGTACGGTCATGAAGGCCACGACGGCCACGATGGCCACCGCGGCCACGATCAGAGCAATGATCACGGCTGTGGACATGGCTGCCTTCCAGTCGGGTCGGCCCCGCGGGCCGGTTCCCGGTCCGGGTTGCCCGCGCCGCCCCCTTCAAACAGCGCGTTGTGACGCGCGATATCCGGTTGCGAGCGGTGTGCGACCGGCCCCCACACTGGCCGCATGACATGGATCATCGCCCCGGAGCTCCCCGGCTCCCCGGCCGCCGCGGACCTGTGGCGCGCGTACTACACCGAGGTCAGCGACCGCTGGTACCTGCTGCACCGCGGTCACCGCACCGACCCGCGGGAACTGGAGCGGGAGATCGCCGCGCACTCGGACGAGGACCTGGCACCACCGCGCGGCCGGCTGCTGATCGGCCGTCACGGCGGCGAGCCGGCCGGCAGCGCGGGCGTACGGCTGCACCGGTCTCCGGGCGGCGCGGCGGCCGAGCTGACGCGGGTGTACGTACGGCCGGAGGCCCGGGGCACGGGCGGGGCGGCGCTGCTGGTGGCCGCCGCCGAGGAGGCCGCGCGCGAGCTGGGCGCCACCCGGATGATCCTCGACACGCGGGCCGACCTGGTGGAGGCGCGGGCCCTGTACGCGCGGCTCGGCTACGCGGAGACCGAGCCGCACAACGACGCCCCCTACGCCGAGCACTGGTTCGGCAAGGCGCTGGCCGGGTGAGCGTCAGGTGAGCGCGCGGCCGATCCTGGCCCCGGGACCGGTGTCGTGCGGCTCCTCGCGGTCGGAGCCGCTCAGCTCCTCGTTGAGGAGTTTCACCAGCCGTACCAGGTCGGTGGGCCGGTCCGGTCCCCACCAGTCGCCCAGCAACTCGGCCAGCGACTCCTCGCGGGCCTGGGCGAGCCGCTCGGCGACCTGCCGGCCCTGGTCGGTCAGGTGCAGGCCGAGGCCGTTCCGCACGGCGAGCCGGCGTTCCTCGGTCTGCCGGGCGGCCGCGATGATCACCGACAGCGGGACGGGGAGGTGTTCGGCGAGGCGGGCCGGTTCGACCGTGCCGTACTTCTTCATCCGCAGCACCAGCCAGCTCGTGGCGGGCAGCAGGTCGTAGCCGGCCCGCTCGGTGATCCGCCGGTAGATCTCGCGGCGGCCCTCGCGGCTGCCGAGGACGGACAGGGCGCGGCACACCTCGTCGTAGGAGGACCGTTCGACCGGGTTGCTGGCGTAGGTCTCGCTCAGGTCGGGCGCGGTGACCGAGGCGCGCAGCTTGTCCTCCTTGAGGAACCAGGCCAGGACGAAGCCGAGGAGGGCGACGGGCACCGCGTAGAGGAAGACGTCGGTGATCGACGCCGCGTAGGCGTGCAGGGCATCGGGGCGCAGCGAGGGCGGGAGGGCGGCGATGCCGCGCGGGTCGGCCTGGAGGGAGTCGACGGAGACGCCGGGGGGCAGCGGGACGCCGCCGAGGGCGGCGCCGAGTTCGTCGCCGAGGCGGCCGGCGAAGATCGTGCCGAAGATCGCCACGCCGAAGCTGGCCCCGATGGAGCGGAAGAAGGTGGCGCCGGAGGTGGCGACCCCGAGGTCCTCGTAGGAGACCGCGTTCTGCACGATGAGGACGAGGACCTGCATGACCAGGCCGAGGCCGAGTCCGAAGACGAAGAAGTAGGTGCTCATCACGGCGGTCGAACTGTTCTCGTCGAGCCGGTGCAGCAGGAGCAGTCCGAGGGTGGTGACGGCGGTTCCGGCGATCGGGAAGACCTTCCAGCGGCCGGTGCGGCTGACGATCTGCCCGGACAGCGTGGAGGAGAGCAGCAGGCCGAACACCATCGGCAGCATGTACACGCCGGACATGGTCGGGGAGACGCCCTGGACGACCTGGAGGAAGGTGGGCAGGTAGGTCATCGCGCCGAACATCGCGAAGCCGACGATGAAGCTGATCACGGCGGACAGGGTGAAGGTGCGCACGGCGAACAGCTTCAGCGGCAGGACGGGTTCGGCCGCCCGCCGCTCGACCGCCACGAAGGCGACGGCGAGGACGGCGCCGAGGACCGCGAGGCCGACGATCTGCGGGGAGCCCCAGGCCCAGGTGGTGCCGCCCAGGGAGGCGACCAGGACCAGGCAGGTGGCGACGGAGGCGATGAGGAAGGTCCCGAGGTAGTCGATGACGTGCCGGGCGGCGCGGGACGGGATGTGCAGGACGGCCGCGATGACGGCGAGGGCGACGACGCCGACGGGCAGGTTGACGTAGAACACCCAGCGCCAGCTGAGGTGTTCGGTGAACAGCCCGCCGAGCAGCGGGCCGAGGACGCTGGTGGCGCCGAAGACCGCGCCGAACAGCCCCTGGTAGCGACCGCGTTCCCGGGGCGGGACGAGGTCGCCGACGATGGCCATCGACAGCACCATGAGCCCGCCGCCGCCCAGGCCCTGCAGGGCGCGGAAGGCGATGAGCTGGGGCATGTTCTGGGCGGCCCCGCACAGCGCGGAGCCGACGAGGAACAGCACGATCGCGGCCTGGAAGAGCTTCTTGCGCCCGTACTGGTCGCCCAGTTTGCCCCACAGCGGGGTCGCGGCGGTCGAGGCAAGCAGGTAGGCGGTCACCACCCAGGACAGGTGCTCCATGCCGCCGAGTTCGCTGACGATGGTGGGCAGCGCGGTCGAGACGATCGTCTGGTCGAGGGCGGCGAGCAGCATGCCCAGCAGCAGGGCGCCGATGGAGACGAGGACGTTCCCGCCCACGTGCTCGTCATGCGGCTCCTGGGTGCGGGCCCGCGCTTCCACGGCCATGGCGACCTCCCTGCTCCGGCGGCTGTCCCGGCTGTCGTGACACTCCCATCGTGGTGGGTGTGTCCCGTAATGGCCTGTCGAGTCCGGTCGGAGGCGAGCATTCCGGTGGGATCTGGGGGTGTGGCGTGTGAAGCGTCTGCATAATTTCTGGAGTTCGCATGGGGGAGGGACGAACAGGTGACCGAGCCGAAGGGGCGCCCGGACGCGCGGCGGCAGGGGCGGGGGGACCCGTGCCCCCGGTGCGGCGCGGAGCGCGCCGCGGACAACACGCCGCTGTGCGGCTGCGCCGAGCGGGCTTCCGACGCCCTGCGCGACACCCGTACGGCGGAGGTGGCAGCGGCGGAGGACTTCGACCCGCTGCGCATCCGGCCGTACGTGGAGATCGGCGAGATCGTCGAGCCCGGCGGGCCGCCGGCCGGGCCGGGCGAGGAGACCATGCGGCTGCGGCAGGTGGGCCCGCCTCCCGCCGGGGGGACGGCGCCGCCGCCTCGGGGGCCGCTGCCTCCCGGCTCGCTCGCCACGGGGCCGTTCCCCACGGGGCCGTTCCCCACGGGGTCGCTGCCCACCGGGTCGCTGCCGACGCCGCTGGCGCCGTCGGCCGCGGCGCCCGACGCCATGGACCTGAGCCTGTTCGACCAGGTGCAGGCCGAACCGCCGGGTGGCGCCGTGCGGGAGCCGAGCGCCGGGCGGCGGCGGCGCTCGCTGGCGCTGGCCGCGGGCGGGGCGGCGATGACCGTAGTCGCGGCGGCCGGGTTCGCGAGCGGACTGTTCTCCTACGAGAAGCCCACACGGGACGGCGCCGCGGCCGAGGACGTACGGGCCGCCGTGCCCGAGTCGGCCGCCGGCACCTCCTCCGCGTCACCCTCCGGGGGCGCTACGGCCTCCCCGTCGGCCTCGGGGCACTCCTCGCCGTCCGCGTCACCCTCCGGGAGCGGTACGGCCTCCCCGTCGGCCTCGGCGTCGGCGGCCGGCGGCTCGCCGTCACCCTCCGACGGGGCCACGGCGTCCGGCGCCGCCGGGGCGGAGCGGGCGACCGGACCGGCCGCGCCGGTGTCGCCCACCGGGTCACCCTCGGCGACCGCCGGACCGTCCCCCTCCGACGGGGGGCCCGGCACCACCCATCAGGGCTCGGGGTCCACCACCACGGTGCTGCGGCGCGGGGACAAGGGCGGTGAGGTGGCGGAGCTCCAGGGGCGGTTGCGGCAGCTGTCGCTCTACAACAGTGACATCAACGGCAGTTACAACGAGCAGGTCGAGAACGCGGTGCGGATGTACCAGTGGTGGCGGGGCGTCAGGGGGGACGCGCCGGGCGAGTACGGGCCGTCGACGCGGGCGCGCCTCGAAGCGGAGACCAGGAAGCCGTAGGCGCCGTACGGCGCCATACGGGGTGCGGTCGCCTTCTCCGCGCGGGTCGTCCTCGGCCGCTCGCGCAGTTCCCCGCGCCCCTGAGGGCCGGACCCGCGCCGCCCTCGCACACCGGATCCGCATGACCGGACCGCGATGGTGCGGCAGGCCCGGGTCAGCCCACGTGCAGGTGGATGCCCTCGGGGCCGCGTTCCACGCGTATCTCGGTCAGGTCGCCGACCACCGCGTCGGGGCGGTGGAGCGCGGCGCGCGGGCCGACGCCGATGACGCGCATGCCGGCCGCGCGTCCCGCCGCGACGCCCGCGCCGGAGTCCTCGAAGACCACGCAGTCGGCGGGGTCGACGCCCAGTTCCGCGGCGCCCTTGAGGAAGCCCTCGGGGTGCGGCTTGCTCTCGCCCACCGACTCGGCGGTGATCCGCACGGCGGGCAGCTCCAGCCCCGCGGCCGCCATCCGGGCCGTGGACAGTGCGACGTCGGCGGAGGTCACCAGCGCGTGCGGCACGTCCAGCCGGGTGAGGGCGGCGAGGAAGGCCCCGGCACCGGGTACCGGCACCACGCCGTCCAGGTCGGCGGTCTCCTCTTCCAGCATCCGCGCGTTGTCCGCGTGGTTGGCCTCCATCGGCCGGTGCGGCAGCAGTACGGCCATCGAGGCGTACCCCTGGCGTCCGTGGACGACCTTCATCACCTCGTCGCCGTCCAGCCCGTGCCGGTCGGCCCAGCGCCGCCAGACCCGCTCCACGACGGCGTCGGAGTTCACGAGCGTGCCGTCCATGTCGAGCAGCAGGGCGCGGGCGGTGAGCGCGGCGGTGGCCGTCATGGGCAGCTCCAGAGGTCGGACGGAGACAGAGCGGTCCCCCGGGAACAGAGTGGTCCCGCCCGCCGGTCAGGGAAAACGGGCGGGAGCCACTTTGTTTCTCTACGGTACAAAACAATCGGCCCGGCACGCTACCGCGCGGGGCACCTGTTCACCGGCCGTTCAGCTCAGCCGGCCACCGCCTCCCACAGGCTCCAGCCGCCGAGGGCCATCATCAGCAGCGCCGCGATCCTGGTGATGAGCCGCAGCGGCACCCGCTTCATCAGGGCCTTCCCGCCGACGATGCCGAGCCCGGCCACGCTCCACAACGCCAGCACCGCCCCGAGTCCGACGGACAGCGGGTCGTCGTAGCGGGCGGCGAGATTGGCCGTCATGATCTGCGTCAGATCGCCGAACTCGGCGACGAGGATCAGCATGAACCCGGCCCCCGACACCTTCCAGAAGGACTGGTTCGCGGGTCGCCGGATCTCCTCCTCGTCCTCGTCGCGCTTCAGCAGGAGCATCGCGGCGCCGGCCAGGAAGAGCACACCGGTCAGCGCGTGCACGATCCGCTGCGGCAGCAGCGTCAGCACGGACCCGGCCGCGACGGCCAGCGTCACATGGAGCGCGAAGGCGGCGGCGACGCCCGCGAAGACGTACGAGGCGCGGTAGCGGGTGCCGAGGACGAGGCCGGCGAGCGCGGTCTTGTCGGGCAGTTCGGCGAGGAAGACGACGCCGAAGACGAGCGCCATGACGGTGATGCTGATCAAGATTCCTCAATCGGTCGGGGCCACCCCGCCGAGAGTGCTGGACCTTGGACGCACGACACATCGGCACGGCAGCACACAACGGCATCCGCGCCGGACGGCACGGATGTGCACTGCTTGCCGAAGGTCTCGCCGACGGGCCGCACGCGGTCCGCCTCCGGGCGCCGGCTCAGCGAGCTGAGCAGTATGTCGACGGTCCGGCGAAGAGCTACTCCCCTTCTGCTCCCCCCATCGTACGAGATCGTTCCGCCATAAACCTTGTCGTGTCATGAACGCGTCATTAACTTCTCACCGGGCGCACACCTCCCCGCAACGCCGCACGACGAGCATTCCCAGCGCTCACGCTCCAACAGCCCCACACCACAAGGGAGTTCCGCATGTCCAGGTTCTACGCGCGTCGACGACTGAGCATACTCGCGGCCCTCACCGGCCTCCTGGCCTCGCTCGCGCTGTTCGACCCCCCGACCGCCTCCGCCGCCCTGCCCACCCCGGTCAGCGCCACCACCGCCCGCGGCTACCTGGCCTCCCTCACCGTGGCCGCCGAGAACCGCACCGGCTACAGCCGGGACCTCTTCCCGCACTGGATCACCGTCTCCGGCTCCTGCAACACCCGCGAGACGGTCCTGAAGCGGGACGGCCGGAACGTGGTCACCAGCTCCACCTGCGCCGCCACCAGCGGCAGCTGGTACTCCCCCTACGACGGCGCCACCTGGTACGCCGCCTCCGACGTCGACATCGACCACCTCGTGCCGCTCGCCGAGGCCTGGGACTCCGGCGCGAGCGCCTGGACCACCTCGCGACGCCAGAGCTTCGCCAACGACCTGACCCGCCCCCAGCTCATCGCCGTGACGGACAACGTCAACCAGTCCAAGGGAGACAAGGACCCGGCCGAGTGGATGCCGTCCCGCACCGCCTACCGCTGCACCTACGTCCGCGCCTGGGTGCAGGTGAAGTACTACTACGGACTCTCCGTCGACCCGGCGGAGAAAAGCGCGCTCACCGGCTACCTGAACAACTGCTGACCCTCCCGGTACGGCAGACCCGGGGAGGGTTAAGCATTGGCTAAAACTTGAACTTGCAACAAACAGCGAGCCGTGCCTACGTTGGCGCTCGATTCGGTAATCGCCGTCCCCACCGGCCGCCCGCCCCAAGCGACCTGTTCGAACCGAAGGAGTGCCCTCCCCATGACCGAACGCCTCGACAGCGCCCAGCCCTACGCCATAGGCCTGTACCGCATCGTCGTCGGCCTGCTCTTCGCCTGCCACGGCGCGGCCTCGCTCTTCGGCATCCTCGGCGGTGCCGCCCGCTCCGGCGGCACGATCCCGGCCGGCACCTGGCCCGGCTGGTACGCCGCGGTGATCCAGCTCGTCTGCGGCGCCCTGGTGCTGCTCGGGTTCGGCACCCGCGCGGCCGCGCTCGTGGCCTCCGGCTCCATGGCGTACGCGTACTTCTCCGTGCACCAGGAGCTGGCCCTGTGGCCGCTGCAGAACGGCGGGGAGCCCTCGGCGATGTTCTGCTGGGCCTTCCTGCTGCTGGTCTTCACCGGCTCCGGCGCACTCGCCGTGGACCGCTTCCTCACCCAGCGCGCCTCGGGGGACGGCGAGCCCGCGGGGCAGCAGTCCACGGTGGCCGTCTGACCGGACCCGGCCCGTCCGGGCCGACCACGGCGCCTCCCGCCACGAGCGGGGGGCGCCTCGCCGTCCGTAGGCGGTCACGAGCGCGCGCCCGGCGGCGGACCGAGCCCTCCGGCCGCTCCCGGGCCGCAGGCGCATCGGTTCCCCCGCGCACCCGAGCGGGCCCCGAACACGGGCCTGCGTACGTATCCGGCCACTTACCGCTCGCCCGCACCGGCAGGCCGGGTGAACATCTCGTGTCGGACACACCCGCCCCCCGTGAATCCGCTGTCACACTCCGGGCGTACGCTGTATGGCTGTTATGGCCGCTACCGGCCACACGGGGGAGTCACGGGGAGTTCACGGTGTTCGAAAGTGTCGGGACGCTGACCGGCAGTCCATGGATCTACGCGCTGATCGCGCTGTCCGTGCTCCTCGACGTCTTCCTGCCGGTGCTGCCCAGCGGCGTGCTGGTGATCGCGGCGGCGACGGCCGCGGCCGCGGGGACGAAGGCCGCCGGGGCCGCCCAGGTCGTTCCCGACGACGTGCCGGACGTGGCGGCCCTGGTGCTCTGCGCCGCCACCGCCTCCGTGCTGGGCGACCTCGTCGCGTACCGGCTGGCCTGGCGGGGCGGCGAGCGGCTGGGCCGGGTCGTCGCCCGCTCCCGCCGGCTGACCACCGCGCAGGAACGTCTCGGCGATGCGCTGGCCAAGGGTGGCGGTCCGCTGGTCGTACTGGCCCGCTTCGCTCCCGCCGGACGCTCGGTCGTCTCCCTGATCGCCGGCGCCGCCCACCGCCGCGCCCGCGACTTCCTGCCCTGGTCCGCACTGGCGGGACTGTCCTGGGCGGGCTACAGCGTGGCCCTCGGCTACCTGGGCGCGCACTGGCTCGGGGCGACCTGGCTGGCCACGGGCGTCTCGGCACTGGCACTGGTCGCCGCGGGGGCCGGGGCGGCGTACCTGGTGCGGCGGCAGCCGGCGTAGCCCCCGCCCCGGCGCCCTACGACGCGCGGGAGCCCGCGCCCCGCACCTCCAGCCCCTCAAGCAGCTGCGCCGTCGCCTCCGCGACGGCGTCCACCGCGCGTTCGAACACCTCGCGGTTGTGGGCCGCCGGGGCGCGGAAGCCGGAGACCTTGCGGACGTACTGCAGGGCGGCGGCCCGGATCTCCTCCGGCGTCGCCTCCTCGGGCAGCGCGGGCGGGCGAAGGGTCTTGATGCTGCGGCACATGCCCCCAGTCTCGCCCCCTGACACGGCTGCTGACGAGGGGCCCTCCCCACTGGCATGATCACCTCCGTGGCGGCCACCGAACTACGGGGCCGACCGACGAGAGGAGCCATCACCATGGCGAACGACGAACCGACGGTGGCGGTGCTGGGCCCGGGCGGGGTCGGCGGACTGCTCGCCGCGCTGCTGTCCCGCGCCGGACACCGGGTCGTGTGCCTGGCCGGGGAGGACACCGCGGCCGTCCTGCGCACGCGCGGGATCACCGTCCGCAGCGCCGTCTTCGGCGACTTCACGGCCGAGGTCGAGGCCGACACCGAGCTGCGCACTCCGGCCGACGCCGTCCTGGTCGCCGTCAAGCACACCGCCCTGGACGCCGCCCTCGCCCGCGTCCCCGCCCCTGCGCTGGGCGACGCCCTCCTCGTACCGTTCCTGAACGGCGTGGAGCACCCGGAGCAGCTGCGCGCCCACCACCGGGCGGACCGGGTGGCGCCCGGCGTCATCCGTGTCGAGTCGACCCGGGTGGCCCCCGGCGTGATCGAGCACACCAGTCCGTTCGCCGAGGTGGACCTGACCGGCGACGCGGTGCCGCGCCCTCGTCTGGACGCCCTCGCCGCGGCGCTGACGGCCGCCGGCCCGACCGCGCGGGTGCTGCCCGACGAGACGGCCGCGCTGTGGGCGAAGATGGGCTTCCTCGCGCCGTTCGCGCTGCTCACCACGCGCTACGGGCTTCCGCTGGGCGAGGTGCGCACCCGGCACCGCGAGGAGCTGACCGCCCTGGTGGCGGAGACCGCCGCCGTCAGCGCCGCGTGCGGCGCGCCCGCCGACCCGGCCGCCGCGCCGGCGCGGTACGACGCGTTCCCGGCGGGGACCAGGTCGTCGATGCAGCGGGACGCCGAGGCGGGCCGGGCCGTCGAACTCGACGCCATCGGCGGTGCCCTGCTGCGCGCGGCGGAGCGGCACGGGGTGGCGGTGCCGGTGACGGCCCGGCTGGTCCGGGAGCTGCGCACGGCGACCGGCGGCTAGCGGCCGCCTCCCCCGCCGCTGCCCAACTCCCCGCCGCCCCGTCTCCCAGTCACTCGTTCGAATGAAGCCGCCCACAACCCCGGGAAGGAGCTCGCGACTGAAATTCGAACAGGCGTAGCATTAGCGCGTGGCTAAGACCTATGACTTTCCCAGCGACCTGCGCGCCGGTCAGGAGGAGCTGCATCAGGTCCGGGCCGAGCTGTCGGCCCTGCTGAAGCGGCTCCCCTGGTCGGTGGAGCCGTCGGACGGGTTCACCGACGACGGCGGATGGCGGAAGGTGGAGCGCCCCGCCTCCCCCGGATGGACGGCCGACGAACAGGCCGAGGTGGAGAAGCTGCGACGCCGTGAGCACGAACTCGCGGTCTTCGTGACCGGCCACCGCTTCTGGGAGGAGACGGCGCCCGGGGACCGGATGGACGCGCGCTCGCGCCTCAAGCACACCCACGAGCCCGGCTAGCGGCGCCGCGACGCGACGAGGGCCGACCCGCGATCGGGTCGGCCCTCGTGTCGACCGGCAGGTCGCCTGCGGGTCACCGGTGGGCGCGGACGGTTTCGAACCGCCGACATCCTGCTTGTAAGGCAGGCGCTCTACCCCTGAGCTACGCACCCCGCACCCCGGCTTCGAACGGCCAGGACGAGTCGACAGCCTACCTTGCCGGGGACCCTGTGCCGCAAACCCGTATACCGGTACGGTCCGGCCCCGCGCCGAGCCGCGTACGGGGGTTGTCCCCACCCTGATCCGGGAGCGGACCTCATGGTCGGCGGGCCGGGCGGGTCCCTACGCTCGAGGCCGGACTACAGGGGGATCCCATGAACCGTTCCGTACCGGGCCGCGCGGCCCTCGCCTCGGTGGCCGTCGTGCTGCTCGTCGCCACCGCCACCGCCTGCGGCGCCTCGGCCGCCGACGACGACCGCCCCGAGCACCGCTCCTTCGCCCTGGACGGCACCGCCCTCACCATCGACTCCGACGACTCGGCGCTGGAGATCGTCGCCGTCGACGGCCGGCCGGCGGACCGGATCGAGGTCACCCGGTGGTTCGAGGGCTCCGTCGTGGCCGGCGAGGACCCGAAGGTGACCTGGTCGATGGAGGACGACCGGCTGAAGCTGCGCGTGCACTGCTCGGGTGTGATCGCCGACTGCTCGGCCAAGCACCGGATCGAGGTGCCCCGTGGTGTCACCGTCAGCGTGGAGGACGGCGACGGCAGCGTGCGCGCGTCGGGCTTCCGGGACGCCCTGAGCATCCGCACCGGGGACGGGTCCGTGCGCGTCACCGACACCAGCGGCCCCCTGCGGCTGCGCACCGGCGACGGCTCGGTGCGCGCCGACGTCAGCTCACGGCAGGTCAGCAGCCGTACCGGGGACGGCTCGGCACACCTGCGGCTGGCCGCCGTACCGGACCGGGTGGACGCGGTCGGCGGCGACGGCTCGGTGACCATCGACCTGCCCCGGGCCGCCTACCGGGTGACCACGTCCAGCGGCGACGGCTCCGTCGACGTGTCCGTACCCCGCGACGAGACCAGCGCGCACGTGGTGTCCGTCCGCACCGGAGACGGCAGCGTCACAATCCGTACGGCGAACTGATCGGCCCGTGTGTTCGTCTCTTACCGGTGGGAGAATGACTCCGGGCAGGGCGGACCACAGCACGGGAGAGGCATGTGACGGCGATACCACGGCAGCCGCACCCGCGGACGGCACCCCGCGCCCCCGGCGCCCCGCCCCTCCCCCGCGGCTCCCGCGGCTCCCGCGCCGTGCGCGAGACCCTCACGCTGATCGCGCTGCCCCTGGTCGCCGCGCTGGCCGTCCCGGCCGCGTTCGCCGGCGGGGGCACCCGGCGGTGGTTCGGCGGACGGGCCGACAGCGTGCGGGCGGAGGCGCAGGCCGCCAAGGACGCGGCGGCGGCCGCGTTCTACGAACTGGACACCGCCCAGCGTGACCTGCGGATCTCCATCGAGACCATCACGGCGGTCGACGACTCCCCGGCGGCCCGCCGCGCCGTGACGGACTTCGCGGCGATCGGCCGCCGCATCGACGAGGTCAGCCACGCGTACATCGCCGCCGTCGACGCCCAGGACCTCGACCGGGACGACCTGGAGACCTCCGCCGCCGCACAGGCGCGCACCCGGCTGACCCGGGCGAAGGAGGAGCTGGAGCAGGTCAAGCGCGAGCTGGACCGGTTCGCGGACGGCCTCGGACCGCTGCTGGGCAAGGCCGAGACCCAGCTCGCCCGGCTGGCGCCCGCCGTGGAGCGGGCCCGCCAGGCGCTGCGGGCGGCCTCGGACGCGCTGGACGCCGTCCGCGCGGCCGGGCTGCGCGCCGACGACCTGGCCGCCCGGCTCGCCGCTCTCGCACCCGAGCTGACCCTGCTCAACCAGGGTGCCGGGCAGCAGGGCGTCCAACGGACCCTGGAACGCGCCGAGCGGGTCTCGCGGGAGGCCGAGGCGGTCCGCAGCGAGGCGGAACGGCTGCCGGAGAAAGCCGCCGAGATCGACCGCCGGCTGGTGTCGCTGCGCACTCGCGCCCAGGCACTGACCACCCGGGCCGAGCAGGTGGAGCCGGTGCTGAGCGAACTGCGCCGGCGTTTCGTCGCCGCCTGCTGGCAGGACCTGCAGCAGGTCCCCGCCCAGGCCGCCGAGAACATCCGGCGGGCCGAGGCCGAGCTGGCTCAGGCACGGGCCGCGCGCGAGGCCCAGCGCTGGCCGGACGCCACCGCCCTGCTGTCGACGGTGCGGGCGCTGCTGAACGCCACCGACGAGTCGGTGTCGGCCGCCGGGGACCGGCTGTCCCGGCTGAACGCCGTCCAGAAGGACCCGCAGCGGGAGATCGAGCGGACCCGGTTCGCGATCCGGGACGCCCAGCGGCTGGCCATGACGGGACGGACGACACCCGATCCGCGGCACGCGCGCCCGCTGGACGACTCGGTGGGCCGGCTGGAGCGGGCCGCCGCCGCGCTGGAGGGGCATCACCCTGACTACTGGCACTTCCTGACCGAGACGGAGGAGGTGCGGCGGACCGTCGCCGGGGTGGTGGCGCGGATCCGGGAGGAGCTGGGCGGCCACTGAGCCGTCCTGTTTGCCCGCGGGGCGCCTCGGGCGGATATTGAGAGGAGTAGGTACGGCCCCCGCTGGAACCCGGAGCTCTCAAGGAGGCGGAGATGGCCACCCACTCACTGCGCACGGGCTCACGACGGCGGATCCGGCTGGACGACCACCTGCCGGTCGACCACCGACTGAACACGGTCTACCGGATCGGCGCCGGCCTGATGGGCGCGTTCCTGCTGGCCTTCGGGATCCTCGGGATCACCGACAACATCGGGTTCTTCGACACCGGCGGGGACGAGGTCTGGGGCCTGAACACCAACGGCGCGCTCGGCTGGCTGTCGGTCGCGGTCGGCGTGCTGCTGCTGGTCGGCATGGTGATCGGCGGGAACTTCGCGTCCACGCTGAACATGACGCTCGGCGTGCTGTTCATCCTCAACGGGTTCCTGAACATGGGCCTGCTGGACACCGACTACAACTTCCTGGCGTTCGAGATCCAGAACTGTCTGTTCAGCTTCGCCGTCGGCATCCTGCTGCTGGTCTTCGGGATGTACGGCAGGGTCGGTTCCGCCCTGCCGCACGACAACCCGTACTGGCGGGCCCGTCACCCCGAGTTCGCGGAGGGACGGGACCGCCAGCTGGAGCGCCCCGAGGACCGTCCGGCCTGACCGGCCGGCCCGACCGGCGTGCGTCAGGTGCGGTAGGCGTAGTACGCGGCGGTCGGGTAGGAGGCGATGATGCTCGACACCGACCGGCGGTAGGTGTTGGTGGAGTGGTACGTCAGGTACGGCACGCCCTGCGGGCTGCGGTACGTGACGATCATGGTGTGGTCCTTGGACCCGTCCCTGTCGAAGTCCATCTGGAGCACGTCACCGACGTCCAGCTGGTAGACGTTGGTGAGGGGGGTGGTCCGCTTGGAGTTCTGGGCGAACCAGGACCACTCGTTGACGCCGACGAACGAGTCGGACTGGATGTCGGCGGTGCCGAACCACCTGGTGTAGTCGTACACGTAGCCGGGCACGTGCTTCCAGCCGCCCGCCTTGAGGGACTGGCTGACGAAGTTGGTGCAGTCGCCACCGGCCCCGTGACCGTTGAAGTCCGGGTAGGCGGTGTTGTAGTTGCTCCAGTACTTCTCGGCGTACGCGGCCATCGCCTTGTAGTCGTAGGCGCCGGCGGCAAGGTCCTTCGGGTTCTTGGTCGCCGTCCACCGGTTGGTCGACGCCCGGGGGGCGTCCGGCATGGTGTTGCTCGTGGTGGTCGCCGTTTTGGTGCTGACCGACGGCTTCGCGGTGGGCTGGTTGACCGCGATCTCGCCGTCGTCGGTCTCGCGGATGGACGTCAGCCGCCAGTTGCCGCGCTTGTCGGCCTTGAACGTCAGCTCGTGGTGGGCCTGGAAGCCGGTGGTCCGCGGCTCGTCGCCGCGCACCTTGGCGTAGGTCAGGGTCGTGGTCTCGGTGACCGCGACCGTGGCCCGGCGGCCCTGCACGTTGGTGGCGTCCAGGGTGACCTTGGTGTCGGCGGCGGAGTACTTCTCGCCGACCGCGGCCAGGCGGTTCTTGCGCTGGCCGAGCGAGTCGCGGGCGGTGTCCTCCTGGTGCGACAGCCCGGAGGACAGGGCGACCCGGCCGGAGAAGCCGCCGGTCCGCGGCTTGTGCCCGTGCTTGGACCCCCCGGTGACCAGGGCCTCGGTGCGGTCGGTGAAGACCGCGTCCGCCAGCCGCTGGAAGGTGGCCTTGTCCTTGGCGTTCACGGTCGGGTCGTCGACGACGGCCGCGCCCGCGCTCCAGTTGGGCAGCAGCGCCACTCCGGCGACCACCGAGGCGGCGGCTGCCGTGAGTATGGTCGCGCGGCGCCGGGTACGGCTCAATTTCCTTGACTTCACTGATGTTTCCCCTCTTGCCCCGGCGGAGGGATGCCGGGGTAGCGGAATACTCGCATGCCATGTGTGACATCTGTGAAGGGGGATGCGCTGATAACTGCCGGGGAGTTATGTGACCGTCATCGCACGACCGTGGACCAGTCCGGGGACTGCGCCGGATCGAGGGTGCGCAACCGCTGCAGGGTGGCCGGGGTCTGAACGTCCATCCAGTCGGCGAGCTCCTTGAACGAGACGCACTTGACGTCCTTCTTGGTGCACACCGTCTCGACCATCTCGTCGACGGCCTTCATGTAGATGCCCCCGTTCCACTGCTCGAAGTGGTTGCCGATGAACAGCGGCGCCCGGCTGCCGTAGTACACGCGGTTGAAGCCGGCCGTGTAGGAGTCGATGGTCTGCTGCTGCCACTCGGGGTACTTGGCGGGGTCGCCCTCGGTCTTGCCGTCGGACTGGTTGTAGAGGAAGTTGAAGTCCATCGACAGGCCCTGGAAGTCGCCGCCGTCGTACGGGAGCATCTGCAGCGGGAAGTCCCACATGCCGTTCTTCTTCGTCGGCCAGATCTGGAAGTCGCCGGCGGAGGAGGCGTCGTAGCGCCAGCCGTAGCTCTTGGCCGCCTTGAGCAGGTTGGCCTGGCCCTCCAGGCAGGGCGCGCGGCCGCCGGTGACCTCCTTGCGGAAGTCGAACGGCAGCGGGTCCATGTCGGTGTAGCCGGTGTTCGTCTTCCACTTCTCGGCGAACTCGAAGAACTGGTCGATCTCGCTCTTCCACTCCTGCACGCTCCAGTCGCCGCCGCCCTTGGCGCCGCAGAAGTGGCCGTTGAAGTGGGTGCCGATCTCGTTGCCCTCCTCCCACGCCTTGCCGAGTTCGACCAGCGTGGTGCGGATATGCTCGTCGGTGGGGAAGCTGATCGCCGCGGAGCCGGGCGAGTGCTGCGGCGGCTCGTAGAGTTCCTTCTTGCTCCTGGGCAGCAGGTAGATGCCCGTGAGGAAGAAGGTCATGTGGGCGTTGTACTCCTTGGCGAGCTCCCGGTAGTGCGTGAACAGCTCGTCGTCGCCGGCCAGGGCGCCGTCCCAGGAGAAGACCACGAACTGGGGCGGCTTCTCACCGGGCTTGAGGCGTTCGGGCTTGAGCCTGCCCTGCTGGGGCCCGGTGTAGGAGGTCGAGCCGTCGCCGAGCACCTTGGTCCTGCCGTCCCACTCGGCTTCGGCCCCTCCGCTCTGCCCGGCCGACGGGCTGCCCGTGGTGCCGTCCTGCGCGGAGGCGGTCGGGGTGGTCTTGTCGGAGCGGGACAGCACCAGGTACCCGGCGATCAGGGAGGCGACGACGAGGAACGCCGCCAGGCCGAGGAACCCGGGGCGTACCGGGGGGCGCGGACGGGGGACGGGGGCCTTGCGGCGGCGACCCGACGGCTGTTTCATGGGCGGCTCATTCTGCTGGGGGACAGGGGTGGGGTGCCGGTCGCACGGGTCAGTCGAGCGGTCTCACGGCGCTCGACCAGATGTCGTAGGGGACGCTGTCGGTGATCGTGCCGGCGAGGCCTTCGAGCGGCAGCGGTTCCAGGCTCTCGGCGAGGTCGATGCGGTAGACGACCACCGCCGTGGAGACGGACTCGGCCGTGCCGACGTACCAGGCGGCGGTGTCCTTCTCCGTGGTGCCCCGCTTGCCGGCGACCTCCGCGGACGCGGACGCGGCGCCGGGGTGGGCGGTGCGGAAGGCGTCGCCGAGCGCCGAGGTGACCTCCTGGGCGACCTCGGCGCTCATCGCGCGGCGCTGGGCGGGGGCTTTGAGAGGGACGTTGCTGCCGTTGCGGGTGATCCGGCGCACCGAGTACGGCTCGGTGTGCTTGCCGTCGGCGGCGAAGGTGCTGTAGCCGCTGGCCATCCGGATGGCGCTCGGGGTGGAGCTGCCCGTCGACAGGGTGGGCACCTGGGCGCCGATACTGGACGGCAGCAGGCCGGACGCCACGGCGGTGGCGCGCACCTTGTCCAGGCCGGTGTCCATGCCGAGCTGCATGAAGGGCGTGTTCACCGACCGCGCGAGGGCGTCGTGCAGGGTGATCCGGCCGTAGGACCGGCCGCCGTCGTTCTTCGCGGCGACCTTCCTGCCGCTGCGGTCCCAGTACGGCCCCTCGGGCGTGGTCACCGGCACGCCGTCGTCGCCGTCGTAGACCGACTGCCCGCTGACGGGGGTGGGTTCCCCGTCGCGGGTCTTGCGCGCGCCGTGCTCCAGTCCCGCCGCGTACACGAACGGCATGAAGGCGGAACCGGCAGGGACGGTGGTGGCGTTGGACTCGTTGTAGCCCTGCTTGCGGTGGTCGGGGCCGCCGTAGACGGCGAGGATCCGTCCGTCGGCGGCCACCGAGGCCGCGCCGTAGTGCCCGTTCTCCGCGGCCTTCGGGTCGTCCTTGACCGCCTGCTCGCGGGCCTTGGTGACGGCGTCGGTGAGCTGTTTCTCGCGCTTCTCGTCGAAGGTCGTGTAGATCTGGTAGCCGCCGAGGTCGAAGTCCTTCTCGGAGATGCCGGCGGACTTCCTGGCGTACTGGGCGGCCAGTTCGACGAGGTAGTCGCTCTGCTCACCGGTGTTGTAGAGCGGGTTGCTGGCGAGCGGCTCGGGGAACTTCTTGTAGCCCGCGCGCTCCTCCTTGGTGAGCTTGCCGATCTCCACCATGCGGTCCAGCGTCCACGACCAGCGTTCCGTCGCGCGGGCCCGGTTGGCCTGGCTGATGGTGGGGTCGTAGAGGCTGGCGCCCTTGAGGAGGGAGGCGAGGAAGGCGGCCTCGCTGGCGTTGAGCTTGCTGACGTCCTTGCCGTAGTAGGCCTGGGCGGCGCGCTGGATGCCGTAGGTGCCGCGGCCGAACCAGCTGGTGTTGAGGTAGCCCTCCAGGATGTCGTCCTTGCTCATCTGGTTGTCGAGCTTGAGGGCGATCATCGCCTCGTGGAACTTGCGGCCGATCGAGCGGTCCTGGTTGAGGTAGACGTTCTTGACGTACTGCTGGGTGATCGTGGAGCCGCCCTGGGTCTCACCCTGGCCGACCGTGCGCCACAGGGCGCGGGTGACGCCGGAGAAGGAGATGCCGGGGTCGCTGTAGAAGCTGGCGTTCTCGGCGGCCAGGACGGCCCAGCGGACGTCCTCCGGGATGTCCTGAAGGGGCATGTCCTGCCGCTGCACCCAGCCGGTGCGGGCCATGGGCGTGCCGTCGGCCCAGAAGTACACGTTGTCCTGCTGGGTGGCGTACGTGTTGAGGTTGTCCGGTATGTCGGTGGCGGCGTAGGCGACGACCAGGAGCATGCCGGAGAGCCCTGTCGACGCCAGGAAGCCGCCGAGGACCTGCCGCCAGGACGGTATCCAGCGCCGCCACCCGGCGCGCCCGGGGCGGGGGTACCGGGGCCGCAGCCGCCGCAGGTAGGGCGTCAGGACGGCGAGGGCCGCTAGGACCGGGGCGAGCCTGGCCCGCAGGGAACCCGGGGCCGCCTCGGCACGACCGGGCGAATCGGCCGATTCGCCCGGATCAGCCGAGTCGGATGCACTCCGCCCGGGTATTCGCCCCCCAGGTATGCCCTGGTCCGGTATGCGCAGCTGCATGGTCTCGTCGGCCTTGGGGACGGCGGGGACCTTGAGTTGCATGGTCTCGTCCGGCCGAAGGGCCGGCGGGACCTTCAACTGCATGGTTTCGTCGGGCTTCTGGGGCTCCTCCCCCTGCCCCGGCTGAGTCACGACGCGTCTCCCTCCGCACTTTCTGTTGCTCGCGCAGGCAGACGTACAGACGTACGAGGGCCGCGGTTCGGTTGCCGAGTCACCTTGGCAACTGCCGACCCCCCTGAATCCCCCGACCACGCTGGTCCTTCGCGGCGCCCTCAAGTTACCAGCGCTCTTCGCAAAGTCTCCACATCGGATTCGGGCGGAACAGGTCACATCCGGGGCGGCTAGCCTGACCCCATGCCTCGCTACGAATACCGTTGCCGCCCCTGCGGCACCACCTTCGAACTCACCCGCCCCATGGCCGAGTCCTCCGCCCCCGCCGCCTGCCCCGAGGGCCACACGGACACGGTGAAGCTGCTGTCGACGGTGGCGGTCGGCGGCACGGCCGCCCAGGCCCCGGCCCCCGCCGCCGGAGGGGGCGGGGGCGGCTGCTGCGGCGGCGGCTGCTGCGGCTAGGTGTGCTGTCCCGACAGCACACCTAGGGCGGGACGAAGCCGCGGGGCCGGCACCGCCCCGCCCTACACGGCCGCGAGGAACTCCCTGAGGATGCGCTCGCCGGCCAGCACGCCCCGCTCGGGCAGCGCGACCACGCCGGGCGCCGACCACGCCGTGTCCGCCAGCTCGCCGTGCCCGGGCCGCCACCCCCGGTCCGCGGCGAGCAGCAGGTCGGCGTCCAGCAGGGAGTCGCCCGCCGCCAGTGTCAGCTCCGCGCCCGTGCGGCGCACCACCTCGCGCAGGGCCGCGCTCTTGGTGAGCGGCTTGGGCACGGCGTACAGCTTGCGGCCCTGGAGGGACACCGTCCACCCCAGCCCTTCCGCCCAGGCGGCCAGTTCCTTCACCCATTCCTCGGGCAGCAGCTCACGTTCCACCACGAGGTAGGCGAACAGGTCCTCCGCGACGCGGTGCTTGCGCAGCCACGCCGGGTCGGCGGCCTCGGCGAGATGCGCGCGGACCTCCGCCAGCGGCGCGCACTCGTCCGCGAGCCGGGCCGTCACCCTCGCGTGCCAGTCGGGGTCGGGCACCCCGTCCACCAGCAGATGGCCCCCGTTGGCGCAGATCGCGTACGTGGGCGCCGGGCCCGGCAGATTGATCCGCAGGTACTGCTTGCGGGTCCGGGTGGTCGTCGGCACGAACACCGCCGCGTCCCCGAGGGCGGTCAGCAGGCCCGCGGCCGTCTCCGTCAGGTAGGACAGCGGCCGGCTCTCGTGCACCTCGACGCAGAGCAGCCGGGGAGCGCGGGCGTCCGGCATGGTCAGCGCGAGGGCCGCCGCGGAGTAGATGAGCGTACGGTCGAGATCGCTCGCCACCAGGACCGGCATCAGACGGCCACCGCCTTTCCGTCGGCGCCCGTGGCGCCCCGTGTGTACTGGGGGTGAATCAGCCCGACACAGGTGTACGGCAGATCGCCGACCTCCTCCACCGGCACGCCGCGCTGTTCGGCCAGCAGGCGGACATGGTCGAGGTCGGCGCCCGCCCCGGCCTTGGCGAGGATCTTCCACGGCACCCGGCGCAGCAGCACCCGGGTGGTCTCGCCGACACCCGGCTTGACGAGGTTGACGTCGTGGATGCCGTACTCCTCGCTGATCCGCTCGACGGCCGCCCAGCCCTCCCAGGTCGGGGTCCGGTCGGCGGCCAGCAGTTCCTTCACCGCCGGGTCCACCGCGTCGGCGACGTCCGGGAAGCGGGCGGAGACGGCGTCGAGGAAGACGCCGGAGACGTCGGCCCCGGCCAGCTCGCGGTAGAACTTCGCGCCGTGGAAGTCGTCCGGCCCCACGAGGTCGGCCCGCAGGACGGTCCGGGACACCAGCCCCGAGACGGTGGAGTTCAGGCACGCCGACGGGATCAGGAAGTCCTCTCGGGTGCCGTACGTCCGCACGCAGGAGCCCGGGTCGGCGAGCACGGCGATCTCCGGGTCGAAGCCGGTGGCCCCGCCGTCCGCCTCGTACTCCCGGATCGCGGCGGCCAGTTCCCGGGTGATCGCGCCCTTGCCGGTCCAGCCGTCGACGAAGACGACGTCGGCGGGGTCGTGGTGCTCGGCCAGCCAGCGCAGCGCGTTGGCGTCGATGCCGCGGCCGCGCACGATGGAGACGGCGTAGTGGGGCAGGTCGAGGCCGTGCCGCCACCGGGCCCAGCGGCGCATGAGCACCCCGACGGGTGTGCCCGCGCGGGCCAGTGACGCCAGGACCGGGCGCGGCGCGGGGGTCCCCCCGCGCGGGCGGAGCCGGGCGTGGGGGCGCTCGGCGAGGACGGTCTCGGTGACCACGCCGACGGCGTGCGCGATCCGCTCGGCCGACGTCTCCAGGGCCGCGTGGAACAGTGCCTGGTACCGCTCGCTCGGCTGGTACTCCACCGGCAGCGACTCCGCGTAGTGGGCGCCGCCGCTCTGGATGGCCTCCTCGCGCTCCTCGGTGGGCGCCTCCAGGGTCACGTCCGAGAGGTCCCGCAGCAGCCAGCCCACCTCCTCGGGCGCGTACGAGGAGAAGGCGGGGCCGCGGAGGGGCTCGGGCAGCATCGGGGGCCTTTCGGACACGCCGGGGCCGGACGTGTCGGGTCTGTAGGAGGGGACGACCGCGAGCAGCACGTGCGGCACATGGGCGGCCAGCTGGTCCAGCAGGCCGCCGGGGGCATGCAGGGCGGGTGTGTCGCCGACGGAGTCGACGACGGCGGCGACGGTGTCGAAGCCGGCGCCCGCCACGTTGTAGGCGTAGCGGTCGCCGGGGCCGTCGGCGGGGTCGTCGTGGGCGGGGAAGACGAGGCGGCTGCGGATGGCGTAGCCGGGGTCGTCGACCGCCAGGACCGGCGAACGGGTGGTGGTGGAGTAGCGGACCTCGGCGTCCACGGCCCGCTCCAGCTCGCGGGCGAGTCTGAGCGGGGCGTACATCAGTTCCTCGGAGCCGAGGACGAGGATCCGGCGGGCGTCGCCGGGTATCGCGTCGGCGAGGCGCGCTCCCATGGCCGGCAGCGTGGTCTCCAGGCGTATTCGGTGGGCCGCGGTGAAGCCGTGGCGGGCGCCGTCGGGGAGGCCGGCCGGCCAGTTCAGTTCCACTCGGCGGTGGGTCCGGTGCGGGCGGGCGGGGGCCGGGCGGTCGTGCGCGGTCACGTCGCCCGGATCGCCGGCGCGCGCCCCCGGCTGGGCGGCCTCGTGCCCCGCCACCAGCTCCCGGCCCTTCTCCAGGACCCCCTCCGGGAGCCGTACGGTTCCCGAGGCGGCCGCGACCAGGTCGACCCGGGCGCCGATCCCACCGGCGAACTCCGTCAGCCGCCGCGCGTCGGCCGCGGAGCGCATGTCGACGAGGGCGACCACGACGTACCGCCGGCGGGGGTGGCGGGCGTGCAGGGCGCGGATGGTGTTCAGGACCGTGTTCCCGGTGGAGAACTCGTCGTCGACCAGGACGAGGGGCCCGCCACCCGCCAGCAGGGCCGGGTCCTCCGGGAGCAGCAGGTGTGAGGTGGCGTGGGAGTGGGACTCCTCGAAGCCGCCCGCCGGGGTCACGCCGGGCACCGGGCGGCGGGTGGAGTGCAGGCAGGGAGCGGTGCCGAGGCCGTCGGCGACGCTGTGGCCGAGTCCGGTGGCGGTCTCCGCGTAGCCGAGGACGACCGCGCGGGCCGCCTCGTCGGCGCCGAGCAGCTCACGCACCCGGCGGCCCAGGGCGACCCCGGCGCCGTGGACGACGGACGGGGACTGCGGGACGTGCTTGCCGAGCACGTGGGAGACGAGCAGGTGGGCCCGTTTGGGGTTGCGGCGCAGTGCCAGGCCCAGCATGCCCCGAAGGCTGTCGTCGCCCACCAGTTCGACCCCGAGCCGCTCGGCGACCCAGGTGCCGGACCAGATGCCGTTGTTCTCTGCGTTGTTCATACGTCCCTTGTGACGATTCTCCGTGCGGAAACGGTTCAGCGGGGTATCCCGGCGGCCAGCAGATCCACGAAGCTGACGTCCTCGTGGGCCACGCCGAAGACCTCCGCGCGCAGCATCGTCCGCTCGGCCCAGGCGCGGTGCGGCTTCACCTCGTTCATCTTGTTCGTGTACTGCGAGCGCAGCACTCCCCCGCCACCGCGCTCGGGGCGCAGGATGTCCGCCGCGTCGCTGTACTCCTCGTGGCTGACGACGGACAGCGCGTGCACCGCCGGCACGTGGGAGGGGTGGATGCAGGTCTTGCCCAGCAGGCCGTTGGCCTGGTCGAGGGTGATCTCCCGCAGCAGCCCGTCCATGGCGTGCTCGATCAGTCTCTCGCGCAGTTCCACGGCCTGGCCCTCCAGGAAGGGGCTCTGCCGCAGCATCGGCTTGAACATGCGCTCGGGCACCCGGAAGTACTCCCACACCGGACCGGTCACGGTGAAGCCGGTGCCGTCGGCCCGCCCCAGCATGTTCACCACGTCGGCGATCACGGAGGCGACGATCTGGACGTCGTACGCCGTCATGTCGGGTGCCCGGCGCAGGCCGTAGGAGGAGCAGAAGTCGGTCACGCCGAGGCGCAGGGCCAGCACCCGGTCGCGGTACTTGTCGACGGCCCGGAAGATGCCCTCCAGGGTCTCCACGCGTGACTCGCGGTAGAGCAGCTCGGGCGACTCCAGCACGGGCATGGCGAACAGCCGCCGCCCGCCGGCGGCCTCGGCGGCGGCCAGCGCCTCCAGGAACGGCACCCCGCGCTCCCCGGTGAACTTGGGGAACACGAACCCGGTCAGCAGCCGCACGGCCGGGCCGAGGCGTCCGACCAGGTCGGGGATCTGCTCGGGGGTGCGCACCCGGACGAACAGCAGCGGGGGCTCGGCGTCCGGGCGGGCGGCGAGCTCGGTGAACTGGCGGACCAGGTTCTCCTCTCCGGCCGGCACGTCCTCGTCGCCGATGGAGTCCTCCAGGCACAGCACCATGGACACCACGCCCCGCGCCGCCTGCTTGGTGACGTCCTCGGCGATCCGGGGGCGGGTGGCCGGGCTGTACAGGGTGGCGCCCAGGGCCGCGGAGAGCAGCCGGGCCGGGGAGTCCGCGGCGAACTCGCACGGCTCCTGGTGGAAGAGACGCCGCCGCTCCGCCGGGGCGACGTGCCCGAAATGACGCATGGAACTCCCCCGTGACACACGGAACGACTGTGGACTTTGAGAACAGGTGGCCGGTAATAGTACGTACCCACCCATGGCCGGGGTTCCCATCGGGCATGAATTTCCGGTAACTCCACTGTGTCGGTGGTGTCGGCAGCCCCCACACCCCGCGTTGTCGTGGCCAGGACCGAGAGGGCAGGATGACCGCATGACGCACGCGATGTTGAAGGGGTCGAACGTCCCTCTGGAAGCCACCACCGTACGGGCCGTGCTGCGCTGGACGCCCGGGCAGGGGGTACCGGACGTCGACGCCTCCGCGCTGCTCCTCGGTCCCGGCGGTCGGGTGCGCTCCGACGAGGACTTCGTCTTCTACAACCAGCCCCGGCACCCGTCCAGGACGGTGTGGCGGCTCGGCCAGAAGCGGGTCACCGAGGGCCTCACCGACACCATCCAGACGGATCTGGCGGGCGTCGAGTCCGATATCGGCCGGATTCTGCTGGTCGCCTCGGCGGACGGCGTCACCTTCGACCGCGTACCGGACCTGTGCATCACGCTGTACGACGCGTCGGCGGCGGCCGGGGAACCCCTGGCCCACTTCGACATCCGGCCGGAGACCGGCGAGGAGACGGCCCTCATCTGCGGTGAGCTGTACCGCCGGGGCGAGGGCTGGAAGTTCCGGGCGCTGGGCGAGGGTTATTCGAACGGACTGAAGGGCCTGGCCACGGACTTCGGCATCTCGGTGGACGAGGGCGAGGAGGGCGAGCAGCCCGCCGCGGACCCCGCCCCCGAGACGACCGCCCCCGGCGTGTCCCAGCCGCTGCCCCCGGAGCAGCCCACGCAGACGGTGCCCAGGCCGCCGGCCCAGTCCCAGCAGCCGGCGGCGTACGGCTATCCGTCCTCGCTGGCCACCCACGGCTACGGCTACCCGGAGAACTTCCAGCTCCCGCCGATGGGGCCGCAGTTCATCGGGCGGTGACCGCGGTTCTCCGGGCGGTGACCGCGGGTCACCGGTCGGCGGCCTTGTAGCCCCGGCCCCACTGCAGTCCCCACCCGTAGAGCCGGTCCAGCTCCGCCTGGAAGCCGTAGACGAACCGGACCTCGCGGCGAACCAGGATCTCGCCCTTCACGTTCTCCACCAGCACCACCGCGCAGGACCGGGCCTGAGGGTGCCGCTCGTCGAGGCCGATCTCGATCCGGGGCCCGTTGCTGGGGTAGAGGGTGACGGTGGCGTGCGTACGGTCGAACGCCGGTGTCTGGTCGTAGATGTAGACGAACACCAGCAGCCGCTTGATGTCGTCGCGGTGGTCCAGGTTGACGTACAGGGTCTCGCCGGAGCCCGAGCCGAACCGGTCGTCGCCGGTGATCTTCACGTACGGCGGTGCGTTGACGTCGCCGAGGTAGCCGCCGAGCGGCTGGACGACGCCCTTGGTGCCGTCGGCCAGCTCGTACAGGCACCCCAGGTCGAGGTCGACGTTCACCATGCTCTGGCTGTGGCCCATCACCTCCGGCGGTTTCAGGGCCCGCAGCGGATGCCGGAAGAGGCTCTCGCGCTGGGGCCCGCCGAAGTCGGACGTGCGCATCGACCAGGTCAGGTTGACGCGCAGGTGCCCGGTGGCCGCGTCCTGCTTGGTGAGGGAGACCTGGTGGTGCCGTTTGGTCAGCTCGATCGCGTTGCTGGCCGCGCTCCCCGAGTCGAACTCGGCGGCCCGGCCGCTCCAGAAACCGTCGAACAAGCCCATGCCCGCCCCCATGCTCGCTGACAAACCGGCGGGGCGGCCGGCAGGACCCGTCCTGCCGGCCGCCCCGCTCAGAGCGTTCCTCACACGGGAGGTGGTCACACCCCCGGTTCACACCCCGGACGAGACCTCAGCCTTCTCGTCCGAGCCCGCCGCTTTTCCCTCGGCCTGAGCGAGGGCGCGGTTGCGGCGGACCGAGGACCAGAAGGACCAGGCGATCAGGACGACGCCGACGAGGCCGGTGATGACCTCGTTGATCTGGTACTGGATGGTGACCATGAGGATCACGGCGAGCGCGCCGATCGCGTAGTGGGCGCCGTGCTCCAGGTAGACGTAGTCGTCGAGGGTGCCCTGGCGGACCAGGTACACGGTCAGCGACCGGACGTACATCGCGCCGATGCCGAGGCCGAGGGCCATCAGGACGATGTCGTTGGTGATGGCGAAGGCGCCGATCACGCCGTCGAAGGAGAAGGAGGCGTCCAGGACCTCCAGGTAGAGGAACATGAAGAACGCGGCCTGCCCGGCCAGGACGACGGCCGGTTTCTTCTTGCCGGTGCGCTCGGCCTCTTCCTCCTCCTCGTGCTCGCGCTCCTCCTCTTCCTCCAGCTTGTCCTCGAAGTAGCCGGAGAGGCCGCCGACGACCATGTAGGTGATCAGACCGGCGATGCCGGAGATCAGCACCGTCTGCGCCTTGTCGACGTGTGAGCCGCCGTGCTGGTGGGCGTGGGTGGCGAAGGTGAAGGCGGTGATCAGCAGGACGATCAGGGCGATGCAGACCGACAGCATGTCGACCTTGCCGAGCTTGGCGAGGGGGCGCTCGATCCAGCGCAGCCACTGGATGTCCCGGTCCTCGAAGATGAAGTCCAGGAAGATCATCAGCAGGAACATCCCGCCGAAGGCGGCGATCGCCGGGTGGGCGTCGGTGACGAGCTCCTGGTACCGGTCCTTGTTGTTCACGGCGAGGTCGACGGCCTCGATCGGGCCCATCTTGGCGCTGATCGCGACGATGACGACGGGAAAGACCAGCCGCATGCCGAAGACCGCGATGAGCACGCCGACCGTGAGGAAGATCTTCTGCCAGAAGGCGTTCATCTTCTTCAGGATTCCGGCGTTGACGACCGCGTTGTCGAAGGACAGCGAGATCTCCAGGATGGAGAGGATCGCCACGATACCGAAGGCCTCCCACCCCCCGAAGAAGGCCGCAGCGGCGAGGCCGATCGCGGTCACCGCGAACGACCAGCCGAAGGTTCTCAGAAGCACTGGCTACCCAATCCTGTATGGGGGTCCCCCCACCGGGGCCACGTCCGGAGGAGGGTCACCCCCGTCGCCGTACCCGGCTTTACGAAACGTTGACCCCGAAGTCTAGAGCGATGCCCCGCAGCCCCGACGCGTACCCCTGTCCCACGGCCCGGAACTTCCATTCGCCCTGGTAGCGGTAGAGCTCCCCGAAGATCATGGCGGTTTCGGTGGACGCGTCCTCGCTGAGGTCGTAGCGGGCCAGTTCCTGGCCGTCGGCCTGGTTGACGACACGGATGAAGGCGTTGCTGACCTGGCCGAAGGCCTGGCCCCGCTCGTCGGCCAGGTGGATCGAGACCGGGAAGACGATCTTGTCGCACTGGGGCGGCACCTTGGCGAGGTCGACCAGCAGCGACTCGTCGTCGCCCTCGCCCTCACCGGTGAGGTTGTCGCCGGTGTGCTCCACCGAGCCGTCCGGGCTCTTGAGCTGGTTGTAGAACACGAACCACTCGTCCCCCAGGACGCGGTTGCCGGCGTCGCACAGCAGCGCGCTGGCGTCGAGGTCGAAGGGGGCTCCGGTGGTGGAGCGCGCGTCCCAGCCGAGCCCGACCATCACCTGTGTGAGGTTCGGCGCGGCTTTGGACAGGGAGACGTTTCCTCCCTTGGCGAGCGTGACGCCCATGATGCTGGTCCTCCCCTTGGTGGTGCCATGGTGCTTCTTCGGTTGTCCTGCGCGTCCGGCGCCGCCCGTAAACGGTGCGGCGCCGGACGGTGCGGGCGGCAGAACGCCGCCCGGATCGGACGTTGACGTGTCGGACACGCCGCCCGGGTCGGACGGGGACGCGTCAGACGTTGACGCCGAAGTCCTGGGCGATGCCGCGCAGGCCCGAGGCGTAGCCCTGGCCGATGGCACGGAACTTCCACTCCGCGCCGTGGCGGTAGAGCTCACCGAAGACCATGGCGGTCTCGGTGGAGGCGTCCTCCGAGAGGTCGTAGCGGGCGATCTCGGCGCCGCCGGCCTGGTTGACGACGCGGATGAAGGCGTTGCGCACCTGGCCGAAGGACTGCTGACGGTTCTCGGCGTCGTAGATCGAGACCGGGAAGACGATCTTCTCGACGTCGGCCGGGACGTTCGCGAGGTCGACCTTGACCTGCTCGTCGTCGCCCTCGCCCTCACCGGTGAGGTTGTCACCGGTGTGCTCGACGGAGCCGTCCGGGCTCTTGAGGTTGTTGAAGAAGACGAAGTGCTGGTCGCTGGCGACCTTGCCGGTGTTGTTCAGCAGCAGCGCGCTGGCGTCCAGGTCGAAGTCGGTGCCGGTCGTGGTGCGCACGTCCCACCCCAGACCGACGATGACCGCGGTGAGGCCGGGGGCCTCCTTGGTCAGCGATACGTTGCCGCCCTTGCTGAGGCTGACTCCCACGAGTCCTCCATTGGTGTCCGGGGGCGGGAGCCCCGTCGTGCTTCGGATATCGGATCAACGATCCGATCCTAGTGACGGGTTCCCGCCCCACACAGGGCATGGCCCCGATGAATCACAGGGTGTCGAGCGCCTTGACGTAGTCGTTGAGGTCGCGGGCGTCCGGCAGGGCGTTGACGACGGTCCAGCGGACCACGCCCTCCTTGTCGATGACGAAGGTCCCGCGCACCGCGCAGCCCTTGTCCTCGGCGAAGACGCCGTAGGCCCGGGAGACCTCGCCGTGCGGCCAGAAATCGCTGAGCAGCGGGTAGTCGAGGCCCTCCTGCTCGGCGAAGACCCGCAGGGTGTGGATGGAGTCGTTGGAGACGGCGAGGACCTGGGTGTCGCGGTCGGAGAACTGCGGCAGGTTGTCGCGCACCTCGCACAGCTCGCCGGTGCACACACCGGTGAAGGCGAAGGGGTAGAAGAGCAGGACGACGTTCTTGCTGCCGCGGAAGTCGGACAGCTTCACGGTGGCGCCGTGGTTGTCCTTGAGCTCGAAGTCGGGGGCCTTCTCGCCGACCTGGATGGCCATCGTGGGTGAACCCTTTCGGTGGAGGCTGCTCGGGTGACGGTCGCGTCCACCCTACGCAGTGACCACCGCACGCCCTCGGACGGGCCGGTGGGTACCGGCCCGTCCGGCGCGGGTCACTTCTTGGACTTGGCCGCCTTCGGCGTGGCCAGCCGGCTGCCGCTCCAGTCCTTGCCCACACTGACGCTCTTGGACGCCGTCAGGCCGGCCGTGGTCGCGGCCTCCGAGATGTCGCTCGGCTCCACGTAGCCGGAACGGCCCGTCTTCGGTGTGAGGAGCAGGATCGCGCCGCCTTCTTCGATGTACGTGGTGGCATCCACCAGCGCATCCGTCAGGTCGCCGTCGTCGTCCCGGAACCACAGCACAACGGCGTCGGCCACGTCGTCGTAGTCCTCGTCCATCAGGTCTCCCTCGATGGCCCCCTCAATGGCCTCGCGGAGTTCCTGATCGACGTCGTCGTCGTAGCCGATCTCCTGGACCACCTGCCCGGGCTGGAACCCCAGCCTGGCGGCAGGGTTCGTCCGCTCCTCCGCGTGGTCCGCGGTCGCGCTCACGGGTTGCCTCCTGATCATGTCTTGGATGGGGGTGCCCCCGAACCCGTCCAGGGTTTGGGGGAATCTCAGCCACGCGCGTGCGCGAAGCATTGGCCGTAGTCCACACGGGCGGGGCGGATCGCGCAAGTACCCGGCGGTTCAGACCGCCGAAACGGTGACGATTCCGGCCGTCTCGCCCCAACCGTCAGGGTGATGCGAGTACCAGAGGTGACGCGCACCACACCTATCTGCCCCGTTTGCGTGTTTGGGAACCGCCCGCGGGTAGGAGGTCCTGGTTACCCCAGAGTAGAGATGCCGTTCGGCCTCGCCGGGGTACACGATGGGGGACGGTGCAGGCATACCGGAAAGTGGCCCCCGCGGGTGCCCTCTGACAGGTAAGGAACAGCGTGGCTTCCGGATCCGATCGCAATCCGATCATCATTGGCGGCCTTCCGAGTCAGGTACCTGACTTCGATCCCGAAGAGACCCAGGAGTGGCTCGACTCCCTCGACGCCGCCGTCGACGAACGCGGCCGGGAGCGGGCGCGCTACCTGATGCTGAGACTGATCGAGCGGGCCCGCGAGAAGCGCGTGGCCGTGCCCGAGATGCGCAGCACCGACTACGTCAACACGATCCCCACCAAGAGCGAGCCGTTCTTCCCCGGCAACGAGGAGATCGAGCGCCGGATCCTCAACGCGACCCGCTGGAACGCCGCCGTGATGGTCTCGCGCGCCCAGCGGCCCGGCATCGGCGTGGGCGGCCACATCGCCACCTTCGCCTCCTCGGCGTCCCTCTACGACGTGGGCTTCAACCACTTCTTCCGGGGCAAGGACGAGGGCGACGGCGGGGACCAGGTCTTCTTCCAGGGGCACGCCTCGCCGGGCATCTACGCGCGCGCGTACCTGCTCGACCGGCTGGACGGGAAGCAGCTCGACGGCTTCCGCCAGGAGCACTCCAAGGCGCCGGACGGGCTGTCGTCGTACCCCCACCCGCGCTCGATGCCCAACTTCTGGGAGTTCCCGACGGTGTCGATGGGGCTCGGCCCGATCGGCGCGATCTACCAGGCGCGGATGAACCGCTACATGCACGCGCGCGGGATCGCCGACACCAGCAGGTCGCACGTGTGGGCCTTCCTCGGCGACGGCGAGATGGACGAGCCGGAGTCGCTGGGCCAGCTGTCCATCGCCGCCCGCGAGGGCCTGGACAACCTGACCTTCGTCGTCAACTGCAACCTCCAGCGGCTCGACGGCCCGGTGCGCGGCAACGGAAAGATCATCCAGGAGCTGGAGTCGGTGTTCCGCGGCGCCGGCTGGAACGTGATCAAGCTGATCTGGGACCGCAGCTGGGACCCGCTGCTCGCCCAGGACCGCGACGGCGTGCTGGTCAACCGGATGAACACCACGCCGGACGGCCAGTTCCAGACGTACGCCACCGAGACCGGCGCCTACATCCGCGAGCACTTCTTCGGTGACGACCACCGGCTGCGGGCGATGGTCGAGAACATGTCCGACCACCAGATCCTGATGCTGGGCCGCGGCGGCCACGACCACCGCAAGATCTACGCGGCGTTCAAGGCGGCGGTCGAGCACAAGGGCCAGCCCACGGTGATCCTCGCCAAGACGGTCAAGGGCTGGACGCTGGGCCCGAACTTCGAGGGCCGCAACGCCACCCACCAGATGAAGAAGCTGACGGTCGACGACCTCAAGCGCTTCCGGGACCGGCTGCACCTGCCGATCGCCGACAAGGAGCTGGAGTCCGGCCTGCCGCCGTACTACCACCCGGGCCGGGACTCGGAGGAGATCCAGTACATGCACGACCGGCGCCGGTCGTGCGGCGGGTACGTCCCGACGCGCGTCGTCCGGTCGAAGCCGTTGGCCCTGCCGGACGACAAGACGTACGCGACTGTGAAGAAGGGCTCCGGTCAGCAGTCCATCGCCACCACCATGGCGTTCGTCCGGCTGCTCAAGGACCTCATGCGGGACAAGGAGCTGGGCAAGCGGTTCGTACTGATCGCGCCGGACGAGTACCGCACCTTCGGCATGGACTCGTTCTTCCCGAGTGCGAAGATCTACAACCCGCTGGGCCAGCAGTACGAGGCGGTGGACCGCGAGCTGCTGCTCGCCTACAAGGAGTCCCCGACCGGTCAGATGCTGCACGACGGCATCTCGGAGGCCGGCTGCACGGCCTCGCTGATCGCGGCCGGTTCGGCGTACGCCACCCACGGCGAGCCGCTCATCCCGGTCTACGTCTTCTACTCGATGTTCGGGTTCCAGCGCACCGGCGACCAGTTCTGGCAGATGGCCGACCAGCTGGCACGCGGTTTCGTCCTGGGCGCGACCGCGGGGCGGACGACCCTGACCGGTGAGGGTCTGCAGCACGCGGACGGCCACTCGCAGCTGCTGGCGTCGACGAACCCGGCCTGCGTCGCCTACGACCCGGCGTTCGGCTTCGAGATCGCGTACATCGTGCAGGACGGCCTGCGCCGGATGTACGGCGGCTCCCCCGAGCACCCGCACGGCGAGGACGTCTTCTACTACCTCACCGTCTACAACGAGCCGATCCAGCACCCGGCCGAGCCCGCGAACGTGGACGTCGAGGGCATCCTCAAGGGCGTCTACCGCTTCAGCGAGGGCACCGGCGGCGCGATCCCGGCGCAGATCATGGCCTCCGGTGTGGCACTGCCCTGGGCGATCGAGGCGCAGCGGATCCTCGCCGAGGAGTGGAACGTGCGGGCCGACGTCTGGTCGGCGACCTCGTGGAACGAGCTGCGGCGCGAGGCGGTGGAGGTCGAGCGGCACAACCTGCTGCACCCGGAGGAGGAGCAGCGGGTGCCGTACGTGACGCGGAAGCTGTCGGGTGCGCAGGGTCCGTTCGTGGCCGTGTCCGACTGGATGCGTTCGGTTCCGGACCAGATCGCGCGGTGGGTGCCCGGGCCGTACCAGTCGCTCGGCGCGGACGGTTTCGGCTTCGCGGACACCCGGGGTGCCGCCCGGCGGTTCTTCCACATCGACGCGCAGTCGGTCGTGGTGGCGGTGCTGACCGAGCTGGCCAAGGAGGGCAAGGTCGACCGGTCCGTACTGAAGCAGGCCATCGACCGCTACCAGCTGCTGGACGTGGCGGCCGCCGACCCGGGGGCGGCGGGCGGCGACGCCTAGAGCCCGACGGCGCGCGTGCGGGCGGCGGGGGCGGGCCACCGGTCCTCCCCCGCCGCCCGCACGCGTTCCTTACGATGCGGGGCATGAAGGAACAGTCACCGCAGGTCCGATGGGAACACTTCACCCAACGCCCCCTGTTCGTCCTGTCCGGTCTGTTCGCCGTCGCCTACGCCGTGCCCATCGTGGACACCTCGGCCGGTCACACGCTGACGCGCGTCTGCACGGCGGTCGAGTGGCTGGTGTGGGCGGCCTTCGCGCTCGACTACCTGATGCGCCTGGCGCTGAGCCGCCACCCGTGGACGTTCGTCCGCACCCACTGGCTGGACCTGTGCGCCGTGGCGCTGCCGCTGCTGCAGCCGCTGCGGCTGCTCCGGCTGGTCTCGACCCTGCTGCTGGTGGGACGGCGGGCGCGGATGGCGTCGCAGATACAGCTGACGACGTATGTCGCGGGGGCGGTCGTGGGTCTGATGATGTTCGGCTCGCTGGCCGTGCTGTCGGTGGAGCGGGACGCACCCCACGGGAACATCCACACGCTGGGTGACGCGCTGTGGTGGTCGTTCACGACGATGACGACGGTGGGGTACGGCGACCACTCGCCGACGACCGGGCTGGGACGGCTGCTGGCGGTCGGTCTGATGCTGTCCGGGATCGCGCTGCTCGGTGTGGTGACCGCGAACATCGCGGCCTGGTTCATCGCCCGCTTCGACAAGGACGACGTGGAGGAGCGGCTGCACCGGGAGGCGATCGAGGCGCTCACCGAGGAGGTGCGGGCGCTGCGCGCGGAGGTGGCGGCGCTGTCCGGCAGCCGTGTCGAGGCGGTCGAGTCGTGAGGGCGGTGGCGTCCCCGGGCCCGCGGCGCGCTGTCCCCCTCCGGCAGCGCGCCGCAGGCCGTGGCATGACCCACTGTGACCCGGGGCGTGTGCCGGAGGCGAGGGGCCTTTAGCCTTGTCACCCTGATAGGGGAATTCGCCGCGCGACGCCCGGGCCGAACCCGTTTCCGCGCGAACCGAAACGTGATCCCTGTCACTCGGTTCTCCCGAGACCCTCCCGTTCTCCTAGTGTGTCGTCCCAGTGATTTCCTTCGAGACCCCCCACCCCCGTGCCACACGAACGCTGCTGGCGCTGGCCGTGGTGTTCGTGATGCTCGCGACCACCGGCTGGACCGCGCTGCGTCACCACCGCGACCCCACCGCGCTGCAGGCGTCCCGCTCCGCCTGGGCGGACGGCCGGATCGACGGGCGTGACCTGCCCGACCCGGACGCGGCACCCGCCCTGATCGCCCGCTTCTTCGCCACGCTCACCAAGCAGCAGCGCGCCTCGCTCGCCGCCCGCTACCCGCTCGCCGTCGGCAACATGAACGGCGCCCCCGTCGAGCTGCGCTACCGCGCCAACCGCACCGCGCTCGTCCGGGCGGTACGGGCGGAGCGGGTCCGGACGCACGACGGCCGGCTCACACCCGCCGGGCAGCACGAGGCGGTCCGCCGGATGCACCGCTTCGAGGCGCTCGGCGACGCCGGGCGGCAGATCCTCGCCTTCGACCCGGAGGGCGCCGGCCGGGTCGCCGAGGTCTTCGGCAACCTCTCCGCGGCCCAGCGGATCTCCGTGGTCGTCCCCGGCGTCGACACCGACCTGCTCACCTTCCAGCGCACCGACCGCCGGTACTCCGCCCCCGTCGGCATGGCCCAGGCGCTGTACGCGGCCGAGCGCGAGGCGAGCCCCACGACCCGCACGGCCGTGATCGCGTGGGCCGACTACACCGCACCCGCCGGGCTGGGCATCGAATCGGCCACCGCGATGCGCGCCGAGAGCGGGGCCGTGCGGCTGAACGCACTGCTGCACGCCCTGCCCGGCAGCGCGCCCGTCTCGGTGTTCTGCCACAGCTACGGCTCGGTGGTGTGCGGTGTGGCCGCGCGCTCGATGCCGGGCCGGGTGGCCGACATAGCCGTCGCGGGCAGTCCCGGGATGCGGGCGGGCAAGGCCGCCGACCTCGGCACCTCCGCCCGGGTGTGGGCGATGCGGGACGCGGACGACTGGATCCAGGACGTGCCGTACATGGAGTTCGGCGGGCTCGGACACGGCGAGGACCCGGTGTCGGAGGTGTTCGGCGCGCGGGTGCTGTCGGCGCACGAGGCCAGGGGCCACGCGGGGTACTTCGTGCCGGGCACGGACAGTCTGCGCAACCTCGCCGACATCGGCACTGGCGCATACCGTTCGGTGCGGTGCGCGAGCGGAGCCGGCGCCTGCCGGGAGGGTTTGTCCGCCACCACTGCGGTCGGACGCGCGTAGAGACCGCAGGAACCGCGGCGTGCGCGAGGAGGGGACGAACGTGCCGGTCCCGCATACGATGAGCCGCATGGGTGACGTACTGGCCGGATTTCACGCAGCCTGGGAGTTCGAGTCCGACTCCGTCCTCATCCGTTACGAACGGGGCTTGCGCACGCCCAGGTTGTTCTCCGCGCTGGGGGAGCGGCGGATTCCGCTGAGCGCGCTGGAGTCGGTGGCGCTGGAGCCGGGCAAGCGGGGGACGGTCGTACTGCGGGCCCAGCCGCGGCCCGGGGCGGATCCGCTGATGGAGGCGGCGGCGGGTCAGCTGAAGGAGGCCGGCGATCCCTACCGGCTGGTGCTGCCCGCGGAGCGCGAGTTGCTCGCGGAGTACTACGCGGACGAGCTGAAGGGGCTGCTCACCGAGTCCGGTCCGGTGGACCGGTTCCTGGTGGCGGCGCCCGAGGTGCCGGTGTCGTTCAAGGCGTACGACGGGAAGGCGTCGTTCGACGGGCGGACCATACGGTTCCGGTGGTTCTGGACGGGAGCCTCGTCCGCCAAGTGGAAGGCGGGCGACCAGAGCTTCCCGGTGGCCGAGGTCGCGGACGTGGAATGGCGGTCGCCGGAGCTGCTGGAGGGGTATCTGCGGCTGCGGCTGCGCGGCGCGGACGTCGCGCAGCGGCCGGGTCCCGCCGATCAGGACCCGGCCGCCGTGGTGTTCGGGCTGGGGTACGGGGTGGTGCACGAGTCGCTGCCGTTCGCGGCGGCGGTGCTCGCCGCCGTCCGGGGACGGTGAACACCCCGGCGGGTCAGGTCACTCGCGGCCGGCCGAGGTGAACGCCATGTCCGCGTACCGGTCGCCGGCCACCTTCGAGGCGATCGGCTCCAGGAGGGCCAGCTCCTCGTCGGTCAGCCGCAGGGTCGCGGCCCGCGCGTTCTCCTCCACCCTGCTCGGCTTGCGGGTGCCCGGGATCGGGACGACGGGCAGGTCGTGGACGCCCGCCTGCTGCTGGACCCAGGCCAGGGCGATCTGGGCCGGCGTCGCGTCATGGGCCTCGGCGACGGCCTTCACCGGCTCCAGGAGCGCCGCGTTGGCCGCCGCGTTCTCGCCGGTGAAGCGGGGCTGCTGACGCCGGAAGTCGTCGGCGGTCAGCTCGGTCTCGGCGTTGGTGAAGGCGCCGGTGAGGAAGCCCCGGCCGAGCGGGGAGTAGGGCACGAGGGTCACGCCGAGTTCGCGGACCGCCGGCACCACCTTCGCCTCGATGTCACGGCTGAACAGGGACCACTCCGACTGGACGGCGGCGACGGGGTGCACGGCGTGCGCCGCGCGCAGCTCGTCGGCCGTGACCTCGCTCAGGCCCAGCTGCTTGACCTTGCCCTCGCGCACCAGCTCGGCCATGACGCCGACGGTCTCCTCGATCGGGACGTTCACGTCGCGCCGGTGCATGTAGTACAGGTCGATGACGTCGACGTCGAGGCGTCGCAGGCTGGCTTCGACGGCCTGGCGGATGTAGGGGGCGTCGTTGCGTATGACGCGCTTGGACGGGTCGTCCCGCGGGATGGAGAGCGCGAACTTGGTCGCGATGACGACCTCGTCGCGGTGGGCCCTGACGAAGGGGGCGAGGAAGCGCTCGTTCTCCCCGGCGCCGTAGGCGTCGGCGGTGTCGTACAGGGTGATCCCGAGTTCGAGGGCGCGCTCCAGGGTGGCCCGGGACGCGTCGGCGTCGGCGGGGCCGTAGGCGAAGCTCATGCCCATGCAGCCCAGGCCCTGGACCCCGACCTCGGGGCCGCCGGCGCCGAGGCGTGTGGTGGGGATCCTGGTGTCGGTCATCGGGCGGTCCTTTCCGTTTCGTACGCGCGCGTGGCGTCCGAATAGAACATGATCTTGCGGTCGAGGACGGCGAGCGTGTCCTGCAGTTCGGCGATCCGCGACCGGACGTCCCGCCGGGTCTGCTCCAGCAGGGCGCAGCGCTCGGCGTAGGTGCCGTCGCCCTCGCGGACGAGTTCGGCGTAGCGGACCATGTCGGCGACCGGCATACCGGTCAGCCGCAGCTTGCCGACCAGGTCCAGCCAGTCCAGGTCGCGGTTGCTGTAGCGGCGCTGGCCGGTGTGCGAGCGGTCGACGTGGGCCATGAGGCCGATGCGCTCGTACCAGCGCAGGGTGTGCGCCGTCAGGCCGGTGAAGGCGACGACCTCGCTGATGGTGTAGCTGTCCTGCCCGTCGGGGCGGGGGTGGCGGGGCGGTGGGCCGGAACAGATGTCGACGCGGCTGGGGCTGCTCTGCTCGGCTGTCACGGGGGTGCTCTGCATCACCGTCATGCCCTCCACGCTATTTCCTTGGAGTGCGCTCCAAGCAAGTGGATTGCCGTCGCCGTGCCCCCGTTAAGCTCGACCGCATGTCGCTCAAGAGCCTCGCGTTGATCGAGAACTGGCCGGTTCCCTCCGCTGCCGCGGGTGTCGTGCGGGCCGACGGGACCGTCCTCGGCACCCACGGGCCCGTCGGGCAGCGGTTCGCGCTGGCCTCGGTGACCAAACCGCTCGTCGCGTACGCCGTGCTGGTGGCGTACGAGGAGGGGGCGGTCGAGCTGGACGAGGCGGCCGGGCCGGCGGGGGCGACCGTGCGGCATCTGCTCGCGCACACCTCGGGGCTGGCGTTCGACGAGCACAGGGCGACCTCGGCGCCCGGAGAGCGGCGGCTGTACTCCAACGCCGGCTTCGAGCAGCTCGGGGACCATGTCGCGAAGGCGACCGACATCCCCTTCGCGGAGTACCTGCGGCAGGCGGTGCTGGAGCCGCTGGGGATGTCGTCGACGTCGCTGGAGGGATCGCCGGCCAAGGACGCGGTGTCGACGGTGGACGATCTGCTGCGGTTCGCGGCGGAGGTGCAGGCGCCCCGGCTGCTGGACCCGCGGACCGTGGCCGAGGCGATGACCGTTCAGTTCCCTGGCACCAAGGGCGTGTTGCCGGGCTACGGACACCAGAACCCCAACGACTGGGGGCTGGGGTTCGAGATCCGGGACTCCAAGTCGCCGCACTGGACGGGAAGTTCGTCCTCGCCGCGCACGTTCGGGCACTTCGGGCAGTCCGGCACGTTCCTGTGGGTCGACCCCGACGCCTCGCTGGCCTGTGTCGCCCTGACGGACCGGGCGTTCGGGCCGTGGGCGACCGAGGCGTGGCCGCCGTTCACGGACGCGGTGCTCACGGAGAGCGGGGCTGCCGCCACCGGCCGCTGACCGCCTCGGCTAACCTCCCTCTGCACAGCGGCACCCAGGGACTTCGGGGGAGCAATGGCAGGGGTAGAACCGGGCGGACAGTTCCGCCCGTTGGAGGCCGGCGACCCGGCCTCCGTGGCGGCGTACCGGCTCGCCGCGCGGCTCGGTTCCGGCGGCATGGGCACGGTGTACCTGTCGTACACGCCGGGCGGTCACCCGATCGCCCTCAAGACGATCCGGCCCGAGCTGAGCGAGGACCCGCAGTTCCGGCGCCGCTTCCGGCAGGAGGTCGAGGCCGCGCAGCGGGTGCAGGGGCTGTACACCGCCCCCGTCATCGACTACGACACCGAGGGCGACCTGCCCTGGCTCGCCACCGCCTATGTGGCCGGACCCTCGCTGGCGTCGGCCGTCGGCGAGCACGGCCCGCTGCCGGTCCCGTCCGTCCTGCTGCTGCTCGCCGGGATGGCGGAGGCGCTGTCGGTGATCCACGGCGCGGGCATCGTGCACCGCGACCTGAAGCCGTCCAACGTGCTGCTGGCCGGCGACGGCCCCCGCGTCATCGACTTCGGCATCGCCCGCGCCGCCGACGCGACCGCGCTGACCGGTACCGGCGTCTCCATCGGCACCCCGGCCTTCATGTCGCCGGAGCAGGCCGCCGGCGCGGAGATCAAGCCCGCCTCGGACCTCTTCGCCCTCGGCCAGGTCGCCGCCTTCGCGGCACGGGGGCAGGGGGCGTACGGCGACGGCCCCTCGCACGCCGTGCTGTACCGGATCGTCCACGAGGAGCCCGATCTCAGCGGGCTGCCCGGGCAGCTCGGCTTCATCGCGCGCTGCCTGGCGAAGAACCCCGCCGACCGGCCCTCCCCCGCCGAGATCATCTCCCTGTGCCAGGAGGCGTCGCCAACCCCGTTGCGCCAGTCCGGTTCCTGGCTGCCGGCGGCGATCACCGAGCAGATCACCCAGCGGGTGTCGGCGTCCGCCGCCCTCGCGGCGGCCCCCACGGTCGCCCCGCAGGCGTCCGCGCCCACCGCCCCCGTCACCCGGCCCGACACGCCCCCGGCGCCGGCGACGCCGCCCACGCCGACCGCGCCCCCGGTCCACGTGGTCCCGACGGCGCCCGCCGCGCACGTACCGCCCGGGCCCGCGTACCCGCCCCCGGCGGCTCAGCCGCAGTTCCGGCCCGCGTTCGGTCCGCCGACCGCGCCGCAGCCGCCGTTCGGTCCGCAGCCGGGGTGGCGGCCGCAGCCGCTGCCGCCGCCGAAGAAGAGGAGCAGGTGGATCGGCTACACCATCGCGGTGGTGGCGGGGCTGGTGTGGATCGGCGGCTGCGCGTCGTTCATCGGCACTCTCGACGACACCGCCGACTCCGCGAGTTCCTCGACGGACGGCAGCGGCGACAGCACCACGAACACCGGAACGGGAGCGGATCCCAAGCCCGTGCCGGATCCGAAGCCGGTAACGTTCAAGGCGATCAACATCCCCATGGACTACTACGTCCGCTTCGCGGACTCACCGCCGAAACCGCTCGAGGACGGGACTCCCTACAACAACGATGATGCCGACCTCTACTACGACTCGCTCTACGGCAAGGAGCTCGGCAGCCAGGGCGAGAAAGTGGTCCTGCTGAACAACGCTCAACCAGGCTCTCTGAAGACCTGCCGCGAGGAGACCCGGTACGCCGAGCGGATCTCGCTGTCACAGCTGTCCCAAGGCAGTCAGTTCTGCGTGCATACCGGCTCGGGACACATCGCCCTGGTCACCTACCAGGGCACGGCTCCCGCGAGCGACCCGAGCAACTACGTGACGGTGGACCTCACGATCTGGCGCAACGCCGAGGAACCCACCGACAGCTGACCGCGCTCAGCCCCGCATCTCCCACACCAGCACCTCGGCCGGGCCGCCGACGGCGGCGAGCTCCAACTCCTTCTCGTCGGCGGCCCGCGCCGCGTCCCCCGGCCCCAGCCGGTGCGGGCCGAGCCCGACGGTGCCGCGTACGACGTGGACGTAGACGCGGGGCGCGTCCGGCAGCGCGGTGCGCTCGCCGGTGCCCAGCCGCCGCACGTGCAGCAGCGCGCCGGCGGCGGGCAGGGCGTACGGCGTGGCGTCGGCGATGCCGGGCACCAGCTCGTACGACGGCTCGCCGCCGGGGCTGAGCGGGGCCAGCCACATCTGCACGAACGTCAGCGGCTCCGGTCCGGCGTTGCGCTCGGTGTGGCGTACTCCCGACGCGGCGCTCAGCCGCTGGACGTCGCCGGGGCGGACCCGGGTCTCGTGGCCGGTGGAGTCACGGTGCGTCAGCTCCCCCTCGACGACCCAGGTGACGATCTCGGTATGGCTGTGCGGGTGCTCCTCGAAGCCGGCGCCGGGGGCGAGCCGCTCCTCGTTGCAGGCGATCAGCGCGCCGAAGCGGAGGTTGTCCGGGTCGTAGTGGGGCCCGAAGGAGAAGGCGTGACGGGTGTCGATCCCGGCCGCCGGGTCCCCGCCCCTGTAGCGCTCGTCGGCGCGCCGTACGTCCATCACGTGCCCCACGGTAGCCGGGGCCCGGGTGTCGTGGAGCTCTCACCTGCGACCCGGCTCCACACAGGGTCGGCCCGATAAGGCAGTCTTGTCCCGTGCCCGAACCCGAAGCCAGCAAGACCGAACCCCCGATGCCCGGTGTGCATGCGCACGCCGCGACCCTGAAACGGCTGGAGAAGTCCTCCGGAGCGCTCGCCGCCCAGGCCATCGCGCGCATGGACGAGACCCTCCCGTGGTACCGGGCGATGCCCCCGGAGAACCGTTCCTGGATCGGTCTGGTGGCGCAGGCCGGCATCGCGGCGTTCACCGAGTGGTTCCGGCACCCCGACGCCCCGCAGGCCATCTCCACCGATGTGTTCGGCACCGCCCCGCGCGAGCTGACCCGGGCCATCACCCTGCGCCAGACCGTGGAGATGGTGCGCACCACCATCGAGGTCATGGAGAGCGCGATCGACGAGGTCGCGGCCCCGGGCGACGAGAGCGTGCTGCGCGAGGCGCTGCTGGTGTACGCCCGGGAGATCGCCTTCGCCACCGCGCAGGTGTACGCCCAGGCCGCCGAGGCACGCGGTGCCTGGGACGCGCGGCTGGAGTCGCTGGTGGTCAACGCGGTGCTCAGCGGGGAGGCGGACGAGGGGGCCGTGTCCCGGGCCGCGGCGCTCGGCTGGAACGCGCCGGAGCACGTGTGCGTGGTGCTGGGCAACGCCCCCGACGGTGACTCCGAACTGACCGTGGAGGCCATCCGGCGGGCCGCCCGGCACGCCAAGCTCCAGGTGCTCACGGGCGTGCTGGGTGCGCGGCTGGTGGTCATCGCGGGCGGCAGCGACAACCCGCTGGCCGTGGCGAAGTCCCTGATCGGGCCGTTCGCCGTGGGGCCGGTGGTGGCCGGGCCGGTGGTCCCCGACCTGCTGACCGCGACCCGGTCCGCGCAGGCCGCCGCGGCCGGTCTGAAGGCCTGTTCCGCCTGGCAGGACGCGCCCCGTCCGGTCCTGGCGGACGATCTGCTGCCGGAGCGCGCGATCGCCGGTGATCCCAGCGCGCGCGAGCAGTTGGTGGAGGAGATCTACAGACCGCTGGAGGAGGCGGGGTCGGCGCTGCTGGAGACCCTCTCCGTCTACCTCGAACAGGCGTCCAGTCTGGAGGGTGCGGCGCGGATGCTGTTCGTGCATCCCAACACCGTGCGCTACCGGCTCCGACGTGTGACTGACGTCACCGGCTGGTCGCCGTCCGATGTACGCTCGGCGTTCACGCTGCGGATCGCACTGATCCTGGGGCGTCTTGCCGACGGGGATCCCCAGGCGTAGGTATTTGTCGGGGCTCCACAAAACCCCCTGCTGTTCTTCGTCCCTGTCCCCACGGGCGGCCGTGGCCGTCCCCAAGAGAGAGTGTGAGAGTGCTCGTACTCGTCGCTCCCGGCCAGGGCGCCCAGACGCCCGGCTTCCTGACTCCCTGGCTCGAACTGCCCGGTGCCGCCGACCGCGTCGCCGCCTGGTCGGACGCCATCGGCCTCGACCTCGCCCACTACGGCACCAAGGCCGACGCGGACGAGATCCGGGACACGGCCGTCGCCCAGCCGCTGCTGGTCGCCGCCGGGCTCCTGTCCGCCTCGGCACTCGGCACCGCGACCTCAGCCGCTGACGCGGCGGGCGCGCCGGGCGCCGTGGCGGGACACAGCGTCGGTGAGATCACCGCGGCCGCCTTCGCGGGCGTCCTCGACGACACCGCCGCCCTGACGCTCGTGCGCAAGCGAGGTCTGGCGATGGCCGAGGCCGCCGCGATCACCGAGACCGGCATGTCGGCGCTGCTCGGCGGCGACCCCGAGACGTCGATCGCCCACCTGGAGAAGCTGGGCCTGACCCCGGCGAACATCAACGGGGCCGGGCAGATCGTCGCCGCGGGCACCCTGGAGCAGCTGGCCGCGCTGGAGGAGGACAAGCCCGAGGGCGTCCGCAAGGTCGTCGCGCTCAAGGTCGCCGGCGCCTTCCACACGCACCACATGGGCCCGGCCGTCGAGGCGCTGGCCGAGGCCGCCGGGGCCCTGACGCCCGCCGACCCGAACTTCACCTACGTCTCCAACAAGGACGGGCGGACCGTCGCCACCGGCGCCGAGGTGCTGGAGCGGCTGGTCGGCCAGGTCGCCAACCCGGTCCGCTGGGACCTGTGCATGGAGACCTTCAAGGAGCTCGGCGCGACCGCGATCGTCGAGGTCTGCCCCGGTGGCACCCTGGTCGGCCTGGCCAAGCGCGCCCTGCCCGGGGTGAAGACCCTGGCGCTGAAGACCCCCGACGATCTGGACGCCGCTCGCGAGCTCATCGCCGAGCACGCCTGACAAGGAGCCCCGATGGCGAAGATCACACCCAGCAAGGGCGCCCCGTACGCGCGCATCCTCGGCGTCGGCGGCTACCGGCCCACCCGGGTGGTGCCCAACGAGGTCATCCTGGAGAACATCGACTCCTCGGACGAGTGGATCCGCTCCCGCTCCGGCATCGAGACCCGGCACTGGGCGAACGACGAGGAGACCGTCGGCGCCATGTCCGTGGAGGCGGCCGGCAAGGCGATCGCGGACGCGGGGATCACCGCCGAGCAGATCGGCGCCGTGGTCGTCTCGACGGTCTCGCACTTCAAGCAGACCCCGGCCGTCGCCACCGAGATCGCCGACAAGCTGGGCACCGACAAGGCCGCCGCCTTCGACATCTCGGCCGGCTGCGCGGGCTTCGGCTACGGCCTGACCCTCGCCAAGGGCATGATCGTGGAGGGCTCCGCGGAGTACGTCCTGGTCATCGGCGTGGAACGGCTGTCCGACCTGACCGACCTGGAGGACCGCGCGACGGCCTTCCTGTTCGGCGACGGCGCGGGCGCCGTCGTGGTCGGCCCGGCCACCGAGCCGGCGATCGGCCCGACGGTGTGGGGTTCCGAGGGCGACAAGTCGGAGACCATCAAGCAGACCGTGCCGTGGACGGACTACCGCGACGGCGCGGTGGAGCGGTTCCCCGCCATCACCCAGGAGGGCCAGGCGGTGTTCCGCTGGGCCGTCTTCGAGATGGCGAAGGTCGCCCAGCAGGCCCTCGACGCGGCCGGCATCAGCCCCGCCGACCTGGACGTCTTCATCCCGCACCAGGCCAACGAGCGGATCATCGACTCGATGGTGAAGACTCTCAAGCTGCCGGAGCACGTCACGGTCGCCCGCGACGTGCGCACCACCGGCAACACCTCGGCCGCCTCGATCCCGCTCGCGATGGAGCGGCTCCTGGCGACCGGCGAGGCGAAGAGCGGCGACACGGCGCTCGTCATCGGATTCGGGGCGGGTCTCGTGTACGCCGCGACGGTCGTTACCCTCCCCTAGGCACTCCGTGCCGGATCATGCGGTCTGGCACGGTGTACACCGCCACACCCTCTGGAACATCTACGAAGGAGCGCCGACATGGCCGCCACTCAGGAAGAGATCGTCGCCGGTCTCGCCGAGATCGTGAACGAGATCGCCGGGATCCCGGTTGAGGACGTCCAGCTGGACAAGTCCTTCACCGACGACCTGGACGTCGACTCGCTGTCCATGGTCGAGGTCGTCGTCGCCGCCGAAGAGCGCTTCGACGTGAAGATCCCGGACGAGGACGTGAAGAACCTCAAGACGGTCGGCGACGCGACCGAATACATCCTCAAGCACCAGGGCTGATCCAGCCGCTGGCTGCCTGCCCCGCCACCCGGCGGTGGCGCCGCTGATCCTCGTAACGTTGGAGAAAGATTTCCCGTGAGCCCGACCAATCGCACCGTGGTCGTCACCGGTATCGGCGCAACCACACCGCTGGGTGGCGACGCAGCCTCTACCTGGGAGGGCCTCGTCGCCGGCAAGTCCGGCGTCAAGCCCCTGGAGCAGGACTGGGCGGCCGAACAGGCCGTCAAGATCGCGGCCCCGGTCGCCGTGGAGCCCACCGAGGTCATCCCGCGGCCGCAGGCCCGCAAGCTGGACCGCTCGGCGCAGTTCGCGCTGGTCGCGGCCCAGGAAGCCTGGAAGGACGCCGGGTTCACCGGCAAGGCGGGCGAGGACGGCTCCGTCGACCCCGACCGCCTGGGTGCGGTCATCGCCTCCGGCATCGGCGGCGTGACCACCCTCCTCGACCAGTACGACGTGCTGAAGGACAAGGGCGTCCGCCGCGTCTCCCCGCACACCGTGCCGATGCTGATGCCCAACAGCCCCTCCGCGAACGTGGGTCTGCTGGTGGGCGCCCGCGCGGGCGTGCACACGCCGGTCTCCGCCTGCGCGTCCGGCGCCGAGGCCATCGGCTACGCCATCGAGATGATCCGTACCGGCCGCGCCGACGTCGTCGTCGCCGGGGGTACGGAGGCCGCCATCCACCCGCTGCCGATCGCCGCGTTCGGCAACATGATGGCGATGTCCAAGAACAACGAGGACCCGCAGGGCGCCTCGCGCCCCTACGACGTCGACCGGGACGGCTTCGTCCTCGGCGAGGGCGCGGGTGTGATCGTCCTGGAGTCCGCCGAGCACGCGGCCCGGCGCGGCGCGCGGGTGTACGCGGAGGCGGTCGGCCAGGGCATCTCGGCCGACGCGCACGACATCGTGCAGCCGGAGCCGGAGGGGCGGGGCATCTCGCACGCCCTGCAGAACCTGCTGGACCGCACCGACCTGGACCCGGCGGAGATCGTGCACGTCAACGCGCACGCGACGTCGACGCCGGCCGGTGACGTGGCCGAGCTGAAGGCGCTGCGCAAGGTGTTCGGCGACGACACCGACCACATCGCGGTGTCGGCGACCAAGTCGATGACGGGTCATCTGCTCGGCGGTGCCGGTGGCGTCGAGTCGGTCGCGACCGTGCTCGCCCTGTACCACCGGGTGGCTCCGCCGACCATCAACGTCGACCGTCTCGACCCCGAGGCGGAGGCGAACGCGGACATCGTGCGCGGGGAGGCCCGGAAGCTGCCCGTTCAGGGCCGTATCGCCGCGCTCAACGACTCGTTCGGGTTCGGCGGGCACAACGTGGTGCTGGCGTTCCGTACGGTCTGACGGCGCCGCTCCGACGGTTTGTGGCCCGGCTCCTCGGTGAGGCCGGGCCACTCGTCGTTGTCTCGCCCGTCGGATGCCGGGTGCGGGTCCTGGTGGGTTGCTCGCGCGGTTCCCCGCGCCCCTGAGCCGCGCTGCCCCTCAGGGTCTTTCAGACCACCTGGTGAAGCCAGCGCACGGGCGCGCCCTCGCCCGCGTACCGGAACGGTTCCAGTTCGTCGTCCCAGGGCTTGCCGAGCAGCTTGGACAACTCGCCCTCAAGGTCGGTCTCGCCGCGTTGGCTGCGGAGCAGGGCCGCGCGCAGGCGGTCCTCGGGGATGAGGATGTCGCCGTGGATGCCGGTGACGGCGTGGAAGATGCCGAGGTCGGGGGTGCAGCTGTAGCGCTCGCCCTCGGCGGCGGCGCAGGGCTCGGCGGTGACCTCGAAGCGGAGCAGCTGCCAACCGCGCAGCGCGGAGGCCAGCTTGGAGGCGGTGCCCGCCTCGCCCAGCCAGGAGAACTCCGAGCGCCAGGTGCCGGGGGCGGCGGGCTGGCGGATCCAGTCGAGGCTGACGCGGGTGCCGAGCACCCCGGCGACGGCCCACTCGACGTGCGGGCACAGCGCGCGCGGCGCGGAGTGCACGTACAGAACTCCACGTGTCGTCACCGGGACCTCCGGGCAGGCGGGTCGTCTTGCGGGCCGGGGTGGCTGCGGTCATGGCAGCAGCCGCGTTGATGGCGAGGCTACCCTGCGGCGGCTCAAGGAGTGTGACGTACCGTCGGTCCCGGTGCCGCGAAACGCCCGCCATTCACCCGGGGGGACGCGTGTACGGGTGTGCCGCGTTGCATCTTGTGGGCTCTGGGGCCGGGGCGGGAACCCTCGGACGTTGTCATGGGTGGGGCCGGTCGACCGCCCGGCCCGGTGGTGCGGAGAGGCGAGGCGAGGGAGAGGCGAGGGATGCTCAAGCGGAACCCGCGGGTGCGGGCGGTGGCCGTCGTCACGGCGGCGGTGGTCGGGCTGGCCGGCTGCGACGCGGTGGGCGGGGACTCCCCCGGCCCCACGGGCACCCCGGCCCGGCAGGCGAAGCCGTCCGCGTCGCCGTCCTCGCTGTGGGACGCCAGCCCCGCCTCCGTGGCGGCCGTCGGGGACTCCATCACCCGCGGATTCGACGCCTGCGGCATTCTCACGGACTGCCCGGAGGTGTCCTGGGCGACGGGCGCCAGCAGCGAGGTGAACAGTCTCGCGGTGCGGCTGCTGGGCAAGGCGCGGGCGGCCACGCACAGCTGGAACTACGCGGCGACCGGCGCCCGGATGGCGGACCTGCCGGGCCAGATGGCGCGGGCGGCGGCGCGCAGGCCGGGGCTGGTCACGGTGATGGCGGGGGCCAACGACGCGTGTCGCGCCTCGCCGGAGGCGATGACCCCGGTGGCGGACTTCCGGGCGGACTTCGAGCGCGCGATGAGCACGCTGCGGCGCACGGCGCCCAGCGCACAGGTGTACGTGGCCAGCGTGCCGAACCTGAAGCGGCTGTGGTCCCAGGGGCGCACCAATCCGCTGGGCAAACAGGTGTGGAAGCTGGGTGTGTGTCCCTCGATGCTGGGCGACGCGGACGCGCTGGACTCGGCGGCGACGCTGCGGCGGGCGACCGTGCAGCGGCGGGTGGAGGACTACAACCGGGTGCTGTCGCAGGTGTGCGCGAAGGACCGCCGGTGCCGGTTCGACGACGGCGCCGTGTACGAGTACCGGTTCGGCACCGACCAGCTGAGCCACTGGGACTGGTTCCACCCCAGCAAGAACGGCCAGGCGCGGCTGGCGGAGATCGCTTACCGTCATGTCACGGCCAAGGCGGACTGACCTAGAGTTCCGCCCATGAGCGAACACTTCGGAACACTTTCCGACGGCACGCCGGTGCACCGCTGGACGCTGGAGCGGGCGGGCACCCGGGTGCGGATCCTGTCGTACGGCGGAATCGTGCAGTCCGTGGAGGTCCCGGACCGCGACGGGCGGACGGCGGACGTGGTGCTGGGGTTCGCGGACCTGGACGGCTACCTCGCCACCCCCGAACCCTTCCTGGGCGCCCTGATCGGCCGGTACGCCAACCGGATCGCGCACGCCCGGTTCCGGCTGGACGGCGTGGCGTACGCCCTGGAGCCCGTCGACGGTCCCCACTCGCTGCACGGCGGCGCGCGGGGTTTCGACAAGCGGGTGTGGGACGTGGAGCCGGTCGAGCACGGGGTGCGGCTGAGCCGGGTCGCCGAGGACGGTGAGGAGGGCTTCCCCGGGCGGCTGGAGGTGGCGGTGACCTGCACACTGGACGCGGCGGGCGCGCTGCGGTTCGCGTACGAGGCGGTCACGGACGCGCCGACCGTGGTGAACCTCACCCACCACGGCTACTTCGACCTGTCCGGCTCGGGGAACGCCGCCGGGCACGAGCTGCGGCTGGCGGCCTCCCGTCACACGCCGGTCGACGCGGACCTGATCCCGACGGGTGCGCTCGCGGAGGTGACCGGGACCCGCTTCGACTTCCGCACGGCCCGCAAGCTCGGCACCGGCTACGACCACAACTTCGTGCTGGACAAAGGCGTCACGGCCGCGGCGGTGGAGGTCGCGGAGCTGTGCGACCCGGCGTCCGGGCGGGTGCTGACGGTGGCGACGACCGAGCCGGGCCTGCAGGTCTACACCGGGGACCATCTGCCGGAGCCGCTGGTTCCCGGGGCGGGTGTGGCGCTGGAGGCCCAGCACTTCCCGGACTCCCCCAACCGCCCGGAGTTCCCGAGCACCGTGCTGCGGCCGGGTCAGGTCTACCGCTCGGAGACGGTGTACGGCTTCGGGGTGCGCTGACTCACGGCCGTGGACGCCACGAGCCCCGGCCAGGGGTCAGGTCCCCGGCCGGGGCTGCCCTCGACGGTAGCCGCCGCCGGACGGCTGCATGGCCGTTCCGGCCGAGTTTCGTACGACTCCCTCACACATGAGGAGGGTTGCCGCCGGGGTCGGTCACTGCCCCCAGCGGACGGCCAGCGCCTTGCTCGCCCCGCACGTGAGCGCGAGGGCCAGGGCCCAGCCGGGAGCGCCGGCGGCCACCAGGGCGGCCACTCCCGCCCCGAACCACAGCACCTCGAAGCCGGCCCGGCCCGCGCCACTGGTCCGGTACCGGGCGCGCGGCGAGCCGAACAGCGCCCACAGCGCGGCGAGGACCACCGGGGCGGCGACGGCGAGCGGCCACGCGACGGTGGCCCCCCAGTAGGCGGCGGCCCCCAGGGCGCCGAGCTCGACGAGGAACAGGACACCCAGGTTGGCCGTCTTCATGGGGGCAGTATCACTCGGCGGGCGGTACGGCGGCCACGGCCTCGATCTCGATCACCGCCTCGGGGCGGAACAGCCGGGGCACCTCGAAGGTCATGCTCGTGGGCGGGGTGCCGGTGAGGAACTCGCGGCGGACGGCACCGTGTTCGGGTAGGCCGTCGATGTCCGTGAGGTAGGTGCGGATGCTGATGATGTCGCCGAGGGCGCCCCCGCACGGGCGGTGTACGCGGCGACGCTCCGCGGCCGGGCGCGGGACGCGACGGCGGAGGAGTTCGTGGCGGCGGAGGGGTTCGTGGCGGAGCTGCGGGAGACGGCGGCGCGGGTCCGGCGTCCGGGCGACGGGCCGGCCGCACAGGCCGTTCCTCGCTCGTCGCGGTCGCCGGGTGCGACGGGGCCGGGACGAGGCTGACGCCGGGGCCGGGACGGAGCCGGGCGGACGCTCATCGCGGAGCCGGCGCCGGGGCGGTGACGGCCGGCCCGGTGACGACGGCTACGCGGGCACCCCGGTCACCAGGGCGAGTGATCCTTCGTGAGCGTGGGCGGGCTGTCGCGGTCGTCGCCGTCCGTGCCGTCGCCGGCGTCCTCGGGCTCCCCGGTCTCCTCGCCGAGCAGGTCGCGGGCCATGAGCGTGGCGCCCGCGACGGCGCCCGGCATCAGGAACACGGCGACGAACGGGACGAGGAAGGCGAGCGCCAGGGGCGTGCCGAAGCCCCAGACCAGGGTCTTGCGGGCGCGCAGCAGGGCGAGCCGGTCGCGCAGGTCGACGCGTCGGCGCTGCAGGGCCACCGCGGTCAGCTCCTCGGTGAGGAAGAACCCGGTGACGAAGAGCCCGACGACCGGTACGACGCTCTGCCCGGCGAAGGGGATGAACCCCGCGGCGAACAGCAGCAGCGCCCACAGCCCGGCCCGCGCCAGGATCCGCAGGCTGTCCCGGGCGGAGATCCACAGTTCGCGCCAGAGCGGCCGCCCGGACTGGGGCGCGGTGCCGTCGGGCGAGACGTCGCGGTCGACGGCCTGGGACAGGGCGTCGTAGAAGGGCTGGCCGACGAGCAGGGTCACGGCGGTGAAGGTGAGGACGGCGAGCAGCAGGCCGAGGACGAACAGCGCCGCGGTGAGCAGGCCGCGGAAGAGGCCCTGCCAGGGGCTGGCCCAGTCGTCGGCGAAGGGCGTCGCCCAGGCGACGAGGTCGTCGCCCCAGACGGCGAGCGCGACCAGTGCCGCACAGTAGAGCACCAGTGTGATGAGGGCGGGCAGCAGCCCGAACCCGTAAGCCCTGCCGTGCCGGGTCACCCACCGCTGGCCGGCCACCAGATGGCGGAAGCCCACCCCGAGATCGCGCATGGACGGAACTCTAGCGGCGCGCTGTTCGAGACGCCGCCGGCGGCGCCGGGTGACCTGACGCTGCTGTACCGGGCCCGTACGGCGCGGCAGCCGGGCGGGCCTGTAGGGCCGACGCGGCGCCGCTCAGGCGTCCAGCATCCGCCGCAGCAGCCCGCGCAGCACCTCGCGTTCGCCGTCGTCGAGGCCGGCCAGCGGTTCGCGGGCGAAGCGCAGGGACTCGCGCAGTTCCCGTGCCACGCGGCAGCCGTCCGCCGTCGCCGCGGCCAGCTTCACACGGCGGTCGGCCGGGTCCGGGCGGCGCTCGACCAGGCCGCGGGCCTCCAGGCGGTCGACGATGCCGGTGACGTTGGACGGCTCGCACTTGAGCCGCCGGGCCAGCTTGCGCATGGGCAGCGGCTCCAGGCAGAGCAGGCCGAGGAGCCTGGCCTGGGCGCCGGTCAGGGAGTGACCGGCGGCGGCCTCCTCGTAGTCGGCGTGGTAGCGGGCCACGACCTCGCCGATGAGCTCGACGACCTCCAGGGTCAGGGGGTCGGGGCGACGGGTCTGCTGGGGTGGGGCCATGGCTTCAGGATAACCGTTTACTTGACAACCTGAAATATTCACCTCCATGGTTGTTTCAGGTACTGAAGCAAACCGGAAGGCGCTCCCCCCATGAAGAACCGCGAGTGGCACCTGCTCAGCCGTCCCGTCGGCTGGCCCACCCCCGACGACTTCGCCCTCGTCGAGACCGAGGTCCCGGCGCCCGGCGCGGGCCAGGTACTGGTGCGCAACAGGTACCTGTCCGTCGACCCGTACATGCGCGGCCGCATGAGCGCCGCCAAGTCCTACGTCGCCCCGTTCGAGCTGGGCAAGGTGATGCAGGGCGGCGCGGTCGGCGAGGTCGTCGCCTCCGAGGCGGAGGGCATCGCGGCCGGCGACCACGTCCTGCACTTCTCCGGCTGGCGCGAGTACGCGGTGATGGACGCCCAGCACGCCGTCAAGGTCGACCCGCAGGCCGCGCCGCTGTCGACGTACCTCGGCGTGCTCGGCATGACCGGCCTGACCGCCTACGCCGGGCTGCTGCGCACCGCCGCCTTCAAGGAGGGCGACTCGGTCTTCGTCTCCGGTGCCGCCGGGGCCGTGGGCAGCCAGGTCGGCCAGATCGCCCGGCTCAAGGGCGCCTCCCGGGTCATCGGGTCCGCGGGCTCCGCCGAGAAGGTGAAGCTGCTGGTCGAGGAGTACGGCTTCGACGCCGCCTTCAACTACAAGGACGGTCCGGTGAGCGAGCAGCTGCGGGCCGCCGCCCCCGACGGCGTCGACGTGTACTTCGACAACGTCGGCGGCGACCACCTGGAGGCGGCCATCGGCTCCCTCAACGAGGGCGGACGGATCGCGGTCTGCGGCATGATCTCGGTCTACAACAACACCGAGCCGGCGCCCGGCCCGCGCAACCTCGCGCGGCTGATCCAGACCCGCGGCCGCATCGAGGGCTTCCTGGTCGGCGACCACTACGACCTGCAGCCGCAGTTCGTGCGGGAGGTCGGCCCCTGGGTCGCCTCGGGTGCGCTGAAGTACCGCGAGACGGTGGTCGAGGGCATCGACAACACCCTGGAGGCGTTCCTCGGCGTCCTGCGCGGCGACAACACCGGGAAGATGATCGTCAAGCTCTGACTCTGGCCCCATCTTTCCGTCATGCGGTAAGTTCTTTCCGAAATCCGCCGTCGATCGTGGGCGCGAGTCGGCGGCGGGCCGAGGAGGAGACCACCGCATGCCCCTTCAGCAGTCCGACGTCCTGTACACCGCCGTAGCCACCGCCGAGAACGGCCGCGACGGCCGCGTCGCCACTGACGACGGCAGGCTCGACATCGTCGTGAACCCGCCCGCCGAGATGGGCGGCAGCGGCGCCGGCACCAACCCGGAGCAGCTGTTCGCCGCCGGCTACAGCGCCTGCTTCCAGGGTGCCCTGGGCGTCGTGGCCCGGCAGGACGGCGCCGACGTCACCGGCTCGACCGTCACCGCCAAGGTCGGCATCGGGAGGAACGACGACGGCTTCGGCCTGGTCGTCGAGATCTCGGCGCACATCCCGAACGTCGACGCCGAGACGGCCCGGACCCTGGTCAAGAAGGCCCACCAGGTCTGCCCGTACTCCAAGGCGACGCGGGGCGACATCAGCGTGACGCTCGCCTGACCGCGTTCGTTGCGTACGACGGAGGCCGCACCTTGGACGTGGGGTGCGGCCTTCCACCGTGCGCGGTCAGCGGACCTGCGCCGCCCGGTGCACCGCCGCCACGAACCGTTCGTTCTCCGGTGCCGCCCCGCCGGGAAACACCGTCCGGCGACGGGTGTACCCGTAGGCCAGCCCGCTGCGCGGGTCCGCGAACGCCTGCGAGCCGCCGGCCCCGCTGTGCCCGAACGCGCCGGCACCGAGGAAGGGGTACCAGGTCTCGGCGGTCGCCTGGAAGCCGACGCCGTACGCCTTGTGGGCCCGCAGGACCAGGTCGTACCCGACCGAGTGGATCTGCCCGACCTCCGCGACCGTGTCCGGCTTCAGCAGCGGGGGCCGCCCGTCCACCTCGTCGATCGCCGCCGCGTACATCCCGGCGAGGCCGCGCGCGGAGGCGACGCCGCCCGCCGAGGCCGGTCCCTTGGCGCGCACCGTGCGGGAGTTGGCGTGGTCCGTCAGGTCCGCCGGGTCCGGCACCTGGGTGTTGAACGCGATCGAGCCCAGGGTGTGCGGGCCGCTCGGCACCGCGTCCAGTTCCGCCCGCTGCCGGGGCGTCGGCGCCATCGGCTGCACGGAGCGGAAGCGCGGCTCGTGCGCGGCCGGCAGTCCCAGGAAGAAGTCCAGGCCGTACGGCGCCCGCACCCTGTCCTCGTACAGCTCCTGCAGCGTGCGGCCGGTCGCCCGGCGCACCACCTCTCCGGACAGCGCGCCGATGACCAGCGCGTGGTAGCCGAACGCGGTGCCCGGACGCCAGAACGGCCGCTGGTCGGCGAGCCGTTCGGCCAGCGCCCGGTCGTCGGCCAGTTCCTCCCGGCTGAATCCGGCGTCCACGCCCACCACCCCCGCGCGGTGGGCGAGCAGGTCGCGCAGGGTCAGCTGGCCCTTGCCCTCGGCGGCGAACTCGGGCCAGTAGTACGTCACCCTGCGGTCCAGCTCCAGCGTGCCGTCCTGGACCAGCAGCGCGACGACCAGATGGGCGGCGCCCTTGGTGGACGAGAAGACGCCGTACAGGGAGTCGGGTCCCACCCCTTGCCCCGCCCAGAGGTCGACGACCCGCCTGCCGTGTACGTAGGCGCACAACTGGCCCTCGTAGTCGGGCCGTTCCCTCGCCACGAACGCGGCGAACTCCTCTCGCACCGCCTCGAAACCCTCGACCACGGTGCCGTGGATCTGCTCTGCCATCCGCTCTCCTCACCCAGACCGCTGCTTGCGCGTCCCATCATGATCAAACCCTGTGCGACCCGCCGACACGTCCCTGGGGCTCGCCCCCACCTGGGTGGTGCCCGGCATGCCGAGGTCGTGAGCCGTCTGAGATCGGTACGGCGAGGTGTACCCGTTCGACTCAACTGCGGCGAGGAGGCGTTGGTGTCACCGATAGCCCGGATGGCGTAGGCCGGCGGGCGGGGACGCCCGGGTTCAGGTGCACCACCACAGGAACCGGTCGCAGGTCTGCGACGGGGACGGCTTCGGTGACGGGGACGAGGCGGGCGGGTCGCCGGCGGTGGGGGTGGGGTCCGGGGCGGGGCCCGCGGTGGCACCGGGAGCCGTCGGGGTGGTGCCGGGTGCCGTCGCACCGGTGTCCGCGCCGGAGTCGTCGGACGGCGACGCGGAGGCGCTGCGCGAGGCGGAGGCGGAGGCGGAGGGGGACGCGGAGTCGGAGGCGGACGGTCCGGCGGAGACCGGGGTTCCGGAGGCGGCGTCCCGGGGGCTGTCCTGCGGACCGGGCGAGGTGCCCGGGGCCGTCGCGTCGTCGCCGTCGATCTCGGCGGACTCGCCGCCGTTCGTGGACGGGTTCGGGGAGGAGAACCCCGGTGCGTCGATGCCGAGTTCGGCCAGGCTGAGGCCGCCCGCCGCGAGCACGAAGCCGGCGGCGACCAGCGCGGCCCGGCGGCGGCGCCTTCGGTGTGCTGCGGCCTTGCGGTCGCGCCGGGCGGCGCGGGGGCCGGGCGGCTCGTCACAGTCCTGCTCCGCGTCGCCTCCGGCTGCCGGTGACGGGTCCGGCCGGCCTTCCGGGTCCGGACCGGCGGACGTGGCCGGGCGGGGGGACACGGCCGGATCGGCGGGGGCCGCCGGGGCGGCGGCTGCGGTCGGGGCGGTGAAAGCGGTGGGACCGGTGGATGCGGTGGGGTCGGTGGGTGCGGTCGCGTGGGCGGGGGCCGCCGGGTCGACGGGGGCGGGCACGGTACCGGACCGGTCGCCCGGGTACTCCGCGGCCGGCTCCCGCACCGCCTGCGCGGGCACCCTCGGCGCGTCCGCCGGGTGGGCCTCCTGCGCGTGGGACACCTGCGCGTACCCCGCCCCCCGCGATTCTCCGTACGCGTACGCGTACTCGGGCGCGTACGCGTGCAGCGCTTCGGAGGGGGTGCCGCACCCCGGGCAGGCGAGGGCGCCGTTGAGGTGCCTGCGGCACGGGTGGCAGTAGTCCATGACGCGGGAAGACTAAGTTCCGGACCGGCGGGGTTCCTAGCGCCGCCTGTGAAGGTTGTGTGGGAAACGATCGGCTCCGCCGGGGTAATGCCGCCGAAACTGTCGAAACCGTTATGTGTTCGACCCATTGACACCCCCCACCCGCCATCCTTACTGTCACGCCAGCATTTCGAACGTGTGACGAAATCTCGAACAGCGTCGACGAAGCAGCGAGGGACAACTGCCGTGCGCATCACCGGAATCAGCACTCATGTGGTCGGGACCCCCTGGCGGAACCTGACCTATGTCCAGGTGCACACCGACGAGGGCATCACGGGCGTCGGTGAGACCCGGATGCTGGGTCACACCGACGCGCTGATCGGCTACCTCAGGGAGGCCGAGACGAACCACATTCTGGGCTCCGACCCGTTCGCCCTGGAAGACCTGGTCCGCCGGATGAAGTACGGCGACTACGGCCGTGCGGGTGAGATCGTGATGTCGGGCATCGCCGTCATCGAGATGGCCTGCTGGGACATCAAGGGCAAGGCGCTGGGCGTGCCGGTGTGGCAGCTGCTCGGCGGCAAGGTGACCGACAAGGTCAAGGCGTACGCCAACGGCTGGTACACCACCGAGCGGACCCCGGAGGCCTACCACAAGGCCGCCCAGGGGGTCATGGAGCGCGGTTACCGGGCGCTCAAGATCGACCCCTTCGGCACCGGGCACTTCGAGCTGGACCACGAGCAGACCCTGTACGCCGTCTCGCTGATCGAGGCCGTGCGCGACGCCATCGGGCCGGACGCCGAGCTGATGCTGGAGATGCACGGCCGGTTCTCGCCCGCCACCGCCGTCCGGCTGGCCAAGGAGCTGGCACCGTTCAAGCCGGCCTGGCTGGAGGAGCCCTGCCCGCCGGAGAACCTCAAGGCGCTGGAGAAGGTCGCCGCGAAGGTGGACGTCCCGGTCGCCACCGGCGAGCGCATCCACGACCGCATCGAGTTCCGCGAGCTCTTCGAGAGCCAGGCCGTGGACATCATCCAGCCCGACGTCGGCCACATCGGCGGCATCTGGGAGACCCGCAAGCTGGCCGCCACCGCCGAGACCCACTACATGCTGGTCGCCCCGCACAACGTGGGCGGATCGGTGCTCACCGCCGCCTCCCTCCAGGTCGGTTTCACCTCGCCCAACTTCAAGGTCCTCGAACACTTCAACGACTTCGCCGACGCGGAGATCAAGAAGGTCGTCAAGGGCGCCCCGCAGGTGGACCCCGAGGACGGCTGCTTCCACCTCTCCGACGCGCCGGGCCTCGGCGTCGAGCTGGACGTCGACGCGGCGGCCGAGTTCCCGCAGCAGCAGGCCCGGTTCGACCTGTGGGCCGAGGGCTGGGAGCAGCGCAAGCCGAAGGGCACCAAGTGAGCTCCGAGGTCCTGGTCGAGGCGCCCGGCGAGCACCGGCTCGTCGAACACACCCCGCGCGAGCCCGGCCCCGGCGAGGCGCTGGTCGGCGTCCACGCGGTGGGGATCTGCGGCAGCGACCGCGAGGTGTACCAGGGCAACCGGCCCGAGGGGTACGTCCGTTACCCGCTGACGCCCGGCCACGAGTGGTCCGGGACGGTACGGGCGGTGGGCGCCGGGGTGCCGGCCTCGCTGGTGGGCCGCAAGGTGGTCGGCGAGGGCTTCCGCAACTGCCAGGTGTGCGACCGCTGCCACGCCGGCGAGACCACGCTGTGCACGGACGGCTACGAGGAGACCGGGTTCACCCAGCCGGGGGCCATGGCCGCCACGCTGACCCTGCCGGCCCGGCTGCTGCACGTGCTGCCGGACGACGCCGACCTGACCGCCGCCGCGCTGCTGGAACCGGCCGCCTGCATCGCGGCCGCCGCGCTCAGGGCGGGCGCCCGGCCCGGCGAGCGGGTCGCGGTCGTGGGCACCGGCACGCTGGGCATGTTCGCCGTGCAGTTCCTGCGGGCGGGCTCGCCCGCCGAGCTGCTGGTGGTGGGCACCCGGCGGGACCGGGAGGCGCTGTCCCGGCGGTTCGGCGCGACGGACTTCCGGACCAGGGACCAGGAACTGCCGGGCGACTTCGACGTCGTCGTCGAGACCGCCGGGTCGGCCTCCGCGGCGCGGACCGCCGCCGGTCTGCTGCGGCGCGGCGGGCGGCTGGTGCTGACCGGCATCCCGGCGCCGGGCGCGGAGGGTCTGGACCCGACCGATCTCGTCGTACGGCAGCTGGAGGTGCACACCGTCTTCGGGGCGCCGCCGGATGCCTGGTCGCACACGGTACGGGTGTTCGCCGCCGGGTTGCTCGATCCGCTGCCGCTGGTCACCCACGAGCTGCCGCTGGCCGAGTTCTCGGAGGCCATCGAGCTGGTGGGGTCCGGCGATCCGAAGGTGGGCAAGGTACTGCTGCGTCCCTAGCCGCACGCCCGCGCGGGGCCGCCCGCCCGACAGCCCGGCGCCCGCGCCGGCCCCCTCCGTAGCCCCCCGCACCCTGAGCCGCGAACCTCGTCCGATATATCGAACACTAAGGACACCCTGTGACCGACGCTCCCGTTACGGCAGCCCGCAGGCCCGGCGAGCAGGCGCTCGCCGCGCTCGGCCTGGGCGGGCCCGCCCTCGACCCCGCCGACGCCTCGCCCCACTCCTTCCCGGGCGGCGGCCGCTGGCGCACCGAGATCCCCTCGTGCGAGGGCCCCGAGGCGCTGGCCGTCGTCCTCAAGGAAGCCTCGCGGCTCGACGTGCCGATCCACCGGATCAGCCAGGGCAGCGGCGTCTGGATGCTCACCGATGCCGAGATCACCGAGATGGTGGAGGCCACCGGCGAGCGGGACATCGAGCTCTGCCTGTTCACCGGGCCGCGCGGCACCTGGGACACCGGCGCATCGGTGCGCACCGACTCACGCGGGGCCGGGCTGCGCGCCCGGGGCCACGACGCCGTGGCCGGCTGCGTGGAGGACGCGGTCCGGGCGACCGAGCTGGGCGTCCAGTGCCTCCTGGTCGCCGACGAGGGCGTGCTGTGGACGCTGCACCGGGCGCGGGCGGCCGGGATCCTGCCGGCGGACACCACGCTCAAGGTGTCCGCGCTCATCGGGCCGGTCAACCCGGCGTCCTTCGCCGTCTACGAACGACTCGGCGGTGACTCGATCAACGTGCCCAGCGATCTGACGCTGGACCACCTCACGGAGATCCGCAGGGTGTCCGCGGCGCCCATGGACATGTACATCGAGGCACCCGACGATCTGGGCGGATATGTCCGGATGTACGAGGTCGCCGAGCTGATCCGGCGGGGTTCCCCGCTCTACCTGAAGTTCGGCCTGTCCAAGGCCCCGGGGATCTATCCGTACGGCCACCACATGCGCGAGCTGACGCTGTCCACCGCGAAGGAGCGGGTGCGGCGCGGCCGGCTGGCGCTGGACCTGCTGGCCAGGCACGGAGCCGACGGCGACATGGCGCCGCTCGGGTCCCGCAGGCCGGGCGAGCTGAGGCGTTTCGAAACGTCCGCATAACGTTTCGAACACCACGGCTTCACAAAAGCAGACGCAGCCCAACACAATCCCACACACGCCACCTCGGTCCTCCCGCCCGGCCCTCCGACAGCCCCCGAACCACCCGGACCGAACCCCGCCCCACCCACATCAAGGATGATGATCATGCGTACTCGCAGAGCCGCCCTCGCCGCCATAGCCGGAGCCGCCTCCCTCGCGCTCACCCTGACCGCCTGCGGCCAGAACAGCGAGGGCGGCAGCAAGGAGGACAAGGGGTCCGCCAAGGGCGGCACCATCGGCATCGCGATGCCGACCAAGTCCTCCGAGCGCTGGATCGCCGACGGCAACAACGTCAAGAAGGACCTGGAGTCCAAGGGCTACGAGACCAAGCTGGTCTACGGCGAGGACGACCCCGACCAGCAGGTCTCCCAGATCGAGAACCTGATCACGCAGAACGTCAAGGCGCTGATCGTCGCCGCGATCGACAACAAGTCGCTCAACAACGTCCTCAAGCAGGCGAAGGACGCCGGCATCCCGGTCATCGCGTACGACCGCCTCATCCTCGGCACGCCGAACGTCGACTACTACGCCTCCTTCGACAACAGCAAGGTCGGCGAGCTCCAGGCGAACTACATCGTCGACAAGCTGGGCCTGAAGGACGGCAAGGGCCCGTTCAACATCGAGCTGTTCGCCGGCTCGAACGACGACAACAACACCAAGTACTTCTTCAACGGCGCGATGAGCGTCCTGAAGCCGTACATCGACAGCAAGAAGCTCGTCGTCAAGTCCGGCCAGACCGAGATCAACCAGGTCACCACGCTGCGCTGGGACGGCGCCACCGCCCAGCGGCGCATGGACGACATCCTCACCAAGTCGTACCAGAGCGCCCGCGTCGACGCGGTGCTGTCGCCGTACGACGGCATCTCCATCGGCATCCTGTCGGCGCTGAAGTCGGACGGCTACGGCTCCGGCTCCAAGCCGCTGCCGGTCGTCACCGGTCAGGACGCCGAGCTGGCCTCCGTGAAGTCCATCATCGCGGGCGAGCAGACGATGACCGTCTACAAGGACACCCGCGAGCTGGCCAAGGTCGCCTCGAACATGGTCGACGCGGCGCTCAACGGCAAGACGCCGGAGACCAACGACACCAAGACCTACGACAACGGCGCCAAGGTCGTCCCCGCCTACCTGCTGAAGCCGGTCAGCGTCGACAAGACCAACTACACCCAGGTCCTGGTCGACGGCGGCTACTACACGGCGGACCAGCTCAAGTAAGCGTCGGCCCTTACGGATTGGAAGGCACGACCATGGCGGGACCCGTCCTGGAAATGCGCTCGATCGTCAAGACCTTTCCCGGTGTCAAAGCGCTGTCGGACGTCACCCTGACCGTCCGGCAGGGCGAGGTCCACGCCATCTGCGGGGAGAACGGCGCCGGCAAGTCCACCTTGATGAAGGTGCTCTCCGGCGTCCATCCGCACGGCAGTTACGAGGGAGACATCCTCTTCGAGGGGGAGGTCGTCCGCTTCCGGGACATCCGGGCGAGCGAGCAGCACGGCATCGTCATCATCCACCAGGAGCTGGCGCTGTCGCCCTACCTCTCCCTCGCGGAGAACATCTTCCTCGGCAACGAGCACGCCAAGGGCGGCTTCATCAACTGGCGCGAGACCCTGCGGCACGCCACCGAACTGCTGCGCCGGGTCGGCCTGGACGACCACCCGGAGACCCGCGTCGCCGACATCGGCGTGGGCAAGCAGCAGCTGGTGGAGATCGCCAAGGCGCTGTCGAAGAAGGTGAAGCTGCTCATCCTCGACGAGCCGACGGCGGCGCTCAACGACGAGGACAGCGGCAAGCTCCTCGACCTGATCCTGGAACTGAAGACCCAGGGCATCACCTCGATCATCATCTCCCACAAGCTCAACGAGATCCGCCGGGTCGCCGACTCGGTGACGATCCTCCGCGACGGACAGACCATCGAGACGCTGGACGTCAAGGCGCCGGAGACGACCGAGGACCGGATCATCAGCGGCATGGTCGGCCGCGACCTGGAACACCGCTTCCCCGAGCGCACGCCGCACCACCCCGAGGAGGGCGCGGCCCCGGCGCTGGAGATCCGCAACTGGACCGTGCACCACCCGATCGACCAGCACCGCAAGGTCGTCGACGACGTGTCGCTCCAGGTGCGGCGCGGCGAGATCGTCGGCATCGCCGGGCTCATGGGCGCCGGCCGCACCGAGCTGGCGATGAGCGTCTTCGGCCGCAGCTACGGCCGGTACGCCGGCGGCACGGTCCTCAAGGACGGCCGGGAGATCCGCATCCGGAGCGTCGCGGAGGCGGTCGGGCACGGCATCGCCTACGCCACCGAGGACCGCAAGCACTACGGCCTCAACCTCATCGACACCATCAACCGCAACATCTCGCTGACGGCCCTCGGCAAGGTGGCCAGGCGGGGGATCGTCGACGAGCACGCGGAGCGGCAGGTCGCCGAGGAGTACCGCAAGTCCATGAACATCAAGGCGCCGACCGTCTTCGAGCCGGTGGGCAAGCTGTCCGGCGGCAACCAGCAGAAGGTCGTCCTCAGCAAGTGGATCCACGCCGGTCCCGACGTGCTGATCCTCGACGAGCCGACCCGCGGCATCGACGTCGGCGCCAAGTACGAGATCTACACGGTCATCGACCAACTGGCCGCGCAAGGCAAGGCGGTCGTCTTCATCTCCTCCGAACTGCCCGAACTGCTCGGCATGTGCGACCGCATCTACACCATGTCCGCCGGGCGGCTGACGGGCGAGGTGCCCCGGGCCGAGGCCACGCAGGAAGTGCTGATGCGCCAGATGACGAAGGACAAAGAGGTAACGCGATGAGCACCGAACTGACCAAGATGCCGGCGTCGGCCCCGCCGGGCAGGGACGACGGTCCGGCGGGCACCGGCCTGCTGCAGCTGGTCGTGGCCAACCTGCGCGGCAACATGCGCCAGTACGGCATGCTGATCGCGCTCGGTCTGATCGTCGCCCTGTTCGCGGTCTGGACCGACGGCCAGCTGCTGCTGCCGCGCAACGTCTCCAACCTGGTCCTGCAGAACGGCTATGTGCTGATCCTCGCGATCGGCATGATGCTGGTGATCATCGCGGGTCACATCGACCTGTCGGTGGGTTCGGTCACCGCGTTCATCGGCGCGTTCGCCGCCGTGCTGACCGTCGAGCACAGCGTGCCCTGGCCGGTCGCCGTCGTGCTCTGCCTCGCCATGGGCGCGGTGGCGGGCGCCACCCAGGGCTTCTTCGTCGCCTATCTCGGCATACCGTCCTTCATCGTCACCCTCGCGGGCATGCTGATCTTCCGCGGCTTCACGGAGATCCTGCTGGAGGGCCAGACCCTCGGCCCGTTCCCCGGCGGCCTGCAGAAGATCGGCAACGGCTTCCTGCCCGAGGCCGGCCCGAACACGAACTACCACAACATCACCCTGCTGCTCGGCCTCGCCGTGATCGTCTTCGTGGTGCTGCAGGAGGTCCGGGACCGCCGGCGCCAGCAGGAGTTCACGCTGGACGTCACCCCGCTCAACCTCTTCCTGCTCAAGCTGACGATCATCATCGCCTCGGTCCTGACGATCACCCTGCTGCTCGCCAGCTACAAGGGCGCCCCGATCCTGCTGCTGATCCTCGGCGTGCTGGTGGTCGGCTACGGCTACGTCATGCGCAACTCCGTCTTCGGCCGCCACATCTACGCCATCGGCGGCAACCTGCCGGCGGCCAAGCTGTCCGGTGTGAAGGACAAGAAGGTCACCTTCCTCGTCTTCATGAACATGGGCGCGCTCGCGGCCCTGGCCGGTCTGGCGATCGCCGCCCGGCTGAACGCGGCCTCCCCGAAGGCCGGCCTGAACTACGAACTGGAGGCCATCGCCTCCTCGTTCATCGGCGGCGCGTCCATGAGCGGCGGTGTCGGCACCGTCCTCGGCGCGATCATCGGCGGTCTGGTCCTCGGTGTGCTGAACAACGGCATGAACCTCCTCAGCGTCGGCTCCGACTGGCAGCAGGTCATCAAGGGCCTGGCCCTGTTGGCGGCGGTCGGCTTCGACGTGTGGAACAAGCGCAAGTCCGGTTCGTAAGTCAGCTCGGGCCCCGCCGGAGACGGCGGGGCCCTTCCTCCTCAGGAGCCGCTACATGGAACTGAACAGACGCACGGTCATCGCGGGCGCGGCGGCGGCGGGGCTCGCCGCGACCACACTCGGCGGCACGGCCCACGCCCACGGCGGCCGGACCCCGGTGAAGACCCTCTTCGGCACCCTCGCCGACGGCACCAAGGTGTACAGCTGGTCGCTGGCCAACGGCGGCACCCGGATGCGGGTGCTGTCCTACGGCGGCATCGTGCAGTCCCTGGAGATCCCGGACCGGCGCGGCTGCCACGCCAACGTCTCCCTCGGCTTCGACACCATCGAGGACTACGTCGCCTCCAGCCCGTACTTCGGCGCGCTGATCGGCCGCTACGGCAACCGGATCGGCAAGGGCCGGTTCACCCTCGACGGCACCGCGTACCAGCTGTCCGTCAACGACGGCGACAACAGCCTGCACGGCGGCGCCAAGGGCTTCGACAAGCGGGTGTGGGACGTCGAGCCGTTCACCAAGGGCTCCGACGTCGGCCTGCACCTGCACTACACCTCGGTCGACGGCGAGATGGGCTACCCGGGCACGCTGAGGACGAAGGTGACGTACACCCTCACCCGGCACGGCGACTGGCGGATCGACTACGAGGCCACCACCGACAAGGCCACCGTCGTCAACCTCACCAACCACGTCTACTGGAACCTGGCCGGCGAGGGCAGCGGCACCGTCGAGGACCACCAGCTGAAGATCGCCGGCTCCCGCTACACGCCGGTCGACTCGGGCCTGATCCCCACCGGCGAACTGGCGCCGGTCGCGGGCACCCCGTTCGACTTCCGCCGCGCCAAGCGCATCGGCGAGGACCTGCGCGAGGCCCACCAGCAGCTGCTGTACGGCAAGGGCATCGACCACAACTGGGTCCTCGACAAGGGCCTCTCGCCGCGCCCGGAGTGGGTCGCCACCCTCCGCGACCCGTCCTCCGGCCGCACCCTGCGCATCGCCACCACCGAGCCGGGCCTGCAGTTCTACTCGGGCAACTTCCTCGACGGCACGCTGGTCGGCTCCGGCGGTCGGATCTACCGGCAGGGCGACGCGCTGTGCCTGGAGACCCAGCACTTCCCGGACTCGCCGAACCAGCCGCACTTCCCGACCACCGTGCTGCGGCCTGGGCAGACCTACCGCTCGACGACGGTCCATTCGTTCAGCCGCTGAGCCAGAAGTCAGCGATTCGTCATATGAGTCGACCGGTGAGTTGAACGGCGTCACACCGGCCTCCGTATAGACCGGTGGCCCGCGCTCCCCCGCGCGGGCCACCCAGAACCGGAGGTTCCATGGCCGACAACGTCACCTCGCTGTTCCGCGGCACCGCGGCGCACAGCCCGTCCATGGCGGCGCTGACGCGGGCGGCGGGCGACGGCTCCGGCCCGATCGACTTCTGCATCCCGGTCAACCCCTACTTCCCCACCCCGCAGATGTGGGACGCCATGGCGGCCCGCCTGCGCGACATCGTCACGTACTACCCGAGCGGCGCCGACACCATCACGGCCGAGCTGTGCAACCTCCTTCAGCTGCCGCCGCAGGCCGTGGCGATGGGCAACGGGTCCACCGAACTGATCACCTGGATCGACCATCTGCTGGTCCGGGAGTCCGTCGCCGTCCCCGTGCCGACGTTCGGCCGGTGGACGGACCAGCCGATGGAGACCGGCAAGCGGGTCGACATGTTCCCCTTGCAGGAGTCCAGCGGCTTCGCCCTGGACCTCGCCCAGTACGCCGAGTTCATCCGCAGCCGGGGGACCCGGGCGGCGGTCATCTGCAACCCGAACAACCCCGACGGCGGCTTCCTGCCCAAGCGGTCGGTCGTGCAGTTCATGGACGCGATGACCGACCTGGACCTGGTGGTCGTCGACGAGTCGTTCCTGGAGTTCGCCGACGCGGAGGCCGAGCCCAGCGTCGTCCAGGAGGCGATGATCCGGCCCAACGTGATCGTGCTGCGCAGCCTCGGCAAGAACTTCGGGCTGCACGGCGTGCGCTTCGGCTACCTCGTCGCCAATCCGGCCCTCGCCGGGCGGATCCGCTCGATGCTGCCGAAGTGGAACCTGAACTCCTTCGCCGAGCACGTGGTGTTCATGCTGCGCGAGCACGGACCCGAGTACGCGCAGAGCCTCCAGCAGATCCGCCGCGACCGGCTGGACATGACCGCCCAGCTGTCGGCACTGCCCGGTCTGACGGTCTACCCCTCCCAGGGCAACTTCCTCTTCGTGCGCCTGCCCGTCGGCGCCGAGGGCACCGTGGTGCGGGACCGGCTGCTCACCGAGCACCGGATCCTGGTCCGCGAGTGCGGCAACAAGATCGGTTCGTCCAGTCGCTTCCTGCGGCTCGTGGTGCGCCCCCAGGTGGACGTGCGTCGCCTGGTGTCCGGCCTGGAGCAGGTGCTCTACGAGACCAGGAGGGGAGCCGCCGTGCCCGAGCTGGGCACCGGGACCAGCTACAGCTCGGGCACGGCGGCGGTGGACCGCCTGGTCGGCGCCACGAACGGCGCGGGCCTGCGCGGCCTCGCCGCGCCGGACGCCGGCGCCACGGCCCCGGGTTCCGGCCCCGGCCTGCCCCTGCCGGCGGCCGCGGCGGCGCCCGCACCGGCCGGAGCCTCCCCCTACCCCACGCCCACCCCTGCCCCGTCCCCGGCTCCTGCTCCTGCTCCTGCTCCTGCTCCTGCTCCTGCTCCTGCCCCGATTCCAGCTCCCGTCCCGGCCGCCGCGGCCCCGCCTCCGGCCCCGGCGCCCGCCTCGCCCCCGTCCATCGGTGCCGGGGTGCCCATGCCGGCGGCGGCACAGACGTTCCCGCCCCCGGCGCCGGCCCCTGCTCCCGCCCCGCTCGCCGCCCCGGCGGCCGCCATGGCGCCGGGGGCCTCCCCGGCGGCCGGTCTGGCCCCGGCCGCGCAGATGACCCCCGTACCGGCCATGACCGCCGCCCAGGTGCCGCTGTCCGGGCCCACCCCGCCGGGCGTGCCGGCCCGGGGCGGGCTCACCGCCGCGCAGGTGCGCGGCACCGACGGGCTGACTCCGGCCCCGGCGACCGGCTGGCCCAACGCGGGCAGCTGGCCGAACGCGGCGGGCGCCTGAGCGAGGGCCGAGGACGGCGGGTACGCCGTCCTGCCCGCCGTCCCCGGATCGCCGTCCCCGGACCGCCTCGCTCAGACCGCCTCGTCGCCGCCCGGAAGGAGTTCCCGGCGGCGGGAGCGGGCGGGCGGACCGGCCCGTGGGACCGCGCCCTGCCCAACACCCGCCTTCTTTCGAAACTCTCGAAACTCCGGTGGTCCCCGGACCCCCGAAATGCCGTTGTGCGCACGGCGGGCGGTGTGGGAGAGTCCAGCGACCTCGATCTCCCGGAAGGCGCCGCCCGGCGCCCCTACCTCCCCGAAGGACTGAAGCCGATGGTCCCGGCGTCCCGCAGCGGCCGCCGTCGGCGCTGAGGTGCCCTGGCTCTGTTCCGCCTCCTCACGGCGGCCGCATCACTCGATCGCTCGCGCATCCTTCCTTTCGCGTCACGTGAGGACATCACCACCGTGGACATCGACGTCCAGACCTTCGCCGTCGCCAACCTGCGCCGCCGCCCCGAGGTGGCCGAAGTCGGCGGTTTCGTCGTGGGGTTCGACCCCGCGACCACCAGCCCCCACATCAACTACGCCTCGCCGCTGCCCGGCGCCGACCCCACCGACCGGGACGTCACCGCGCTGATCGGGGCGTTCCGCGAGCGCGGCCTCACCCCCCGGCTGGAGTTCGCCCCGAACGCCGCCCCGTGTGTCGAACCCGCCCTGCGCCGGGCCGGGTTCACGACCGAGGCCGTGCACGAGTACCTGATCTGCACCCCGGACACGCTGACCGCGCCCGACGACGGCCCGGAGGTGATCGCCCCGCGCAGCGACGCCGACTACCTGGCGATCGACGCCGCCCTCGCCGAGGCGTTCGGCGGCGAGTTCCCCGCCTCCGCGGAGGGCGCGGCCCGGTTGCGCCGCACCGAGCAGGGCGGCGGGGCGGTCCGCTACGTCCGCTCCCCCGGCGGCGGCTGCGCGGGCGCGGCGATGTGCTCGGCGCCGGCCGTCGGCACGTCCGAACTGGCCGGGGTGGGCACGCGCCCCGCGTTCCGGGGCCGCGGCACGGCCGCCGCGGTCACGGCGACGCTCGCCCGGACCATGTTCGACCGGGGCAACCGCTCGGTCTGGCTGGAGTACTCGGGCGAGGGCTCGCGCCGGGTCTACGAACGGGTCGGGTTCCGGCCGCGCGGGAAGCGGCTGTACGTGATCCTGCGGGCGGCGGTGTCCGGTTCCGTTCCCGACTGACCGTCGGCTCGGGAGCCCGGGAGCCGGATCCCCTGCCGTGGGCGCCACGAAGGCCGCTGAGGGCGAGCCGAGCGGGTCCGCTCGGCTCGCCGGGGCCGGTGTCAGCCCGTCTTGCCCGGGCACTCCTTCCAGGCCATGTGGTAGACGGTGCTGATGTCGCCGTCCGTGGAGTCCATGGTCATGAAGCTGACCTTGTCCGCGGCGGTCGTGCCCGCGTTGACCCGCAGCTCTGTGTTGATGTTGAAGTTGCGCAGCACTCCGCAGGGGGCCCAGACGAGCTGGGCCCAGTCGGTGGTGTCGGTGGCCTGCCAGTTGTCGTTGTAGGGGCCGTTGAAGACGTGGCTGCGGAACGCCGTCTGGGACGAGCCCTGGAAGTAGTACGAGGCCCGCTGGGTTCCGCTGGCGCCCTGCTGGAGCGCGGCGAAGCCGCGGTAGTCGGCGCTGGCGATGGCGTAGGTGAAGCCCTGCGGGACGTGGACGACCAGGTTGAGCTGGCAGTTCCGGCGGAAGGCGGTCGGGGAGGAGTTGCCGCCCGCCTGGGCGAGGTAGTCGCTGTAGGTGACCGTGAACGCCGTGTTGTCCTCGGAGACGGCGACGGCGGCCGTCCCGGCGGGACAGCCGGAGCCGTTCACCGTGGCGATGTCGATGACGATGCGGTCCGGGGGCGGGTCGTCGAACACGGGTGAGGAGGCGGGCGCGGAGGTCACCGCCGTGGTGAGCAGAGCGGCGAGGGTGCCGCTCAGCAGGAGTCCACCGGTCATGGGCTCTCCCAGGGTGTGAGTGGGGGGTGGCTGGTTGCGCTCCCGGCCGCACGGGACCCGTGGAGATCCACCGGGATCCGTGGGGATCCTGTGAAGGCAGGGAGCGTTGGGCATCGTAGAGAGCCCCGGCCGGTGGGGGTCAGGGGCAACTCCAGCCATTCACACCGTGTGTTTCACAGCATCTGCCCCAGCCGGATCACGTTCCAGGACAGCGGCTCCAGCGTCGCCTTGAGGGTGCCGTCCGTCAGGGTGGTGCCGGGGACCGGGTGCGGGGTGACGCGCTCCGGGTCGGCGAGGGTGTTGCGGGCGTCCGGGTCGGCGTCGGCGAGGGCGGTGTGCTCGACGACCCGGGTGAGGCGCGGATCGCCGAGCACCACTTCCAGCGGGAGCGGTTCGCCGCGGCCGCGGTTGACCGCGAACACGGTGACCGTGCCGTCCTCGGCGCGGACCGCCGTGGCGTGCAGCAGGTCCGTCTCGCCGTACTTCGCCGTCCGGTACGTCGGTGAGTCGACGCGGACGTCGAGCACCTCGCCCCGGCCGTGCCTCGACGCCTGCGCGAAGGGGAAGAAGGTGGTCTGACGCCAGGCCGGGCCGCCCGGCTCGGTCATGATGGGCGCGATGACGTTGACCAGCTGGGCGAGGCAGGCGACCGTCACGCGGTCGGCGTGCCGGAGCAGGGCGATGAGCAGGGAGCCGAAGACCACCGCGTCCGTGACGCTGTAGTTGTCCTCCAGGAGGCGGGGGGCCTCCGGCCAGTCGTCGGGGTCGTGGGCCTCGGCGTGGTCCTCCCACCGCGACTGGTACCAGACGTTCCACTCGTCGAAGGAGAGGTTGATCCGCTTCTTGGACTTCAGGCGGGCGCCGACGTGGTCGCAGGTCGCCACGACGTTCTCGATGAAGGACTCCATGTCGACGGCCGAGGCGAGGAAGGAGTCGACGTCGCCGTCGTGCGGCTCGTAGTAGGCGTGCAGGGAGATGTGGTCGACGAGGTCGTACGTCTCCTGCAGGACCGTCGCCTCCCACGCGGCGAAGGTGGGCATGGACTGGCCGGAGCTGCCGCAGGCGACGAGCTCGACGCGCGGGTCGATCTGGCGCATCGCGCGGGCGGTCTCGGCGGCCAGCCGGCCGTATTCCTCGGCCGTCTTGTGCCCGGTCTGCCACGGGCCGTCCATCTCGTTGCCGAGGCACCACAGCCGGATCCCGAAGGGATCCTTGTCGCCGTGCGTGACGCGCAGGTCGGACAGGGCCGTGCCGGCCGGGTGGTTGGCGTACTCCAGGAGCTCCAGGGCCTCGGCGACGCCCCGCGTACCGAGGTTGACGGCCATCATCGGCTCGGCCTGCGGGCCGGCCTTGCGCAGGAAGTCCATGAACTCCGACAGGCCGAACCGGTTGGTCTCCGTGGAGTGCCAGGCGAGGTCCAGCCGGCGGGGGCGGGCCTCGGCGGGGCCGACGGAGTCCTCCCACTTGTAGCCGGAGACGAAGTTGCCGCCCGGGTAGCGGATCGCGGTCACGCCGAGTTCCCGGACCAGGTCGAGGACGTCGGTGCGCAGGCCGTTGTCGTCGGCGGCCGGGTGGTCCGGCTCGTAGATGCCGGTGTAGACGCAGCGGCCGAGGTGCTCGACGAAGGAGCCGAAGAGGCGGGGGTCGACCTCGCCGACCTTGAAGGCGGGGTCGAGGGTGAAGCGGGCGGTTCGCATGGTGTCCTTCCGGGTGGTGGGTCTGCGACGAAGGGTCACGCACGTTGGTTCGAGATATCGGATCTCGCCCGTAACTTCGAACGGGACCGTAGATTCGATCCGGCCGGACGTCAATGCTCACCGCAGGACTTCCGGCAGCGCTTCCCACCACGGCCTCCACGGTCGTCGGGTTTTCACACACCCGTGACGCGGCCCCGGCTTGCCGCGTAACCTCGAACAGGCCGGCGCCGGACGGCGAGAAGGGGGACTTGATGGACATCGCGGGCGCACTGCGGCGGGCCCGTACCGGCCCGGCCATGCGCGCGCTGACCCGCGAACTCACCGCCGGGCTGCGGGACCTGCCCCGGCCGCCGGGCGACATGGGTGAGCTGTGCCGGGCGCTGTGCGCGGCGATGGGCGCCCTGCGCGGCGGGCGGCCCGTAGAGCTGCGCTTCGAGCGCTTCCCCGACGAACTCGACGTGACGGGGCTGTGGGTGGAGTTCCAGGACTTCGACCTGGTGATCGTCGAGGAGCGGGCGGAAGAGGTGCAGCGCCTGGTCATCCTCGGCCATGAGCTGTGGCACCTGCACGCCGGGCACCGCCACCACCACGCGGCCGCCGCCGACGCGCTGGCCACCCGGCCCGGCTGGCCGGACGTCGCCCTCACGGTGGCCGCCCGCAACGGCTCCCGGGCGGCCGACGAGGCCGAGGCCGACACCTTCGGACACCTGCTGGCGGCCTCCGTACGGACGTATCCGCGCGGGCCGGGCGACGCCGGGCCGGACGCCGCGCACCGGGTCCAGCGGTCGCTGGGCTACCGCGGGCGCGGGGGCGCGGCCCGGTGACCCACACCCTCCTCCCGTCGGCGCTGGCGTCCGCCGGCGCCGCCGCACCGCTCGGCCGGTTCGCCATCTCCTTCTGGATCCCGACCGCCGTGCTGTGCGTGGCGCTCGCCATCAAGCTGCCGACCATCATCCGCCTGTGGCGGGACCCGCTGCTGCGCGCCGTGGGCGGACTGCTGCTGCTGGCCTGCGCGGTCTTCGTGTTCGTGGCGCCCACGACCATCGCCTGGACCAACCGGGTCACCGGCGTGCCCAACATCTCGGCGCCCTGGTGCTATTCGCTGCTCACGGCGTTCTGCGGGTCCTGTCTGCTGCTCATCATCGCCTGGCGCAACGGCCTGTCCGAGCGCTCCCCCGACACCCGCCGCGCGATGCGCTGGGTGATCAGCAGCTACTCGGCGGTGATCGTCGCGCTGTGGGTGCTGTTCTTCCTCGCGGACGCGCCCGAGGAACGGCTGCGGGACCTCGACACCTACTACGCGACCACCCCGTTCATGCGCGAGGAGATCCTGCTCTACCTCCTCGCCCACTGCGTGGCCGTCCTCATCACCTCGCGGCTGATCTGGAACTGGGTGCGCACCGACGGGCTCGACGCCTGGCTGCGCTCCGGGCTGGTCTTCCTGGTCATCGGCTACGGCCTCAACCTGGTCTTCGACGGGCTCAAGCTGACCGCCGTGGCGGCCCGGTGGGCCGGGCGCGACCTCGACTGGCTGAGCACCGACCTGGCCCCGCTCGCCGCCTGCCTGTCCGCGATCCTCGTCGCGGCCGGCTTCATCCTGCCGCACGCCGGCCAGTTCCTGCACGACCGGTGGCGGGTGCGGGCGGCCCACCGCGCGCTGCGCCCGCTGTACGTGCTGACGCGGACGGTCAACGGCACGGGCATCCCGTTCGCCCTGCGCGCCACGCCCGAACTGCGGCTGATCCGCCGTGAGACCTACATCCGGGACGTGCTGCTGGCGCTGGCCCGGCACATCGACGAGGACCAGCTGCGGCGCGCCTACGCCGCCGCCCTGCGGCTCGGCTTCCCGGAGCCCCGGGCGAAGGCGCTGGCCGCCGCCGTGGCCGTCCAGGACGCCGCCGCCCGCAAGATCCGCACACCGGACGGCGGGGGGTCCGTCCGGCCCGACACCACGGATCTGCTCCAGGAGATCGGGGCGGTCTCCCGGGCTCTGCGCGCCCCCGACGACCTGGCTGCCGTCCGCGCCCACGCAGCCGCCCCAGCAGCGCCTGATGAGCAGGCCCCGGCAGCAGAGAGCAGCGTTTGGCGTTCATGAGTCCCACGTCCGAGAGTCCCACGCCCGAGCGTTCCACAGCCGAAAGTGCCACGGCCGAAAGTGCCAACCCCGAGCGTCCCACGCCCGAAAATCCCGCTCCCGGGCGTCTGACGTCCGAGCGTCTGACGTCCGAGAGTCCCATGCACGGGCGGTCCGCGACCGGCCGCCCCACCACCGCCGTCGTCCTCGGCGGTTCCCTCGCCGGCCTGCTCGTCGCCCGCGCCCTCGCGGACGTCGTCGGCCGGGTGACCGTGGTGGAGCGCGACACGCTGCCCGACGGGGCCGAGCCGCGCCGGGGACTGCCCCAGGCCCGCCACGCCCACCAGCTGTGGTCCGGCGGGGCACTGGCCCTCGCCGAGCTGGTGCCGGGGATCACCGACCGGCTGCGCGAGGCCGGGGTGCGGCGCCTGGCCGTCACCACCGACATGGTCGCGCTGTCGCCTTACGGCTGGTACCGGCGGTGGGCCGAGTCCCACCACGTGCTGCTGGCCGGCCGCGATCTGCTCGACGCGACGGTCCGGGCCGCCGTGCTCGCCGACGGCCGCGTCGAGGTCCTGGAGCGCACGGAGGCACGCGCGCTCACGGGTACGGCCGCTGCGGTGACCGGCGTGCGGATCGGGCCGGCGGGCGGGGACGGCGCCGGCGGCCGGGAGCGGGTGCTGGACGCCGACCTCGTCGTCGACGCCACCGGACGCGGCTCACGCGCCGCGCGGTGGCTGACCGGGCTGGGGCTGCCCGAACCGCGCCGCCGCGAGGTGGACTCCGGCATCGCCTACGCGAGCCGGCTGTTCCGGGCGCCGGAGGCGGCGCGCGAGGCGTTCCCCGTGGTCAACGTCCAGCCCGACCCGAGGACCGGTGAGCCGGGGCGCGGCGGGGTGCTGCTGCCGGTGGAGGACGGGCGGTGGCTGGTCACGCTGTTCGGGACCCGGGGCGGCGAACCCAGCGCCGACACCGGGGACTTCGCGCGGTTCGCCCGTGCGGAGCTGCGCCATCCCGTGATCGCCGACCTGATCGGGCGGGCCGAGCCGCTGACCGAGGTGGCGTTCACCCGGACGACCGCCAACCGGCGGCTGTTCTACGAGCGGATGCGGACCTGGCCGGAGAACTTCGCCGTGGTCGGGGACGCGGCGTGCGCCCTCAACCCGGTCTACGGGCACGGGATGTCGGTCGCCGCGCAGGGCGCGCTGGCACTGCGCGAGGTGGTGCGGCGCCACGGGCTGGGGTCACCCGGCCTGGCCCGGCGCGTCCAGAAGGCGGTGGCCCGGCCGGCCTCCGCCGCCTGGGACCTCGCCATCGGCATGGACGTGTTCTACCCCGGCGCCACGGAGAACGGCCCCACCCTCCGGGAACGGGCACTCGCCGCCTACGTGGGGCGCCTGCTGTACACGGCGACCGGCAACGGCCGTATCGCCCGCCGGGTGACGGACGTGACGTCCCTGGAACGGCCGGCACCGACCCTGGCGGCCCCGGGCATGCTGCTGGCCGCGGCCGTCGGCCCCCTGAAGCCCCCACTCACCGAACCGCCGCTGACGGCGGAGGAGCTGAAGCGGGCGGGACTCCAATAGCGTGACCCGCCCGCGGCCCGACCGCCCCCGGCCCGACCGCCCGCGGGCCGGCGGAACCCGCCCGGGGTGCGGGAGTCCCGCGACCGGTCACCCTCGACCGCTCACCCACACCGGCGGCCGCATCCGTACGCCCGGTCAGCCGAAGGCCGGCTGGGCGACGCCCCGCCCCGCACCCGGGACCACCAGCAGCGACCCGGCCACGGGGTGCGGGGCGTCCAGGCCCACCCGGGCCGTGGTCACGTACAGGTCCGTGAGGCCGGGACCGCCGAAGGCGCAGGCGGTCACGCGCGGGGTGGGCAGCTCGATCACCCGGTCCAGCGCGCCGCCCGGCGTGTAGCGGCGTACCGCCCCGCCGTCCCACAGCGCCACCCACACGCAGCCGTCCGCGTCGACCGTGAGTCCGTCGGGGAAGCCCTCGCCCGTCTCGACCTCCACGAAGGGCCGGCGGTTCGCCACGCGGCCCCCGTCGTGGTCGAAGACGTCCACCCGGCGGGTCGGGGAGTCGATGTAGTACATGAGGCGGCCGTCGGGGCTCCAGCCGATGCCGTTGCTGACGGCGACGTCGTCGAGGACCGTCTCGACGGTGCCGTCGGCGGTGAGCCGGGACAGCGTCCCCCCGCCCGGCGCCTCGTCGTACCGCATGGTGCCGGCCCACAGCGCACCGTCCGGGGCGACCGCCGCGTCGTTGGCGCGACGGCCGGGCACCGGCTCGTGGTGCAGCCAGCGCAGGGAGTCGTCGGGGCCGAGCAGCGCCACTCCGTCGCGCAGGTTGAGGACCAGGCCGCCGTCCGCGCCGGGCTTGACGGCGCCGACGTGCTGGTCCGTCGTGCGGACGGTGCGCCGCCCCGTCACGGGGTCGTACGTGTGGACGCGCGCGCCCAGGATGTCCAGCCACAGCAGGCGCCCGCGGACCGGGTCCCAGGTCGGCCCCTCCCCCAGCTCCGCCTCGGCGCGTACCGCGACCTCGTACACCGGCCCGCTCACACCGGGCTCCGGTGGCCGAGGTGCTCGGACAGCTCGGCGGCGCCCTTGGCGGCCAGCTGCTCCAGCTCGCCGCGCCGTTCCTCGCTCCAGCGGATCATCGGCACCGAGATGGACAGCGCGGCGACCACCTGACCGGTGCGGTCGCGCACCGGCGCGGCCACACAGCTGACGTCCGGGTTGGACTCGCGGTTCTCCACCGCGAGCCCGCGCCTGCGGATCTCGGCAAGGGTCTCGCGCAGCGCGCCGACGTCGGTGATGCTGTTGGGGGTCATGGCGACCAGCTCGGCGCCGTCCGGGATGCGTGCCGCGAGTTCCGCCTCGGGAAGGGAGGCCAGCAGCATCTTGCCGACGGACGTGCAGTGCGCGGGCAGGCGACGGCCCGCCGCCGACACCATGCGCACCGCGTGCGTGGAGTCGACCTTGGCGATGTAGATGACGTCGGTGCCTTCGAGGATGGCCACGTGGACCGTCTCGTCGCAGGTCTCGGCGACGGACCGGGCGACCTGCTGGCCCTCGGCGGCGAGGTCCAGCTGTTCGGCGTAGCGACTGCCCAGCTGGTAGGGACGGACACCGAGCCGGTAGCGCCCCGGCTGGCCGGGGACGGGCACCAGGTAGGACCGGGCGGCGAGCGTGGTGACCAGTTCGTGCACGGTGGTGCGGGGCAGCTGGAGCCGACGCACTATGTCGGGGGCGGAGAGCGTCCCGTCCCCGTCGAGGAACAGCTCCAGGATGTCCAGAGCCCGGGTAACGGCAGGTACGAGGCGTCCCACGGCCGGCCCCCTCCCTTGAAGATCGCGTATCGGTCGCAGATCGCGTGCAGGTCAGAGATCGTTCGAAATCTCAACTGGCGATCGGAATGACGAACACAGGCTAGTCATAGAGCGTCGGAGCGGGCAATGGCCGGGGAACCGTAGGCTCGGCGGTGTGTTCACCGAGGCCGACTTCCAGCTCGTCCTGCTGCGCCGCATGGCCGACCACAACCCGGAGCTGGTGGCGGACGCCCGCCGCCGCCTGGGGGTGTCGATCGCCGAGATGCGGGACGCCAACAAGCGGTGGCAGGCCATGGTCCGCTCCCCGCGCGCCCGCGCCGCCGCCTCCCGCTACCGCTCCGTGCTCGGCGCCCCCGAGTCCACGGCGCCCCGCCGGATCGGCGACCTCGACTGCGAGGCCTGGCAGTGGCCCGTGCCGCTCTGGCCGGACCTGCGGTTCGAGGTGCTCCGCGGGCCCGGCGGAGCCGTCTGGAACGAGTGGCTGGTCCGCGCCCCGGGCGCACCCGGCCCCGTGCTGCGCACCCTCGCCGACCTGACCCCCTGGTCGTGCACGGTCGACGAGGCCGCCCGCGCCTTCGCACCGGCCCGCCCCCTGGAGGGCACCGCCCCCACCCGGTGGGGGCTGGCGTTCGCCGCGCCGGACGCGGACGGTGTGCCGCGGGAGGTGGTCGCCGAGTTCACCTGGGGGCTGCTGCAGCGCACGGCGGTCAGCGGCGCCGCGGGCCCGCCGTAGCCTCGGCCGCGGCGAGGATCGCCGCGACGACCGCCGGCACCGACCCCGGGTGCAGCCCGAGGAACAGGTTGGGCTCGATCAGTTCCAGTTCCATCAGCCGGGGCTGCCCGTCCGGGCCGTCGACCAGGTCGACGCGTGCGTACAGCAGCTCCGGGCCACCGGGCACGGCCGCCAGCGCCCTCTCGGCAACGGCGAGTTCGGCCGGGGTCGGCTGCCAGACCCGCAGATCGGGGTGCGGCACCTTGTCGGCGTCGTACGGCGTGTCCGGCGCGAGGACGGCGCCCTTGCGGCTGGCGTGCAGCAGGCTCCCGCCGAAGAACTGCAGCGCCCGCTCACCGCTGACGTCGATGTCCCGGACGTAGGGCTGCACCATCGCCGTGAACCCCTCGGCGTGCAGGCGCGCCAGGTGCCGGACGGCGCTGTCGTGCCGCTCGGGCGGGTACCGGGCGGCGAACCGGGCTCCGGCACCCGACGTCGGCTTGATCACGAACTCGTGGTCGGCGGGGAGGTCTGCGGGGTCGCCGGGCGCGAGGTAGCGGGTGGGCACGGTCGGCACGCCGGCGTCGGCCAGCTCCCCGAGGTAGCGCTTGTCGGCGTTCCAGCGCACCGCCCCGACCGGGTTGGCGAGCCGGGTGAGCTTCCCGGCCCGCTCCAGCCACCGCCCGAACTCGGCCGCCCGCCAGCTGTAGTCCCAGGTGGACCGGAGCACGGCGAGGTCGTAGGCGGCCCAGTCGGTACCGGCGTCGTCCCAGGCCACGGTGTCCACCGCGGCCCCGGCCGCCGTGAGTTCCCGCGTCAGCAGCGGCAGGTCGGTGTCGCGGTGGGGCCGCGGCCCGGGGTCATAGGTGACGAGCGCTATCCGGGGCACGACGGGGGCCTCCTCGAAGGTGTGGGCAGACTCCCGGCAGGTTAAGGCCCTTCCCGCGTAGACCGGTCGGAAGGGCCCCGGCCGCCGCACCGGCCCGGTGGCCGGGGTAGGAAGGGTGGTGTCCGTCGTCGTCCCGCCCCAAGGAGTGTCCGGCGTGTCCTCTCTCTTCCCGGCCCTGACCGACCGACCCGGCGACCGCGTCGCCCTGCGGTTCGGTGAGCGGTCCTTGACGTACGCGGAACTGGCGGCGGCGGCCGGAGCCGTCGGGCAGCAGGTGCGCGGGGCCGGACGGGTGGCCGTGTGGGCGACTCCGTCGCCGGAGACCGCCGTCGCGGTGGTGGGTGTGCTCCTCGCCGGGGCCGCCGCCGTGCCGCTCAATCCGCGGTCGGGCGAGCGGGAGCTGGGACACATCCTCGCCGACAGCGCCCCCGGGGCGGTCCTCGCGGCGCCCGGGGAACGGCTGCCGGACGCGCTCACCGGCGTACCGCGGATCGACGTGGCGGTGGACGGACGCGGCCCGGCACCCGGGCCCGGCACGGCGGGCGACGACGACCCCGCACTCGTCGTCTACACCTCGGGCACCACCGGGCCCCCCAAGGGCGCGGTCATCCCGCGCCGGGCGGTCGCCCACACCCTGGACGCGCTCGCCGACGCCTGGCGGTGGACGGACGCCGACGTGCTGGTGCACGGGCTGCCGCTGTTCCACGTGCACGGGCTGGTGCTCGGGATCCTGGGCCCGCTGCGGCGCGGCGGGTCGGTGCGGCACCTGGGGCGGTTCACCACCGGGGGCGTGGCGCGGGAGCTTACCGGCGGGGCGACCATGCTGTTCGGCGTGCCGACGATGTACCACCGGATCGCGCTGGCGCTGTCCGACGACCCCGAGCTGGTCGAGGGGCTCACCGGGGCCCGGCTGCTGGTGTCCGGTTCGGCGGCGCTGCCGGTGCCCGACCACGAGCGGATCGCCGCGGTGACGGGGCGGCGGGTCATCGAGCGGTACGGCATGACCGAGACGCTGATGAACACCAGCGTGCGGGCCGACGGCGAGGCCCGTCCGGGCACCGTGGGCCTGCCGCTGCCGGGGGTCGGGCTGCGGCTCGTCGACGACGACGGCAGGCCCCTGGCCGCCCACGACGGGGAGACGGTCGGGGAGATCCAGGTGCAGGGGCCGAACCTGTTCACCGGGTATCTGAACCGCCCGGACGCCACGGCCGCCGCGTTCACCGCGGACGGCTGGTTCCGCACCGGGGACATGGCGGTGCGCGATCCCGACGGGTACGTGCGGATCGTGGGCCGCCGGGCCACCGACCTGATCAAGAGCGGCGGTCACAAGATCGGCGCCGGGGAGATCGAGAACGCCCTGCTCGACCATCCGGGAGTGGCCGAGGCCGCCGTCACCGGCGAGCCGGACGACGACCTGGGCGAGCGGATCGTCGCCTGGATCGTGCCGGCCGACCCCCAGTCCCCGCCCGGCGCCGAGGAGCTGGCCGGGCACGTGGCCGCCCGGCTGGCCCCGCACAAGAGGCCCCGCGCGGTCCGCTACCTCGACGCGCTGCCCCGCAACGACATGGGCAAGATCATGAAGCGGGCGCTGACCCATGGCTGACCGGCTCTCCGCGCGCGCCGCCCTCGCCCTGGTCACCGGCGACTTCGCCGAACTCCCCCACCCGCGGCGGCGGTCCGCCCCGGACGGACCGCTCGGCTGGCACGGCTACGACGACGCCCGCGCCCGCGCCGCCGACCGCACCGGCGAGTCGGAGTCCGTGGTGTGCGGGACGGGGACCGTCGGCGGTACCCGGGCCGTGCTGATCGCGTTCGAGTTCGGCTTCCTCGGCGGCTCGCTCGGCGAGGGCACCGGCGACCGGCTGGAGTCGGCCCACCGGCACGCCCGCGCCCACCGGCTGCCGGTGGTGTCGCTGGTCGCGACGGGCGGCAGCCGGATGCAGGAGGGCATGCTCGCGCTGAGCCAGCTCCAGCGGGTGGCGCGGGAGTCGGCGCTCACCCGGGAGGCGGGGCTGGCGCAGCTCGCCGTGGTGCGCGACCCGACGACCGGCGGCGGCTGGGCCACCCTGGGCGCGGGCGCCGACGTCACGCTGGCCCTGCCCGGCGCCCAGGTCGGCTTCGCGGGCTCGCGGGTGCGCCCGGCGGACGCCGATCCGGCCGCCTACACCGCCGAGGCGCAGGTCGCGGCGGGGTCGGCGGACGCGGTCGTACGGCCCGCCGAGCTGCCGGAGACGCTGGGGCTGTGGCTGCGGCTGCTGACAGGTGGGTCAGGGGAGCCGGCCGAGGTGCCGGAGCCGCTCGGCGGGAGCGGGGACCCGCCCGCCACGGGCTGGGAGGCGGTACGGCGCGCCCGCTCGCCCGAGCGGCCGCGCGCACGGGCCTACCTGGACGCGTACTTCAGCCGGCGCACCGCTGTCGTGGGCGACCGCTGCGGGGGCGCCGACCCGGACGGGGTGCTGTGCGGCTTCGGCACCGCCCGCCGCGACGGCCGTACGGTCGCCTTCGCCGCGCAGACCGGGACCGCCACCCGCCCGGCCGGCTACCGCACGGCGACCCGGCTGATCCGGCTCGCGGACCGGCTCGGTATCCCGGTGCTGACGCTGGTGGACACCCCGGGCGCGGCCAACGACGCCGAGGCGGAGCGGCAGGGTGTGGGGCCGGCGATCGCGGAGCTTTTCGGTACGGTCGCCACGGCCCGGATCCCGGTGACCACGCTGGTCGTCGGGGAGGGCGGTTCCGGGGGCGCGCTCGCGCTGGCCGCGCCCGGCCGGACCTGGGCGACGCCGGACAGCTACTTCTCCGTCATCGCGCCGGAGTCGGCCGCCGCGATCCTCAAGCGGCCGGCTGCGCAGGTGCCGGCGACCGCCGATGAACTCCTTTTGCGGCCACAGGACTTGGCCGAGCTGGGGGTGATCCGAACAGGGGATCAGATGTTCCCCGGAACAGGTGATCGTCGCTCTTGAGAGCGAACAACTCCCGTGTGACAAGTGATACTTACGGTGTGCGAGCGACGGGCTGCAGACCGTGGCCGACGCACAGGTCCCACACCGCAGTCAACGCGAGGAGCAGCAAGATCATGAACGTTCTCACCGACGCCCTGGCCTGCCTCGTCCACTTCATCGGCTGGCTGGTCTGACGTCGACGAACGCGCGGCGCCGTCTCCCCGTCCCCGGGAGGCGGCGCCGTCCGCGTTCCCCCGCACCTCCAACCGCCCTGCCGCCGACAGTGGTTGACGAGGCCGACGAGACAGCATCCGGCACCGTCCGTAACAATGGGCGGACACAGAGACGCGGGAGAACGGGGGCGGCGTGGAAGGGCTGACGGAGTTCGAGACGGAGGACGGTGCGGTGGTCGCCGTGGAGACCCGCGACGACCGCCCCGGTTCCCGGCTCGCCTCCCGGGGCGACGGCGTGGTCCGGGCCGCCCGCACCTTCGAGCAGGCCCTGGACGGGGTGCGCGCGGCGGCCGAGTCGGCGCTGCGGGTGTTCCGCGACGGCTCGCTGCGGCCGGACGGCGTGGAGATCGAGTTCGGGGTGAAGCTGTCGGCGGAGACCGGCGCGGTCATCGCCAAGGGCTCCGCTGAGGGCCATCTGGTGGTCAAGCTGACCTGGTCGCCGGGCAGCGATCAGGGCGAGGACGAGGAGGCCCTGTGGGCGGGCGCCGCTCAGGCCGCCGGGAGCGGTCGGGCAGGTCAGGAGCCGTCCGCGTCCTCATGAAGAGCACCGAATGAAGAGCACCGTATGAAGAGCGCCGAGTGGCACGCCCGGATCGAGTGCGTCGGCACGGTGGCCGGCGCCGGCTTCCTGGTCACCCCGCGCACGGTGCTGACCTGCGCGCACGTGGTGGCCGACGGCCCGGCGGAACTGACCGTGACCTTCACCGAGCGCCCCGACGTCCCCCCGCCGCAGGCCCGCGTGGTCGCGCACGGCGGCTGGACGGCACATGCCTCCAGCGACCTGGGCGACCTCGCCGTCCTGGAACTGGAGGACGAGGTTCCGATCGAACCGGCCGCGCTGGCCCCGGTGGACGCCGCGGACGCCGCGCACGGGATGCCGCCGCGCAAGTTGCTGGTGTACGGCTTCCCGGTCGGCTTCGACGAGGGCACCCTCGCCGAGTGCCGGATCACCGGGCCGCAGCTGATCAGCCGGGAGTGGATCCAGCTGGAGGCGTGGCAGCCCGACGGGCACCAGCTCGCCAAGGGGTTCAGCGGCGCCGCGGTCACCCTGGCGGACACCGGAGAGGTGGTCGGCATGGTCACCGCGGCCACCGGGGCCGCGCGCACCGGACGGATGATGCCCACCGAGGTGATGGCCCGCCACTGGCCCGGCCTCGAGGGCCTGGTGCCCGCCCCCGGCCACCGCACCGCCGACCGCGCCCGGCTGCGGGAACTGGTGGAACGGGCGGTGCGGGTGGGCCTGGCCTGCGAGCCGCTACGGCTGTACCGGGCCGCGATGGGGCCCTGGGACCCGGAGCCGCCGCCGGAGGGGTTCGACTCGCTGCGCTCGGCCGCGCTGTTCGTGCTGTCCGAACTGGACGGGCCGGACGCGGCCGGGACCGTGGCTCGGTTCACCGAACGGCTGGCCGGCCTGCTGGACGACATGGTGCGGGCCCCGGCGGAGCCGCCCGCCGTGCCCGACTGGTCGCCGATCCTCGTCGACCTGCAGCACAGCGGCGGGGGCGAGGACCTGGTGCGGGTGGAGGTGTCCGCGTACAGCGGGGGCCGCCGGCACCCGGTCGACTCGGGCACCGTGCCCCGGGCCCGGCTGGAGGAGTACGTCCAGGACCGCGTCGAGGCCGCTTTCCCGTATCTGACGCCCGGCTCCGACGAGTTGCTCGCCTTCGCGCTGCCCGGCGACTGGCTCGACCTGCCGGTGGACCGCTGGGCGCTCGGCTCCGACGACCCGACGCCGCTCGGCTGCCGCTACCCGCTGGTGGTCACCGCGCAGTCCCGGCGCAAGGCCAGCACCCGGCATCTGCTGACCCGCGTCTGGAACAGCCTGGACGCGCTCCCGGGCACCCGGATGCACCGGGTGGAGTGCGGCTCCACCGAGGCGGCCGGCCGGCTGCGGGTACGGCTGCTGCGGTCCGACGCCTGTCTGGTGGGGTTCGCCGCCTCGCCCGCCGCCGCGCACACCCGGGACCGCTTCACCACCTCGCTCACCACGCCGGCCCCGCTGGTCGCCTGGTCCCGGGACGGCTGCGCCGACGGGGAGCGGCAGACGCCGTGCGCGGGCGGCGACGGCTGCGCGGGCCAACGGTTCCTGGACGAGCTGGACACCTGTGTCTCGGGCCGCCTGCCCGCCGAACTACCCCGAAGAATCTGGGAGTTACGGCTGGAGGCGGAGGCGGAGGACGGGCACTGGGCGCGCGGCGTCCAGCTCCTGTGGGACGACCCGCGCGTCTTCGCCGACCCGCACGGCGGGGCCGCGGCGCCCGCCCGGTCACCGGTGGCGTGAGCGGGTACGACATGCGAGACCTGACGGGAACGGAGACCGGAGAAACCCCCATGCAGCACTGGTCCGTCTACACCGGCGACAGCGAGCCCCACGACGGCATCGACCGGCTGCCCGCGCCGCCGCCCTGGCGGGCGTTCGACGGGGAGCCCGTCCTGCCGCCGCCCCGGGACGCCGACGACGGGGCCGCGGTCTCCCCCGACCGGGTCCACCGCGCCCGCACCTACGTCGCCACCCCGGACAGCGTGCAGCTCGTCAACGCCGCGCTGGTCCTGCGCCGGCCCCTGCTGGTCACCGGCCCGCCCGGCACCGGCAAGTCGTCCCTGGCCTACGCGGTGGCGCGCGAGCTGCGGCTCGGCCCGGTGCTGCGCTGGAACATCACCAGCCGCACCACCCTCGCCGACGGGCTCTACCAGTACGACCCGCTGTCCCGGCTGTACGCGGCCCGGCAGGAGGCGCTGCGGGCGGCGACCGGGCCGGCACCGGGCAGCGAGGTCGAGGACCACCTGCGCCTCGGCCCCCTCGGCACCGCGCTGCTGCCCTACCGGCGGCCCCGGGTGCTGCTGGTCGACGAGATCGACAAGAGCGACCTCGATCTGCCGAACGACCTGCTGAACGTCCTGGAGGAGGGCCAGTACGAGATCCCCGAGCTGCTGCGCGCCGCCCGCCGCTCCCCGGCCGGCGCCACCGCCGAGGTCCTCGCCGACGGCAGCGACACCCCGGTGACCGTGACCCGGGGCCGGGTACGCTGCCGCGCCTTCCCGTTCGTAGTGCTGACCAGCAACGGCGAGCGCGAGTTCCCGCCGGCGTTCCTGCGCCGCTGCGTCCGGCTCCAGCTGCTGCGGCCCGACCGCGACCGGCTCACCGAGATCGTCCGCGCCCACCTGGGCACCCCGGCCGCCGAGGCCGAGCCCCTCATCGACCGCTTCCTGGACCGCGCCAAGGACGGCGAACTCGCCACCGACCAGCTCCTCAACGCCATCTACCTCACCGGCGTCGCCGGCCTGGACGCGGACTCCCGCGACGCCATGGCCCGACAGCTCATGCCCTACCTGAGCGCCACGGCCGACCACGATGGCCTCTGACGACAGCGAGAGCTCCGAGCGGCTCTCCGGGCCCGAGGGGGCCGAGTCCGGGGAGACCTGGGGCGCGGTGGGGACCGGGAGGGCCGACCGCACCGCACCCCGGCACCCCCCGGACACAGGGGAAGCCGAGACGCCCGACAAGGCCGAACCCCGGCACACCCCGGAAGCAGAGGGAACCGAGAAGCCCCACGGGGGCGAGTCCCAGGCGTGGGCTTCGGGGGCGGTGGGGGGCGCAGGCACCGGGACGGCCGGGCCGTCCGGAGGCCCCGGTGGGGTGTCCCCCGTGGCGCGGCTGGCCGCCGTACTGGGGGCGGCCGCGCGGGACCGCGCGGGCGAGGGGGGCGGCCCGGCCGACGGGCCCACCCCGCGGGAGCTGGCCGAAGTGCTGTGGCTGGGGATGCGCCTGGCGGAAGGGGATCAGCCGGCCGGCCTGGACGATGAGCCGTCCGGGGCGGCGCCCGGGCCCCCGCCCGGGCACGGCCGTGAACAGGCGCCGTCGCCGGTGCGGCAGGCACCCGAGCCCGATCCGCTGCCGCGGCCCGCTCCCCCGCCCCGGGTTCCGCTGCGGCTGCCGGCCGCGGAGCGCGCGGCGGCCCCGCCCGGCACCGCGCGCGGGCCCGTGCTCGCGCCCGCACCGCCGATGCTGGCCCGCCCCCTGGCCCTGCAGCGCGCCCTGCGCCCACTGAAGCGCAGGGTGCCCGCGCCGCGCGCCCGGGTACTGGACGAGCGGGCCACCGCCGACCGCATCGCCCGCCTCGGCGCCCACCCGGACATCTGGCTGCCCGTGCTGCGCCCGGCGCACGACCGCTGGCTGCGCCTGGCCCTGGTGCACGACACCGGCCCGACGATGCCGGTCTGGCGGCCCCTCGTGCGGGAACTGCACACCGTGCTGTCCCAGTCCGGCGTCTTCCGCACGGTCACCCTGCACCCGGCCGGCCCCGACGGCCGCGCCGGGCAGGTGCCCGTCCCGGCCGACGGACGCACGGCCGCGCTGGTCGTCAGCGACTGCATGGGCCCGCAGTGGCGGCCGGGCGCGGCGGGCAGCCGCTGGTACGCGACCCTGCGGCACTGGGCGGCGCGGATGCCGCTGGCGGTCGTACAGCCGCTCCCGGAGCATCTGTGGGAGACGACGGCACTCCCCGCCCGGCCCGGGCTGCTGTCGCCGCCGGCCGCCGCGGCCCCCGCCGCCGCGCTCGCCTTCACCCCCTACGACCGGGACGGCACGCCCCCGCCCCCGGCCGCCGTCCCCCTGCCGGTGCTGGAGCCCGGCGCGCCGTGGCTGGCCAACTGGGCGGCGCTGCTGGCCGATCCGGGCGGCGGCCGGCTGCCGGGAGCGGCGGCCTGGCTGCCGCCGCTCCCTCAGGCCCCGCAGGAGTGGTCGCCCGACCTCACGGCCGCCTCCGCCGAGGAACTGGTGCTGCGGTTCCGCGCGACCGCGTCCCCGGAGGCGTTCCGGCTGGCCGGTCATCTGGCGCTGGCGGTGCCGTCGGTGCCGGTGATGCGGCTGGTGCAGCGGGCGGTGGACCGTGATCCGCGCCCGCAGCACCTGGCCGAGGTCATCCTCAGCGGCATGCTCACCGCCGTCGGCGGGCCGCCGGGGTCGTACGCGTTCCGGCCGGGCGTACGGGAGTTGCTGCTGCGCACCCTGCCGCGCACGGCCCGCGGCCGCACCCGGGAGTTCCTGGCCCGGGTGGGCGGGCTCATCGACGAACGGGCCGGAGCCGCGGCGGGTGAGTTCCGCGCCCGCCCCGGCGAGGCGGACGCGTTCGCGACGGTGCGGGAGGAGACGGTACGGCGGCTGGGCGGGGAGCCGGAGGCCCGGGTACCGGGGCCGGACGGCCCCACGGCGCGCCAACTGGTCGGTGGGCGCTACCGGTTGGTGACCCGGCGCGGGGCGAGCCGCCGGGTGTGGCAGGCGGTCGACACCCGCACCCGCGAGCCGGTCGTCGTCCATCTGTACCCGCGGCAGGAGGAGTCACCGCGGCGGTTCCTGCGGGAGGCCGAGGCCCTGCGGCGGGTCGACAGCCCGCACGTTCCCCGGGTGCTCGACCACGGCCTGCACGGCGAGACCCCCTATCTCGTCGTCGGTTTCACCGAGGGCGTGACCGTGAACGAGCTGATGAGCGGCAGCGGACCGGACGTGTCCACGGCCGTCTTCGTCCGGTTGCTGCGCGACGGCACGGCGGGACTGACGGCGCTGCACGCCCACGGCCTGGTGCGGGGGCAGCGCGGTGCCGGGTGCCTGCTGCTGCGCCCCGACGGCACGGTGACGCTCAGCCGGGTGGCGCTGGGCGAGGAGTCGCTGAACAGGACCGCCACGACGGATCTGCGCGGCTTCCACCGGACGCTGCGCGAGCTGGCACGGCACATCTCCGCCTCGCCGGAGTTCCGGGACGCGCTGGAGGCGATCCGCGAGGGGCGCCCACCGGACTTCCTGCTGGCGGAGCTGGAGGAACGGGCAGAACTGGAGGCATTGGCTCGCGACTTCGAACCGTTGGCCCTGCGCATGCTCGGCCCGCTGGCCCTCAGCCGGAACAACGAACCCCTGACGGTGCCGTCCCCCGAGGCCCAGGCCCTGTTGTGCATGCTCGTACGCCGGCGCGGCCACCGGGTGCCGTACGGCGATCTGGCCGGAGGCCTGTGGGAACGGCCGCCCGGGGAGCGGGAGTCGGCCCGTCGCATCGACGTCCTGGCGCGGGAGCTGGCCCGGATCCTGGGCCCCGGCACGCTGGCCGCGCTGCCGGACGGCTGGGCCCTGCACGCACCGGGGATCCAGGTCGACGCCTTCTTCCTCCAGGAGTTCGTCGGCCGGCTGCCCGAGCAGGCGCCCGAGAGCCGCCGTGATCTGGCGTATGCCACCCTCAACCTCTTCTGCGGCACGCCCCTCGACGGCGTCCCGGGCCCTGCCGCCGAGGCCGCCCGGGCCCACTTCGCCGCCCTCCGCGAGAGCCTGCGGACGACCGTCGCGGACACCGCGCCGCCGACCGCGCTCAGCGTCGAGACCGACACCGACCTCGCCGGCCGCCCCGAGACCCGGATCACCCTCGAACACGCACTCCACGAGATCCTTGCGCGGGGCTCCCTCACCGGTCAGCAGCACGAGATCCAGGTCCGCCCCAACGGCTATCTCGTCCGCATCGCCGCCGGCACCGACCTGCTCCCGGTCCTCGTCGCGGCCCTGCGCTGGCTCCCGGGGCACTGGGCCGCGCTGTCGGCGGCACCGCGCCTGCGGGTGGCGTTCGCGTCCGAACGGCACGCCGGGGAGGCCACCGCCCCGGTGACGGTCGTCGTCGCACCGGCCCTCTACGACGCCTTCTCCCGCAGCTCGGCGGCCACCGGCCCGCACCGCTTCCACCCACTGCACGGGGACGACCCGGACTCCCCCGCGGCCTGGTACTGGCCGGGCCCCGAGAACGACGGGCTGCTCAACGGACCCACCGTCGTCCAGGACCTCCGTCGACTCGGCATCCCGGCCCCGGGGCGGACGGCGATCGTGCACACCCGCGCCGAGGGCCCGCTCACGCTGTTCAACCCGACCGAGCCGCCCGTCGGCCCGGTGACGTACTGGGAGGTCGACCTCACCCTCCACCGGACCACCCGCCGCATCCTGCTGCCCAGCTCCGGGAAGGAGAACTTCACGGCGACCGTGGAGCTGCAGTGGCGTGTCACCGACCCGGTCGCGTTCGTGCGCGGGGGGCCGGCCGACGTCGCACGCCGGCTGGTCGAACACCTCACCCGCGGCGCCTCCAGGATCACCCGCCGGCACTCCCGGCGCCGCGCGACCGGCGCCGAGCGCGCGATCGCCGCGGGACTGGGCCGGTGGCCGGTGCCGGGGCTGGCCGTGACCTGCTCGGTCGCGCTCGCCCCGGAGAGCGCCGCGCCGCCGGAGACCCGCCCGTCGGGAACGGCGCCGCCCGGGCCCGGCGAGCTGCTGGGGCGGGCCGAGACCGTGCTGTTCGGCTTCGACGGCCCGCTGGTCCGGCTGTTCACGGCGGCGGCCGCGCGGGAGGCCGCGCTGGAGCTGCTGGCGCTGGCGGCCGAGGACCGGGACCCGCGGGACGCGCTGACGGGCCGCCCCCTGGTGGCCGGGGCGGCGCGGGAGTCACTGGTGCACCCCCTCGACGTGCTGCGGGTCTTCGCCCGCGAGCCGGTCGGACCGGTGCTGCGGCGCCGCCTCGACCAGCTGGAGCTGCGGGCCGTCCCGGACGCTCCCGCCACGCACAACGCCGTCGCGCTGATCCGCGCCCTGCACGGATCGGGGCGCCGGGTGAGCGTGGCCGCGGACGTGTGCGAACAGGCCGTCCACCGCTATCTGGAGTCCGCCCGGCTGCCGCTGTCCGGGGTGCAGGGCCGGGCCGACGACCTCGACCTGCTGATGCCGAACCCCGACTGCCTGCGGCGAGCCCTGCGGCCTGGTGGCACCCCGGCGAGCGGCGGCCTGCTGATCGGTACGACGGTCGCGGAGCTGGGCGCGGCCCAGCGGCTCGGGCTGGGCTTCGTGGGACTGGCCCGGAACCCGACCGTGGAGCAGGGGCTGCGGGCGGCGGGCTGCGAGGTGACGGTCCGTTCGCTGGCGCCGCTGCTGGAGGCGGCTCGGAGCCACTGACCGGGCGCAACGACCCTTATCTACGACTCATATGGGAAATAAGGGACAAAACCCCCATTCAGCGGCCCCCCGCCCGGCCCATCCGGAGAGGCGCCCGCCTCCCGCCCCTCGCACGATGCGAAGGAGGCCGACCGCCCGGCGGCCCCACGGTCTGCTTCTCGGGAGGACCCGCCCATGACCGCCAGCCTGGAGCAGCTGCGCCGCTGCCACTTCGCCGTCGACCTGGGCGCGGCGAGGACGCGGGTGTACGTGAAGGGCGCCGGGCTGGTCGTCGACCAGCCGTCCGCCGCCGCCGTCAACACCCGCACCGGCGCGCTGATCGCGGTCGGTGAGTTCGCCGAGAAGATGACGGGGCGCACCCCGCACTACATCCGCGTCGTGCGCCCGGTCTCCGGCGGCACCGTCGTCGACATCGAGATGGCCCAGCGCATGCTGCGCCACCTCCTCGGCGACAAGATGCGCCGCCAGCTGCGCCGCAAGCCACGGCTGCGGGCGGCGGCCTGCACCCCGCACGACGCCGACCCGCTGGCGCAGCGCGCCGCGATCGAGACCCTGGTCGGGCTCGGCGCCCGGCGCGTCGAGCTCGTCGACACGCTGATCGCCGCCGCCGTCGGCTGCGGACTGCCCGTGGAGCGCCCCGAGGCGACGATGATCATGGTGTGCGGGGCGGCCGCCACCCAGGTCGCCGTGCTCTCCCTCGGCTCGATCGTCACCGCCGAGCGCATCCCGGTGGGCGGCGAGGCGGTGGACCACGCGATCGTGCAGCACCTGCGCCACGAGCACGAGCTGATGCTGCCGAGCCAGTCCGTGCGGCCGCTGCAGCTCGCCCTGTCCGGCAACGGCCTCACCCCGCACGGCCCGGCCTCCACCGAGATCCACGGCCGGGACGTCGCCACCGGTCTGGCCCGCTCGGTGCGGATCGACACCGCCGCCGTGCGGGACGCCATCCAGACCCCGCTGACGGCCGTGCTCGACGGCATCGGCAAGGTCCTGCGAGACTGCCCGCCGGACCTGGTCGCCGACCTCGCCGACCGGGGGATCATGATGGTCGGCGGTTCGGCCCTGCTCCCCGGGTTCGACCAGATGCTGCGCCAGGCCACCGGCATGCCCGTGCACATCGCCGAACGCCCCGACATCTGCGCCGCCCAGGGCCTCGGCGCCATGCTGGAGGGCCGCATCCAACCGCTGGAACTGGACCCGCTGGGCGCCTGAGCCGACCGTACGACAGCTACCCACGTACCCGCGCGCCGGGCGCCCGGATCACCGGGCGCCCGGATCACCGGGCGCCCGGATCACCGGGCGCCCGGATCACCGGGCGCCCGGTCACCGCATGCCCGGACAACCGCTCCTCGGCCCCGCCACGCCAAGCCCGCGCCCCCGCTCATGCCACTGTCATGCCCCGGGCATACGCATCCTCCGTCCGGGTGTATCCCGGCGTGCCCGGGGCAGGGGCATCGAGAGGAGCGATGTCGGCAGCAGTGTCGTCCACGGCAGAGGCGGTGACATGACCCGGGTGATGGAAGGACAGCTCACGAGAGACGAGGACCCCCTGGTCATCGACGGGCGGGTGAAAGCCGGTCGAGCGGTTCTCACGGCGCGGGGCGAGCTGGTGCACGGCTGTACGAGAGTGCTCACCCAGCGGCTGGCCGCCCTGCCGGCGAGCACGAGCCACGTCGAACTGGACATGGCGGGCGTGGTGTTCATGGACACCGCGGGGCTCCAGTTCCTGGAGGCGCTGGTCGCCTACGGGCTCCGCTGCGAGGTGCCGGTCGCGGCCACCCACTGGACCGGCCAGCCGCGCCGCATCCTGGAACTCGCCGGCCTGGACACCGACGACCCGCTGCACAGCGCCCACACCCGCGCCGATTCCCGGGGGCCGGGCCCGGTCCCGTCGGCGGTGTCGCTGGAACGCGCGGAGCAACTGCTCGGCCTGCGCGAGGAGGTCGAACAACTGCGCCACGCGCTCGACTCCCGCCCGGTGATCGACCAGGCGCGCGGCGTCCTGATGGCCGTCCACTCCTGCACGCCCGAGCAGGCCTGGCACATCCTGCGCGAGGCCTCCCAGCTGTCCAACACCAAGCTGCGGACCGTCGCCGCCGCCGTCACCGACAGCGCGACCGGCCCCGCACCGCCCCACGAGGTGCGCTCCGCCCTGCGCGCGGCCATCGACCGGCACCGCTGAACGCCGCCCGGCCCCGCCGGTGCACGGCCGAGGGCAGCGGCGCCCGGAACGCCGGGTACCGGGGCGGACCGGACGCCGTACGCCGCCCCGTGCTTCCGCATGTCGCCCGCGTGCGGTCACAGGCGGTCGGAATGCGGCCGGTTGACGTCTTCCGGTGTTCGGCGGCGGGTCCCGCCGGGCATCGTGACAACAAGGCGGTACGGCAACGGGGCCGACCGCACGACCGTTCGGGCCGGGTGGGGCCGATGAGACGTCAACTCTCGTAGAACCGGCCGGTGTCCGGCTTTCGGCACGGCGTGCGCGGCCCCTACGATTCACCTGCCCCGGGCGACGACCCGCGGCGCCCGCGCGGGCTCGCGTGCGCACGGGCGTCTCCGGCCGTGCCGGACACCGCGCGGACCGCAACGGAGGGGGACCAGGCCATGGCGACACCAGGACGCGCCCGCTTACGGCGGCCGCTGCGGGCGGTGCCCCCGCTGGTGCTGGCCGGCGCGGCCGCACTGGCCGCCGGCACGCTGTGCGGTCTGGCGCTGGGCGCCGCGGGACTCGCGGACACGTCGGCCCTGGTGGACTCCCGCACCTACGTGTTCGGCGCCGGGCTGCTGCTCGCCGTCGGCCTGTACGGCAGCACGTACGGGATCGACGTCAAGGCCCTGCGCAGCGACCTGACCGGCGTGGTGGCCGCCGTCACCGTCGGCGTGGTGCTGAAGGCCGCGCTGATCACCGGGGCGATGCTGCTGGTCGTCCGCGGGCCGCAGGCCCTGGTGCTGGGCATCGCCGTGGCGCAGATCGACCCCTTGTCCGTGGCCGCCCTCGGCCGCAACGGCCGGATGTCCGCCCGGGCCCAGTCGCTGCTGACGGCGTGGGCCTCCTTCGACGACCCGATGACCGTCCTGCTCACCCTGTATCTGGCGGGCGCCGCCTACAGCGCCTCCGGCGGCGAGGGCACACCCGAGGTCGCGGCCGGGGGCACGGGCGGCTACCTGACCGGGCTCGGCTTCAACGCGGCCCTGCTCGCCGGTGTGCTGCTGCTGTGGTTCGTGGGCCGGCGGATCACCTCCCGGCTGCCCGACACCCCGGCGGGACGGCGGACGACGGGCACGGCCGCGGTGCTGCTGACCGTGGGGATGCTGGTGCTGGCGGCGGCACAGCAGCTGATGCTCGCGGTGGCGCTGGCCGGGCTGGTGCTGCGCTCGGTGTTCCTCGGCAAGGCGCTCGAACGCGCGGTCGGCGTCGCCTACCTCGCCGCGTTCTCCGCGCTCGGCCTGCTGCTGGCGCACGGGGTGGCGTGGTGGCCGGGGTTCGTGCTGGGCGTCGCGGCGTTCGGCGCGCAGGCCGTGGTGGCCCTCGGGGTGATGCCGCTGTTCGTACGGGGCCTCGGGCGCACCGACCGGATCGAACTGAGCCTGGGTCAGCAGAACGGCATCACGGCCGTGCTGATCGCCCTCACCCTGGAGCGTGATTTTCCCGGTACCGCCGCCACGGTGGGCCCGGCCGTCATCACCGTGAACGTGCTGTACGGCGTCTCGCAGGCGCTGCGCGCCCGTCAGGCGCGCCGCCGGCGCCCCGCTGACGGCAGGGAACTCACCGCGGGCACCGGACGTCTCCCGGAGTGCGAGCCGGGGGCCGGCAGCGAGCAGGTCGTGGACCGGCAGTCGGTCGCGTAGCCGCGGCCGGGCGGCATGCGGCGGGGACGGGAGAAGGGGGCGGCACGGCCGGTGCGGTGAGTCCGGCGAGGCGCGTCCGGCGGCACCGGGCACACCGGCGAGGTGCCCCCGAGGCCCCGGCAGGCGAACGGCGTACGAGGCGAGACACCGGTTCACGGTGGCCGAACGGGGAGAGGCGTATGAGGCAGCGGAGGGGACACGGTCGGCAGCGACCCGGGCACGGCGCCCGTTCGCCGGGGACCCGGCGCGGAACACGCGCCGGGTCCCCGGCCGCGCGCGGGCCGCGCCGGTCCGCCGCCGCGCTGACGACGGCCTGCGGGGCGGCGCTGCTGCTGGCCGCGGCCGCCCCGGTGGCGGCCGCGCCGGGCGCCGCCGACGAGCGGGACGTCCAGCTGGTGTACTGCCTGGGCCCCGCCCACCGCGCGGACCTGGTGGCCGCGGGGGTCCGGCTGGGTCTGCTGCGGCCGGGCAGCGGCGCGGCCGGGCCCGGGGTGCGGCGCGCGGCCTCCGACGGGCGGCTGACGGTGGAGGACTGGGCGGATCGGCACGGCAAGGAGTTCGCCCGCGCCTGTTCCGCACTGATGGCCGCCGACTCCGAGGCCCCGGCGCCCGCGGCCGACAAGGGCGGCGACGGCTGGCTGGCGACGTTCGGCACCGCCCTGCTGCTGTCGGCCGCCGGTGCGCTGATCACCCTCGGCGGCCAGTTGTCGGAGCGGATCGCCTCCGAGCGGCGGGAGCTGCGGCGTCGGCTGGTCGCGGAAGAGGCCGCGTTCCGGTCGGCGGCGCGCGCCTACCTGACCGGGTACGAGAACAACCCGCGGACCGACCACACGGCGGTCCGCGAGGCCCGCGAGGCGCTGGCCGCCGGCCTGTTCCGGGTGCCCGGTCCGGCGGCCCGGCGGCGCGCCGCGCGACAGGTCGCCGAGGGGCTGCCGCTGGCCCGCCCGCTGCCCGCCGCCCGGGATGGCGCGGTGCTCGGCACGGACGCCCGCGCCGAGGAGGCGCGCACCGCCGGCCGGGCGGTCGACGTCGTGCCCGGTTCCGTGGCGGAGCTGGACCGCGCGCCGGGGTACTGGGCGCTGCGCACGGTACGAGAAGGGTCCGCCCCGGCCGCGACCCGGGAGGCGGCCGGATGACGCAGTCCGTGCAGACGAACCCCTACGGCGTGCACGTGCCGGGCATCACGTCCCAGCTGGCGTGGCTGGCCCCCGCGCCGTCGGCCCTGGACGACCATCCGCTGGTCCCCTGGGAGGAGCCGAGCCACGCCCGGCAGTGGGTGGGGGTGGACCACGCCGAGGAACAGGTCGCCAAGTTCGAACAGTGCCTGGACCGGCTGCTGCAGGAGGCGATCCTGCCCCAGGCCGACCGGGGGCACGTCGTGGTGGTGACCGGCCCGGTGGGCATGGGGAAGACCACCCTGATCCACCGGTGCGTCCATCTGGTGCGGGAGAGGCTGCGGGCAGCGCGGCAGGGGGAGCACGCGGCGGCGCCGGGCGCCATCCGGCCACCCGATCCGGTGGTGGTGATGACCGGCGGGTACCGCAATCACGCGGACTCCGTCAGCGTGGACGAGCGGGGCCGGTTCGCCACCACCGACGGCATCAACAGCGCCATACGGAGGAAGATCGTGACCGAGCTGGAGCGGCGGTTCGTCGATGCCGTCAAGGGCCGGGTGCCGACCGACGGGGACGTCTTCGAGTCGTTCGCGGAGATCAGCACGGTCCTCGCCGAACAGGACGCGGTGCTGCTGGCCCTCGTCCCGCACATGGGCTGGCGGGACGACATGGGATCGGTGCGCACCGAGTTTCTGCGGAGTTGTGTGAGACACGCGCGCAGCCGGATCGTACTGTTCGTCGAGGTGGGTCACCACGATCCGCAGTCGGCGCACGACGAGGTGATCGCGGTGCTGGGGGACCAGCCCGCGCTCACCCATCTCTCGCTCGGCAGCCTCACCCCGGAGGACACCGTGAAGTTCAGCCAGGCGGCCCGCGGCGGCCACCCCGACCCCGACGCCCCGGTGCCCGAGGCGGACGCGCCCCGCGATCCGGAGGCCTGGCGCCGGTCGGACGTACGGCAGTTACGCAAGATCTGCTTCAGCGTCGCCGAGGAACAGCGCAGCAGACACGGGCGGGTGCGGGTCACCGCCTCCGACCTGCCGGCGCCCACGCCCGACCTGGCGTCGATGGCGCGCGGGCCGTCCGCCCCGATCCCCGTGCCCGCGCAACCCACGCCCCCGCCGGGCTCCTGACCGGCCGCGCGTCACGGTCCCCGCATGCCCTGGACCCGCGTCCCCGCACCGCCCGCCGCTCGGAACGCCGAAACCGGACACACGAGGAGTGCCGTCGTGGCCCCAGACAGTGGAGAGATCTGGCACAGGAACCCGTTCCCGCGCAGCCCCGTCGTGCGTCTGGGGCCGTCGTCCGATCTCGGGGACGCGGCGGTCCGGGGGGCCGACTCGGGCAACGCGCACGTACCGACCCCGCTGGTCACCGAGTTGGAGGGGCTGGTCGACGACTACTTCGCGCCGCCCAGCACGGGTGGCCGGCGCGGCCTGGCCGTCGCCCTGGTGGGCGAGTTCGGCCTGGGCAAGAGCCACGCGCTGCGCAAGGCGTACCAGAGCGTGCGCGCGGGGCATCCGGAAGCGGCGATGTGGATCGTGGACGAGCCCGCGCAGAACATGGGGCGGCTCTACCGCCACCGGCTGCGCGGCCCGGCCGCCAGCCCGCAGGGCCGCCAGGCGTTCGAGGAACTGGTGCGGGACTACTACGCGTACGTCACGGCCGGCTGGGTGGGAGCCCAGGAGGACGATCCCCGCCAGGAGACGCTGCGGGAGATCGCGGCGGGACTGCGCGACCGCACGCTCGACCCGGACAAGGTGGTCTCGGCGCTGCGCTACGACCCCGAGGTGATCCACGCCGATCTGCGCGGCACCCTGAACGAGGTGACCGAGCACCGCGGCTTCGCGACCGCGCTGGCGCTGCTGCTGGAGCCGCCGTTCAAGCGGATGGTGTGGCAGTGGCTGGGTGGGGACGAGCCCGCGGAGCCGCTGCGCGAACGCGGCGTCACCGAGCCCATCGGGCCGTCCCCGGACCGGGGGGACACCGCCGCCGGCATCGACCGGGTGTTCGACGCGCTGGCCGTGCAGGGCTTTCTGCACGGCCGGGTCGACGCACCGTACGTACTGCTCCTGGACTCCCTGGAGAAGGTGCTGGGCTGGCCGGAGGAGACCCGGCGCACCTTCATGGACGCATTCGAACGGCTCGTCAACGTCTACACGAGCCACGGCGGGCTGCTGGTGTTCTGCACCTCGGCGGACGGGCTGCGGGCCCTGCGGTCGAGCGTGCACGAGCGGGTGCTGGAGCTGTGGGCGGGCGGGCTGGACGCGGAACGCACCCGCGAGCTGGTGGCCGGCTACCTCGGCGCCGACGCCGCGGCGGCCGACGGGGCGCGGCCCGCCACCGGGCCGTTCGACGAGGAGGCTCTGGGGCTGCTGCACGAGCTGGCCGAGGGGGTGCCCCGCCAGGTGCTCAAGACCTGCCGGGAAGCCTGGCGGCTCAGCGAGGACGGGCACGGCGCGGTGCGCGAGGTGTCCGGGGCCACGGTGCTGTCGGCGGTGCGGCAGTTGCACGAGCGGGTGACGTACCGTCAGGTGGTCAACGAGGTCCACGAGGCGCTGGACCTCGGGCAGTGGCGGATCGCCTCCCGCGATCCGGTGCCGTCCCGGCTGTCGCGCTCGCCCGGCAACCGCGAGGAGGTCGTGTACTGGCTGTCGCCCGCGCCCAACACCTATCTGGCGGTGGTCTACGCCCGGTCGGTGCTGCTGGCCGACGACGCCGAGCGGATCACCGCCCTGCTGCACGGACTGCGCAGCGCGGTGCGCCCGGGGCGGTTCGAGGCGCTGCTGGTGGTCAACGGCCTGGTCTCGCACACCATGCAGGACCGGCTCGGCCGGTCCATCGGCTCCCGGCCGCTGGTCTACCGCAAGAGCGGCTTCCCGCAGGCGGTGCACGAGGCGCTGCTGCAGCTGGAGCGGCGGCTGGTGGAGGACCGGCGCGAGAGCGACCTGGTCGAGCTGGGCGAGCGGATGCGCCGTGATCTGGAGCAGCAGACGGCCCACCTCGACGAGGTGCGCCGCACCCTGGCCGGGCTGGTCCTGGACACCCGGTCGGGGGCGACCCCGCCCGTCCCGGCGCCGAGATCGTCCTCGCCCACCGCGTGGGAGCCGCCCGAGGAGGAGCTGCCGGGCCCGGTGGGGCGCCGGTTCCACGACGCGCTGGCCATGCTGGAGGCGGTGACCCGGCGGGTGGCCGGCCGGAGCGTGGCCCGCAGCTCGGCCACGTCCGCGGCGGAGCTGAGCGTCCTCGGCTGCGCCACGCTGGTGCGGGTGCTGACGGAGCAGTTCCGGGGGGCCGTCGCGACGTGGACGGCCGCGACGGCGGACGGCGGGCCGACCGAGGGCCAGCTCGGCGAACTGCGCCGGATCTGCCGGGAGTACGAGTGCGCCGTCGAGGTGCTGCCGGTGCATCTGCTGGGCGGTGCCGGACAGGCCCGTCCGCTGACGCCAGCCGGCACCGTCGAGGGGCTGGCCGAGGAGGTGTGGGGGACGCTCAGCGCGGCGGCGGCGGTGTGATGCCCCGCACCACCTCGGCGAGGGCGGTCAGGCGCCGCTCGGCGTGGTCGACCTGCCGCTGGTCGAGGGTGACGCCGAGGACGAAGGAGCGGGGCGAGGTCCACAGCACGTACACGGCGCCCTCCTGGACGTCGAGGACCAGCCGGTCGAGGGAGGCGCGGCCAGTGACGGGCGGGGCGACGAGACCGATCGCGTCGGTGAGGCGCGCCAGGTGTCCGCGCAGCCCGCGGGACAGGTCTCGGTAGGCGGTGCGCCGGGTGCGCACGCTGACGTCGATGAAGCGCGGGCCGAGGAGGTCGTCCTCGAAGACGTCGCCGACGCAGACCAGGGACCAGTCGTGGTAGTAGGCCGCGTAGTGCAGGTCGGTGGTGTTCAGGCACTGCCGCCACAGGTCGCGCAGCCGCTGTTCGTAGGCGGTGTCGGTGGCGGCGGCGATGCCCAGGTCGATGCGCGGGCCGGTGGGGCGGGCCTCCCGTGCCGGGGGGCCGGACGGGTGGGGCCGGGCCCCGACGTCACCGCCGAGGAGTTCGTCCGGCAGCGAGTGCACCTCGGTGCGGATGCGGCCGACGAGGCGGTTCATCGCGGCGTCCATCTCGGGCACGCCGTCGGGGCCGTCGACCGCCGCCGCGAGGAACTCGTTGGGCCGGGCCCGGCCGCCCCACAGTCCGCCGCGCGGGTTGGCCAGCACGGTGCGCATCAGCTCACCGGTGCCCAGCGGGCGCAGCACGCCGCCCAGGTCCGTGGCGCACAGCAGCAGCCGGCTGCCGGGCAGCGCCTCGTTGAGGGTGTCGTCGCCGGCCTCGGTGAGCAGGGCGCTGAGCGGGGCCCGGGGCCGGCGCAGGACGGCGAAGTCGAGGATGCCGTTGCTGTAGTGGCACAGGGAGCGTACGGACGGTGCCGAGGCCACCGTCTCCTCGCACAGCGCGGTGATCCGGCCGTGCCGTTTGACGGTCCAGTGGGACTCCTTCAGCGTCTCGGTGCGCTGGTCCGCGGGTGCTGCCACAGGTGCTCGCCTCTCGGTGGGGTCGCTGCGGCGCCGGCCGGGCGGGCCGGCCGGCGCCGCGGTGGTCACGACGGCAGTTCCAGGTCGATGTCGTAGCCCGAGGGCGGCAGCCCTCGGCCGGCGGCGGTGTCGGCGGCGCCCGCGAGCCGGTCGAGGTGGGCGCGCACCCGGCGTCCGTCGGGCCGGTCGGCGATCCCGAGGTCGCGCAGCCGGGCCAGCGCGGCCCGCCCGAACGCCGCGGCCTCCTCGGTGTGGCCGGCCTCGGCGAGGGTGACGGACAGGGAGTGCTCCGCCGCCGCGACCCAGGGGTGGGCCCGGCCCACCTTGTGGGTGAGGAGGTTGACGGCGCTGCGGCCGACCTCCTCGGCCAGCCGCAGCCGGCCCGTGGCGCGCAGGTAGACCCCGTGCCGCACCTGGCACACCCCGGTGTACGGATGGCCCGCGCCGAACAGCCGGGCGAGGGTGTCCCCGCACCGGCGGGCGTGCTGCTCGGCCTCCTCGGACTTGCCGAGGGCGTGCAGGTCGGCGGCGTAGCTGAACTGGCAGCGGAGGGTGTCGTAGCGGTCGGCGCCGAACCGGCCGACGTAGGTGTTCAGCGCCCGCAGGTCCCGTTCGTGGGCGAGTTCGAAGCCGTAGCGGGGGTCTCTGACGGCGGGGAAGCCGTCGGCGAGGCGGCGTTCGCTGACCGCGAGGCCCACCTCGGTCCACAGGCGCACGCCGGTGAAGGCGTCGCCCAGCCTGCGCAGCCGCCGGCGCAGCAGGTCGCGGGCTTCGCCGTCGCGCCCGACGCAGCGGTAGAGGTAGGCGAGCAGGTCCGCGGAGCTCCAGGCGACCGGGTCGTCGGGGCCGCCGACGGACTGCCGGTAGCGGAAGCGCCGCTGCAGCCGGGTCAGGGCCGAGGAGACGCGGCCGGTGAGCGCCTCGGTGAAGGCGAGGTTGTGCTCCACCTGGAGAGTGGCCGGGTGTTTCGGGCCCAGCAGCAGCGTCAGTCCCTCCAGGGCGGGGCGCAGTTCGAGCAGCGCGTCCTCGAACCGGCCCAGGGCGAGGAGGGTCGCGGCGTAGGAGTCGGCGGACAGCAGGGTGCGCGGGTGGGTGATGCCGAGGAGCCGGCGGTGGCCGCGCAGGGCCTCCTGGGCGAGTTCGCGGGAGAGGTCGTAGGCGCCGCGCAGCCGGTGGGCGCGGGCGGTGAAGTTGAGCAGGCGCAGGTACTCGGGCGACTGCTCGTCGTCGTCGGCCCGCCACCGCTCGCGGGCCCGGGCGGCGATGTCCAGGAGGCGGTCGAGGTCGGCGGGCTCGGCGCGGGCGCCGAGGGCGCTCAGGTGCCGCAGCAGCGAGCGGCGCACCCGGGGCCGGGGGTCCTCCCACAGGCGCAGCGAGTACACCTCGCGAGCCCAGTCGGCGGGCAGGTCCGCCTTCTCCTGCGGGGTGTACTCGGCGAGGACGCCCCGCAGGACGGTCTCGACGTAGGTCCGGTCGTCCGGGTCCATGCGGGCGCGGATCACGTCGCGCAGTCCGTGGTGCTGGGCGAGCGGCTGCTGCACGCGGTCGAAGTCGACGTCGAGCAGGCCGACCTGGCCGAGGCTCCACAGGGCGACGCTGACCATGTGCTCGTCGGGCAGCTGGACGTCGTCGGGCGGACGGACGGTGGCCGGGCGCCGGTCGGCGTCGTCGTCGCGGGCCAGCTCGGACAGGATGCGCCGGGAGCGCAGCAGTTCCAGGCCCATGCCGCGGCCGGTGAGCAGGGAGGCGGCGTCCAGCAGCCAGCCGAGGGCGTCGCCGTCGGGGCTCTCGGCGCGCCAGGCGGCGGCGCCCGCGGTTCCCTGGGCGAACCGCCGGGCGACCTGGACCATCACCTCGACCGCGGACGCCGACTCGCTGGTGCGCAGCAGTTCGGTCTTGCCGGCGCGGTGTTCGGCGAGCACGTCCCGCACGGCGGCGCGGACGGCGGCCTCCGGGGTGAGGTGGTCCTCGCGGCGGTGTGAGGCGGTGCGCTCGGCGAGGCAGCAGGCGGCGAGGTGCAGCGCGTGGGGGACGAAGTCGACGACGGCTGCGATCTGGCCGGCCTGCCGGGCGGTGATCTCCGGGACCCGGTCGGCGAGCAGCGCACGGCTCTCGTCGGCGGTCATGGGGGGCATCGCGAGCGGTGCCAGATACGGCGGTCTTCCGTCGGCCGCGACGTGTGCGCCGGGTGCGCCGCTCTGAGACGGCGGTCTGCCGTCGGCCGCGGCGACCGCGCCGGGTGCGTTCTCCGGCTCCGGCGCCGCCCGGCTGGTGATCAGGACGTGGCCGTGCTCGTGCGGGACGGGCAGCAGGCCGCGCAGGTCGGCGGGGTCGCCGGCGCCGTCGTAGACGAGGAGCCAGCGGGCGGGTTCGCCGTCGGGGCGGGACAGGCGGGTCAGCAGCCGGGAGACGGTCTGAGCGGGCGGGGTGTCGAGCCGGCCCTCGGTGGAGCCGAGCTGCCCGGCCAGCCGGACCAGGCCGCGTTCGACCCGCTCGCGGTCCCAGGACCGCACCCACCACACCACGTCGTAGCCGGGGCCGGACCGGTGGCACAGCTCGTGGGCGGTCTCGCTCTTGCCCCAGCCGCTGGGGCCGTGCAGGACCAGGCAGGCACCGTCCCGGCCGGCCGCGGCCAGCCGCTCGTCGAGGGTGGCGAGGAGGTCGTCGCGGCCGGTGAAGGAGCTGCTCCGCGCGCCGATGTTGGAGGTCTCCGGGAGGCGCGGGAAGGGGGCGCCCTCGGGTTCGCCGCCGAACGTGGCGGTGGTCAGGCCGAGGCCGGTGAGGAGCAGCCGCAGCGCCTCCTCCTCGCCGGTGTCGCGCAGGTCGATGCGCTCGTGGTGGGCGGCCTCGGTGTTCGGGAAGTCCTCGTCGACGAGGACGATGCGCACGTCGGTGTGGGAGAGGGCGCCGATCTGGGCCAGCAGGGCGTCGTCGGCGTCGTCCGGCGAGAGGAAGAGCAGGGCCGCACCCCGGTCGGGACGTTCCCCGGCATAGGTGTCGGCTCTGCGCAGCTCGGTGCGCACGCCCGCGGCGGCGAGCCGGTCGCGCAGCCAGGCGGCCCAGTGGGCGTGGCGCACGGAGTGGACGACTGTGACGTCGGTGAGCTGCGCGCCGCGGCGGGCGCGCAGCCAGTCCGCGAGCCGCTCGTAGTAGGGGCGCAGGCCGGCCACCGTGCCCGCCTCCTCGGCCTCGACGGCGAGGCTGCGGCTGTCCTGGTACATCGGGTTGTACGGGATCTCCAGCAGCGGGACCTCGCGTGTCCCGGCGGGCCGGCGGAACCGGCGGCGGGCCCGCTCGCGCGCCTCGCGCAGCCGGTCGTGGACGCCGACGTCGCTCTTCAGGCCCAGGGTGAGCAGCCGTGCGGGCGGCTCGGCGCGGTGGGCGGCCAGGTCCTCGGCGAGGGCGGCGGCGCCGTCGATGGACCAGGCGGTCATCGCGAAGCAGAAGACCAGCGAGTCGGCGAGGGCGGCCACCCGCACCGGTTCGGCGGGGTCGGTGGTGTCCGGCACCGGGGCCTCGATCAGGACGTGGTCGTACGCCCGGACGGCCGGGTCGCCGGCGAGCGCGGCGAGGGCGGGGCCGCCGGCGGCGGCGGTACGCACCCGCCCGGGCTCCGGCGGGGGCAGCGGCCGCGGGTCGGCAGCGCGGTCGCGGGTGCGGCCGTCGACGAGGAGAACGCTGCGGCCGGCCTCGGCGAGGATGTCGGCCGTGTTGCGCAGGGTGGTGCTCAGGCCGAGGTTCCCGGAGGTCGCGAGGAAGACCGCGAACGGGCCGGGGCGGTCGGGTGAGTTGGCGTCTGACATAGCCTCTCCGCTCAGCGCGGCGCGACGGGGGACGGTGACACGAGGGGTGCCGGCCGGACGCGAGGAGCCCGCACAACACCCCCACCAAGCCGGACAATCCGGGCGCTCGGCGCCGTCAGTATAGAGAGAGCGCCGGGCCGCGTCCCGCGCTTCCCCGCGATGCGCCCTCTCCCGCGCCGCACGGCGGCGCGCTCAGCCGTACGCCCGCTTTCGCGCCGCACGACGGCACGCTCCGCGAGGCACTGCGCCCCGCGGCTCACGGCGGGGTGCTCTCCTTGTGCCCCGCGACGAACGGATCGCCCTCGGCGCAGCTGTCGTACACCCGGCGCAGGGTCTCCCCCAGCACCGTGCCCGGCAGGGCGGCGATGTCCTCGGGCGTCAGGGCGGAGATGTCGAGGACCGCCGACTCCACGTCGGGCGCCACGTGCCGGCCCGTTCCCGTGCGCGTGCCGTCCAGGACCGCGCCCTCGTCAACTGTCATCGTGCTCCGCTCCACGGGTCCGGGGACGACATGACAGGTCTGCGGTTTCAGCGTAACGCCGCGGGGCAGCCGTACGGCAGCCGTGGGAGTCCGCCAATGGCCGCCAACTGCGCTTCGGGGCACTCCCGTTGGCTCATTAGCGATGTTGACGCTGAACGGACGGCGACCGAATACTGGTCGAACAGAGTGCGCCACCGACCGCGCCCGCCGAGGTCCGCGGCGTACGCCCTCGGGGGGAAGCGGATGAGTCGACCGCCACTGCGTCACGCCGAGCCGCCCTGGCCGCGGACCCTCGACCTGACGGAACGCCAGGCGGCGGGCTGGGCCCCCGCCCCCTTCCACTCCTTCGTACTGAAGGTGCACAGCCGCTGCGACCTGGCCTGCGACTACTGTTACATGTACCGCTCACACGACCGAGGTTGGCGCGACCAGCCGCGCACGATGGCCCCCGGCACCGTCCGGCGGGTCGCCGAACGCGTCGCCGAGCACCTGTCGGCCCACCGGGTGACCGAGGCCGGGGTGGTTCTGCACGGGGGCGAGCCCCTGCTCATGGGCGACGAGGCGCTCACGCACACGGTCCGGACGCTGCGCGAGGCGATGGGCGACCGGGTGCGGCTACGGCTGACGCTGCAGACGAACGGCATGCGCCTCACGGAGGAACGGCTGGCGCTGTGCGCCGAGTTGGGCCTGCGCGTCGGGGTGAGCACCGACGGCGGCCGCGCCGCCCACGACCGGCACCGGCGGCGCGCCGACGGGCGCGGCAGCCACGCCCGGGTGAACGCGGCCCTGGAACTGCTGGCGAGCGACCGCCACCGCCACCTGTACGGCGGCCTGCTGTGCACGGTCGACCTGCGCAACGACCCGGTGCGCACCTACGAGGACCTGCTCGCCCACCGCCCCCCGGTCGTCGACTTCCTGCTGCCGCTGGGCACCTGGCACACCCCGCCGCCCGGCCTGGACCCCACCGGCCGGCGGACCCCGTACGCGGACTGGCTGTGGGCGGTCTTCGAGCGCTGGTACACGGCACCGGTCAAGGAGACCGGGATACGGCTCCTGGACGACCTGATGGCCCTGCTGCTCGGCGCCGCGCCGGTCACGGAGTCGCTGGGCCTGTCCCCCGTGCGCTACGCGGTGGTGGACACGGACGGCTCCCTCACCCAGGACGACGCGCTGCGCACGGCCTACGACGGTGCCGCCACCACCGGCCTCGACGTGTGGCGCCACTCCTTCGACGCGCTGCTGCTGCACCCCGGCGTCGCCGCCCGCCAGTGGGGGGCCGACGCACTGTGCGACCGCTGCCGGGCGTGCCCCGAGCACCGGGTGTGCGGTGCCGGACACTACGCCACCCGCTACCGCCCCGCCACCGGCTTCGCCAACCCCAGCGTGTACTGCGCCGACCTGGCGGAACTGATCCGCCGGGTCCGGGGACGGCTGCGCTCGGACCTGACGCGGGCGACGGGACGCGACGGCGAGCCGAGCACGGCGTCTGCGGCTGGAGCCGGGTCCGGGGCCTGGTCCGAGCCGGGGTCTGGGGCTGGGCCTGGGTCTGGGTCTGAATCTGTCTGCGGGTCTGGGTGCGGGTCGGTGCTGCCTGTGCCCGGGTCGGGCGCTCCGTCCGGGTCTGCGTCTGGGTCTGCGTCTGCGTCTGTGTCCGGCTGCGGGTCTGCGTCCGGCTCCGGGTCTGCGGGCTCCGGGTCTGCGTCTGTGGAGGTGGGATGACGCCTGTGCCGCACCGTATGCCGGGCGAGATGTTCGACGCGGTCGCCGCGGGCGGTGGCGGGGCCGGAGCCCTTCGGCTCCTGGCCCGAGCGGAGCACAGCAGGCGCCTGGCCTGCGCCTACGCGGTGACACTCACCGCCCGCGCCGCCGGTGGCGTGGTGGCCGAGCGCACCGCCCGCGCGTGGGAGCTGCTGACCGCCGCCAACCGTGAGGCCCCCTCCGCGACGGCGGCCACGCTGACCCATCCGTCCACGGGCCCCGCCCTGTTCGGCCTGCTGGCCCGGCTGATGCGCGAGGACGGACCGGACGAGCCGCCGGTGCGCTGGTTCACCGCGCTGGCCGCCTCGGCGGCGGTCCGCGCGGGACTGCCGGGAGAGGTCGAGTGGCCGGTGGACGGCCCCTGGGTCGCGCTGCCGTCACTGGGCCGGGCCCACTTCCCCGGCGCCGCCCCCGATGACCTGGCACGGGTACGGATCGACACCGACGGCCGCGCCCTGATCACCCTGACCGACCGCCCCGACGGCATCCGCGGCTTCCGTGCGGACGGCCCGGTGCGGATACCGCCGCCCGGGGAGGCGTACGGCACCACCGGCCCCTGGCAGGGCGCCCACCTGCTGACCGACCTGGGCGAAGGCACACCGCTCCTCCTCGACGTCATGGACCGGCCGTACTTCCCGAACGCCGCCCCCCACCCGGAGAGCCTCGGCCCCGATGAGGTGCGGTACTGGACGGCGGTGGCCCGCGAAGCGTGCGCGCTGCTGCGCACCGACCATCCGGAGGTGTACGAGGAGCTGGCGGCCGGCCCCCGGCTGCTGGTGCCGCTGGTGAACCGCGGCAGGGGGCAGGCCAGCGGCAGCAGCGCGGAGGCGTTCGGCTGTGTCGCCCTGTCCCGCCCGGAGAACGCGACCCAGTTCGCGGCGACCCTGGCCCACGAGATGCAGCACAACAAACTGGCGGCGCTGCTGCACCTGTTCGACCTGCTCGAACCCGACGGCTCCGAGCGCTTCTACGCCCCCTGGCGCCCGGACCCCCGGCCCCTGCTCGGACTCTTGCACGGCGCCTACGCGCACCTCGGCGTGGCCAGGTTCTGGAACCGCCGCCGGGAGACCGAGCCGGCCCCGGGGCCGCGCGCCGCCGCGCACGTCCAGTTCGCTCGCTGGAGTCTGGCCGCGCACGAGGCGACCCTCGTCATCCTGGCCTCGGACCGCCTGACCGGCCTCGGCCGCCGCTTCGCCGAGCAGATGCTCACCACGCTGGACGGCCTGTGCCGCCTGCCGGTTCCGGCCCCGGCCCTGCACCGCGCCCGCTCGGCGGCCCTCGCCCACCGCACGGCCTGGCACGACCGGAACGGCGGCGTCGGGCGAGTGCTGCCGGTGTGAGACACCGGGGCACACCCGCCCTCGCGGAGCACGCTCTCACGATCAACGCAGGGCTCGCCGCCCCGCGCCGGATCACCCGTGGAGCCTCACCGTCCGGCCCCACCCGGCGAGTGCGCTCAGGGCGAAGCAGAGGTGAGGGCGTCCCGACCCGCCGGCCTGTGCGCGTGCCAACTCGCCCACCAGGGCGGGGTCCAGCAGCGGGGCCAGCGCCGAGGCGTCGGCGGCGGCCAGACCCTCCAGCAGCGCGCTCGGGGTGCGCAGCGGCGTCTGGTCGGCGTAGAACGGCGTGTCCGGCAGGGCGGGCCCCCGCAGCCAGTAGCGGAGCGGCGGGCGGGGGGAGGTCACGGCGCCGTAGCGCTCCTCCGGATAGCGCAGCAGCGCCGGGAACAGCCGGCCGATGGCCCAGCGGTGCCAGCGGTCGCCCAGCTTCCAGCTCCGGGGCAGGCTCTGCACGGCGTCGCTCCAGCCGGGGGCGAGCAGGGGCGCCCGCCAGCTGACGAAGGTGGTGACGGCCGCCAGGTTGGCGGCGATCTTGCGGTGTCCGTACTGGGTGCGGAAGAACGTGTCCGACGCCGCGAGCAGGGTGCCGCGCCCGGTTTCCCGCGGCAGCGCCGCCCGGATCCGCCCGGCCATCGCCTCCGGCCGCAGGGCTTCCCGGAGTTCGGCCGAGAGCCGGTGCCGCTCGTCCGGCGAGAACGGATCTCCGCCCGCGCGTTCGAGCAGGTAGGTGGCGGCCTCGGCGGCGGGACGCGCGGCCCGGGGCCAGGCGTGGCTCCCCGGGGTGGGCAGGTGGTGGGCCCTGGCCAGCTCACCGTGGTAGCCGAAGAGCACCGGCTCGGTGCGGGCGGCTTCGGCGACGTGGGCCATGCCCGCCCAGTTGCTGATCGGCAGGAGTCCGTCCGTCGCCGCCGTGATCCGGTCGGCGCCGGTCACGAGCGCGGACTCGGACACCGTGCAGGCGTCGTGGCGCAGCCCGAAGTCCCTGGCGATCGCCAGGGCGACCGTACGGTCGAACGAGCCGGCGACGCCCGAGATCAGCAGACACGGCCTGATCCCGTCGGCGAGCAGGGCGGCGAGCAGCAGCCGGGCGTCGAGGCCACCGGACATCGACAGGGTGCAGGGCGTCCGTGCCGCGTCCCGTACCGCCGTGCGCAGTGCGGTGAGGGCGGTACGTGCAGCCGCTCTCGGGGGCTCCGGCTCGCGGGGCCGCGGCGGCACGACCAGCAGGCAGGGGCGCGGCGGGGCCAGGGTCAGTACGGCCCCCGCCGGAACCCGGCGGACGTCGCGGTCCAGCGTGGCGTCGCCCAGCGGATGACCGTGCACCAGGTGGTCGGCCAGGGCCGCGGCGTTCCAGCGTGGTGCGCGGCGCGCGAGGCCGAGCACGTCCGTCACGCTCGCCCCGTGGGCCGCGCTCCCGGCGGCGGTGTCGTAATAGTGGGCCACGGCCCCCGACCGGGAGGTCACGACCACCTCCCGGTCCGGGAACGCGGCGGTGGCGGCGAAGTGTCCCGGCAGGTCCACGAGGGAGGCGGCGGCGCGGGAGGCGTCGGCCGGTCCGGCGGCGAAGGCGCGGCGGACGGCGGCCTCGGTGCCCGGCGGGCAGTCGCCGCGGACGGTGATCCGAGGAACCGGCTCGCTCACCGGCTCGCCGTTTCGAGGCCGTCCAGTTCGAGGCCGTCCAGCACGACGTCGGCGACGGCCATGACACCGAGTGAGCAGAACGCCGTGCTGGTGGCGGCCATGTCCGCCCGCTCCGCCCACTTGTTCGCCGGAGCGCCCCCGCCGCACACCGCGTAGTAGGCGCAGGTGCGTTCACAGGCGGCCCGGCCCCGCTCGATGTCCGAGGCGAGCAGCCGGAAGGTGTCCGGCCAGCGGTCGAAGCGGAACCCCGGGTCGGTCACCCGGCCCGCCGTGAAGTCCCCGTACCGTGCGCTCGTCCAGCCGTACAGCTCCGGGGAGAACGACGACACACGGCCGTCGGCTCCCACCGTGACGATCGACAGCGGTTCGTTCTGCGTGTTGCGCACGGGCAGGGCGTGGTGCAGGACGTGCCGCCGCATCGCCGCGAACTCGCGCACCTCGACGCCCGTCCGCTCCGACCAGCGCGCGACGCGGCGCAGGAAGGCCCGGTACTCCCGCTCGAAGCCGTCGGCCCGGTGCAGGGCGGAGTCGTTGCCCCCTTCGGTCTCCTCGGGGTTCAGTCCCAGCGATCGGGGGGCGAGCTCCGCCATGAAGTCCAGGTAGGCCCCGGTGTGGGCGAGCGTGACCGGGGTGATGACGGAGATGACGTCGTAGGGCAGCCCCGCCTGCACCAGGTGGCGGGTGCCCTTGAGGGCGCGTGCCAGGGTGCCCGCCCCGCCGCGGGTGCGCCGGTAGGCGTCGTGCACCTGCGCGGGGCCGTCCAGGCTGACGCCCACCCGCACCTCCTCCCGCCGCAGGAAGTCCGCCCACCCGCCGTCGAGCAGCAAGCCGTTGGTCTGGAGCGAGAACGACAGGCGGGTCCGGTCCCCGAGGGCTCGCCGCAGCAGGGCGTGGGCCTGCGCGTAGAACGGCCTGGCCACGGTGAGCGGTTCGCCCGCGTGCCAGCGAACCTCCAGCTCCGGTGCGAGCAGACCGCTGTCGGAGAGCGCCTGGGCCGTCGCGCGCACGGTGTCCAGGGGCATCACGGTCCTCGTACGCCGGTCGGGCAGGTAGCAGTACGCGCAGTCGATGTTGCAGAAGCCGGTGGACTGCAGCACCACCTGCCGTATCGGTCCGAGGGCGGGTGGGGTCGCGTGCCGCGGCGGGGTCATCGCGCCTCCCGTACCAGTGGGGCGGCGGTCAGCCGGTTGGCCGTCAGGAACGACACGTCCGGCAGGCCGACGGTGTTGGTGGCGCCGTCGTGCAGGACGTCCTGGGTGTTGACGAGATACGCCTGGCCGGGACGGAGCCGCAGCCGCAGCACCGGGTGGGCGGGGAACGCCGTGAAGAAGGCGTTCTTCAGGGCGTGGCCGGTCTCCGGAACCGCATGGCCTCCCGCGGCGAGCATCAGCATCAGATCCGTCGTGCGGAGATTGACGAAGTGGACGTAGCGGTCGGTGAAGCCCAGGTTGGCCACCGTGAGGAGGAGGGAGCGGTGCCGCTCGGTCAGCGGGAAGTCCTCGTGGTTGTCGAGGTGCAGCCCCATGAACGTGCGCCGCTCGTAGTTGTACGCGGTCGAGACGAGGCCGGGACGGTGGACCACGCTGTCGGCGGCCCCCTGACGCGTACTGCGTGCGCCGACACGACGTCCGACGGCGTCCAGCACGCGTTCCCGCACCCGTTCGAGGACCGAGCCGCGCCGCGCCGCATGCTCGTCGACGTCGCCTTCGCCGGCGTCGCCTTCGCCGGCGGCTGCGAGCACGGGCAGCAGTGCGTCGCGGCACGCCTCCAGCGCGTCGGCGTCCAGGCCGAGCACGGTCAGCATCCGGTTCAGCGGGGTGGCCGGGGCGGGGGCGAGCAACTCCCGCTCGGCCGGGGTGAGGTGACGCCAGTCGTCCCGGGGGACGACGGCCGTCGGGTCCGCCGCGGCCCCGATGACGTCGGTCAGCCGCCGGATACCCGAACAGATCATGACGTCCGACGGATCGAAGGCATCACTGCGAACGGAGAGGGTGACACCGGTTTTCAGCATGCGGACTCCGGCTCTGCGAGGCCCGGGGCCGCGCCGGGCGCGGCCCCGGGAGACGGATCGATGGGAGGTCAGTCGCCCCAGGTCGAGTACCCGGAGAGACAGGAGCCGCGGCTCGCGGCCGGGTGCGTGGCACGGAGACTCTCGACGCGGTCCGTCACACTCCTGACCTCGCCGGTGGACACGGAGACCGACAGGGGGACTTCCGCCGTGTCGGCGACGGCCGCCATCCGCGCGGCCAGGTCGGTGTTGCGTTCGGTCGTGGTCATCTTCAACTCCTCGTGTCGACTTGCCGGTTCGAGGCGAAGTCAACGCGTGCGGCGGCTTCCGCCGAAAGCACCGGACCGGTTCCCATCGGCTTCCGTTCCGCTTCCGTACGGCCGTGTGACTCAGCGGGCCGTGAGGCGTTCCCAGTTGCGGTGCGCGATGTCGGCCTTCTGGTCGTCGGTGAAGGGGGCGTCCTCCAGGAACGACCGGGCGACACCGGCACTGGTGTCGACGAAGGGGAAGCCGGCCGGGCGGAACCCGTAGGTGAAGGGGTAGTCGGTGGAGTACAGCATCCGTTCGGTCCCCACGACCTCCGCCGTCCAGCGGAGGTAGCGGGGGCTGACGGTGCCGCTGCCGGCGACCCAGAAGTTCTGCGTGAAGTAGTCGGCGAGCGGGCGGGCCAGACCGCCGGCGTCGGCGAAGAACCCGGTGTGGTCCAGATAGAAGAGCACGACCTCGCCCCAGTGGCCGGCGATCACCTGGAGCTCGGGGAACCGGTCGAAGACCCCGGAGAAGATCATGCGCAGGTACTGCACGCCCAGGTCGTAGTACCAGCCGATCGCGGGCCCCGCCAGTGCGGTCCCGATGGGACCGATGTCCGAGTAGTAGGCGTCCACCACGGCCTGCACGGGCATCTGCGGGTGGAAGTGCAGCGGGACCCGCAGCCGCTCCGCAGCGGCGTACAACTCGTCGTACCCGGGGTCGTCGGCGAGCTTGGACCCGGTGCGCCCGTAGAGCATGGCGCCGGGGAAGCCCAGTTCGGTCACGGCCCGCTCCAGCTCCGCGGCCGCGGCCGACGGCGACTGCGTGGGGATCGCCGCGAACGCCCGGAACCGGTCGGGCCTGCCGGCGACGATCTCCGCGAGCTGGTCGTTGGTGTCCCGGGCCACGGCGACCGCGTCCGGGCCGGGCAGGTTCTGCACACCCGGTGACGAGACCGACAGCACCGCCACGTCGATCCCCTGGTCGTCCATGTGCGCGAGCCTCGTCTCCGCGGTGTCGCGAAGCCGCCGGGCGACGGGGCTGTCGCCGAACCCCAGGTTCGGCAGCTCCGGCACCCCGGCCCTGGACCACGCTTCCGTGATCGCGGGCACGACGACGTGCTCTTCCAGTGCGGTGATCCGCAGTCGATCGGACATGCCACGCTCCCAAGCTTCTGGTATCAATGGAACCAGATAGAGCGTATCAGTGATATTAACAACGGAAACATTGAAGTACTATCGTCGATATCGCAGATCCGAGCAGAGGCAGGCGCGTCGACAGGGAGGGACGTCGGCAAGAGGAGTGCTGACAAGAGGAGGGGCGAGGGCAGCCGCCGCTACCCGGAGTCCGTCGAGCGTGCGGCTCGCTGCCGCGATCAGCGCCTGCCGGTCGGCCGGGTCGGCCCAGCACTCGAAGGAGTCGCAGAAGGCGCGGATGCCGAGGTGGGCGGCGAGAGTCGCGCGGCCGGGCGGCTCATGCCGCCGGCCGGCGCGGCGGCCCAGGGCGGTCCTTCACAGCCCGTACCGGTCGAGCATGCCCAGCAGCTTCCGCCGGCGTTTCAACTCCGTCCGCAGGTCGGCGAGATACCTGGCGAACACCGGTTCGCTCCCCAAGGCGCGATGGCAATCACGTGCGCCCAGCAGCAGTCGCGTCAGGCGCTCGTAGGCGCGGTCCCCGGTCGGCCCCTTCGACCGCTCGACCAGCCGCAGGTACACGCCGAGCGCCTCGCCCGGACGCGCCTCACGCGACAGGTCGGCGAGCCGCTCCCACTGCCGGTCGTCGGCCCGGTCGGCCGCCTCCCGCCAGGCGGCATCCACATCGCCGTCGTCGAGCAACACGTCGATCAGCACCGGCCCGCCGTACCGGCCACCGCGCTCCTGCCGGGCCTCCTCCCTCAGGACGGTCAGCGCCGCCACCCGCTCGGCGTCCCAACTGCCCGCCGCCCGGGCGGCGGAGCGCACCTGCCGGTAGGCGGCCAGAGACCGCTCGGCACGGAACCGGTCGCGGCGCACCGTGACCGCGTCGGCCGCCCGCCCCGCCGTCGCATACCGGGCGCATACGTAGTCGACCAGACGGCCGTCGATGTACGTCTCGGCGGCGCAGTCCCGCAGCCCCCGCTCCGCCCAGGCGAGTGCCTCGTCCGAGCGGCCCGCCGCTTCCAGTTCCTCTGCGATGTGCAGATGGGTGGCACCGGACGGGTCGAGGTCCCGCGCGTGCAGGGCGACCAGCGCGTCGACGTCGCCCTCAGCCTTGACCAGCCGTTCCATCAGATACCGCGCCGCCCAGCCGGACGGCCTGTGCTGCAGTGCCTCTGTCGCCAGCTGCCGCATACGGGCCAGCCCGCTCTGCCCCAGCACGTCGGCGTAGTCGAGCGGATCCAGGTCGGCCACGTCGTTGCTTCCGTCGAGTACCGTGCCGGCCAGCCACTCGGCCAGCCGCTCCGGATCAGGGTGGGCGACTCGGCAGGCCTCCAGATGGGCCCCGGCCACCGCGGCGGCGGCCTGCCCGACCACACCGTCGGAGTCGTCGATCTCCCCGTACGCCTCCCCCAGCACCCGGATCGCCTCCTCGGCCAGACCGACCGCCTGCGCCGCCTGCCCGTCGGCGGTCACGGCACGCAGCGCGGCAGCCGCCTCGGCCACTTGTCGCGCGTACCCCGCGGCATCGCCGTACTCGACGTACCCGTACCGGGCGAACGGCCGCGGATCGATCAGCGCGATGATCCGGTCCCGGACCACACCGATGTCGGAGCGAGCGGCGGCGGCCCGCAGCTCCCAGCGCCGACGCAGTCCCCGGTCCTCGGCGATCTGCTCCCGCACCAGCGCCAGGAGTTGCTCGCGTGACAGCCCTGAAAGCCACGATTCCAAGCCGGAAGACCGTGCCCGCGCCACGGCCCGCTGCCGCGGAATCGTCTTCGCCCGCCGCAGCACGGTCAACCCGACCGCCACACAGTGCTTGCAGAAGTTGCCCTCCTGCCCGTACGGGCAGTCGCACCATCCTGAGATGCCGTCATCCCCGCCGAGGGTGAGTTCCACCTCGTAGACATCCGTACCGTGCACCACGGCGCTGACCGAGCCCTCCCCCACCTCCAGCCCGCTCACCGCGTCCAGATACCCCAGCCCCCGCTCGAAGGACCGAGCCCCGGCCACCGCCCTCAGATCGTCCTCGCCGAATCCGACCACTTTCCGTGCCACACCGGCATTCAACCGCGGATCGGCAGCTCTTGGAGCGGGTAGGGACTCGATCTCTTGAGGGGGCCGAGTGATGGCCGGTCCGTCTTCCCGGCCATGCGCGGCTGTGGGCGTGATGTCCTCAGGCGCGGACGTCCCGCTGCTGCACTTCCTTGAGGACCGCCGCCACTGTGGCGAAGTCGTGGTCCACGTGGAGCACCGTGTGACCGTGGTGAACCGCTGTCGCGCACACCAGGAGGTCGATGACTCCCGCGGCCCGGTGCTGCCCGCGTTGCGTGAGCTTGTACTGAGCGGTCTCGACCCAGCGCCAGGCGTTCTTCGGGACCGGCGAGAGCTGACACAGAGCATCCAGCTCCCCTGCCAACTCGTCGCGATGAGACGGGCTGGTGGCCGAGTACAGAAACTCGGTGCGCGTGGGCTCGCAGATGCGCAACACCCCGGCGGCGATATGCCCCTCCCACGGATTCAGCGCCCCAGGGGTACGGAACAGGTGCCACAACGCAGAGGTGTCGACGAGATACGTGATCACTCAAACGCCGCCCGCCGCGCGCGCCTGGCAGCCTCGTACGCCGCTGCGGCCTCCTCGAACTCGCCGCGCTCGCCCCGCTGGACCAGCTTCTCCGCGGCCTCAAGCCTCCTGATGCGGGCCACATAATCCCGCAGAGCCGTGTTGACGGTCTCCTTTTTCGTCGTCACGCCCATCAGGCGCATCGCCTCGGCCAGCGCCTCGTCATCAAGGTCGATCTGGGTAACGGACATCCTCACCACCCCACCGAGAGTCCACAATGTACATATGCAATATACGTCACCAACATTCCTGGCGCTGTCCCCGCCGACCGGCCCTAAGCCGCTGCCGCGGAACAGGCGGGTCGCCCCCCAACGCGTGCTCAACGAGCCCCCACGGGGACGGCTGACCGCCAAGGGTGAGCACCGCAGCGCAGGCCCCGTCGACCTCCTGGTGGCTGCCGCCGCCAAGGAAGCGGGGCTCACGCTGCTCCACTGCGACCACGACTTCGACACCATCGCCCGCACCACGGGACAGCCGGTCCGCACGATGGACCTCAGGCAGTAGAGCCTCCACAGCCGCACAGTCGGCGATGAGGCACGAGGTGGCCCTCTGACAACGGCGTGTCGAGAACTCAGCCAGAGCCCGGGCGCCCGAGCCGCAGGATTGACTCGCCGACCGGCAACTCACCCGCGGCCCGTACCGTTCGTCAACCTTGCTCGTGGCCTCTTGCTCTCGGTAGCAGCGGGATCAGCGCGATGAGCCCGAGTTGACCTTCCAACACCTCAGAAGAGACGTTTCCGCAGGTTACGACCCTGCACTGGTGGGGCGGGTGGGACTCGAACCCACGGCCGACGGATTATGAGTCCTTTTCGGATCTTCCGCTTGCGGCCGGATCCTGCCCTGATCTTCCTATTTCAGCACGTCAGCGGCGTGCAGCCCTGCGGACACGCGCGTGACCTTCCTAGTCCTTCAGGATCCTTCCGTCCACTGCGTGTCCACTACGGGTGCACGACAAGCCACCCACGACGGCCACTGGGACCTCACCGAGAGCAGGTGCGCAGGCAGAAGCCTCGTGACTCGTGACTCGAAGAGCCGAGCAGCAGGGATGCCTTACCGGCGAAGCAAGGGCTCGCCCTCTTGACCCGAGGGCGGGGCTCCGCGCGTCTTGGCAGTCAGTGCGCCCGCACCGGATCACACGCCGGATGCGGGGACATCATGGTCGGCAGCGGGCAGGTGGCCCCAGAGGCACCGGGCGCGAGGCAGGTCGCCGCCCTCGCTGTGCGCGAGCACCTGCTCTCGGACCTCGTCCGGTCTCGCCTTCCGGCTGTGAAGCCCGCCGATCAGGCCAGGCTGGAGCCGGCCCCTCGATATACAGTGGAGTAGGTATACTGATATACATCGCCGTATACACAGGGAGTCGCAGTGAGCCGAACCGTCATCGATCTCGACGACGAGGCACTGGAGGCAGCCGCCAGGGAACTCGGCACCACCACCAAGCGCGACACGATCAACACCGCCCTGCGCGAGGTCACCGCTCGCTACCGGCGCCTGCGCGCGCTCGAGGATTCCCGGCAACTGGTGGCCGACGGAGCCCTGGACATCAACATCCTCCTGGACAAGAGCCAGTACCGGCCGTGACCGTCGCCGACTACCTCATCGACACCTCCGCCCTCGCCCGCGTCCTTCTCGCCCAGAACACGGCCGAGTGGGACGACAGGATCGCCGTCGGCCTCGTCGCGATCTGCGACCTCACGGAACTTGAGGTCCTCTACTCTGCCCACTCTTCCGCGGGCCGCGCTCGGCTGAAGGCGGCACTCGACGCCCACTACGTCTGGTGTCCGATGCCGGACGGCATCTACCGCCGCTCCCGCGTGGTCCAGGAGCAGCTCACCGCGAAAGGGGAACACCGCAGCGCGGGCCCGGTCGACCTCCTCATCGCAGCCGCCGCCGAAGAAGCGGGCCTCACCCTGCTCCACTACGACCGCGACTTCGAAACCATCGCCCGGACCACGGGACAGCAAGTACGCACGATCGACCTCAGACATTGATCCTTTTCCAACCTGACATGGAAACGTGGTGAAGGAGGAGGACCGGTCCCGACAGTGGCTGTGGCGCGGTTGGTACTGCGGCAGACCTTCAGCAGGCGCCGGCCCTCGAGGGTGACGCCTGCGCCCGGCTCAGTGGATCCTGGCGCGAGCCCCGACACACAGGCCGTCGCCCGCGGAAGGGGGCGCGGTCGGACAGCCCGCTCCTTGGGGCGCCTTGCCCCCCGGCTCGGTCGCGCGCGCTGTCCCGCCTCCCGCTGCCCGCCCTGCAGCAGCCGAAGCACTGGCCGCGCTGAGTGCGCTGGTCTCTCGGGACGTCCTGGCGGATTCGCTGGACGCGACGGCGGACGAGGCCGCGCGCGACCTGGACCCTCCGCATCTGTACGCCTGGTGTCATCTGCGCGATGCGAAGCGGGTGTTCACCCTGTCGCGGATCCACGGGTCGATGCCCCCGGCATAACGCCCGGGCGATGAGCCCGGGCGTGCCGAGCGGCCGTACCCATCCCGGAGGGACATCGGCACTCGCGTTCCGGCCGTTCCGCTGGGATACCGAATGAGCGGCACCGTCCGTCGCCGACAGCCTAGGGTAGTAACATGTACTACATGGAGACCACTGCCCGCGAGTTCAACCAGAAGTCCTCGCAGATCCTTGCCGCCGCGGCCCGTGGCGAGACCGTCACAGTCACCAAGAACGGAACCCCGGTGGCTCGGGTCGTACCGATAAGCGACACCGACATCCCCCCGTACCCGACCGACCCCATGGGGGACCTCGACCTGCCCGACCTCGGTCTGCCCGATCTCACCGACGACGAGATCGAGGACACGCTCAAGGGGATGGGCGCGTGACGATGATCGCCATCGCCGACACCAACGGCCTGTACCGCCTGCTCGATCCGAACCTCACCGGACACCAGGAGCACAGGAAGGCACTGGCAGCGACCAGCCACCTGGTCATCTCCCCCCTGGTACTGGCCGAGCTGGACTACCTGATCGCGACACGCGCCGGAGCCCGCAAAGCTCTGGCGGCGGCCCGGTTCATCGAACGCAACGTGGCGACGCGCCGATTCGAGGTACCGCCCGTCAACACGCACCTGAGCGCGGCGATCGCGGTCGCAGAAGGGTACGCCGACGCGGACGGCGGCAAAGGCATCGGACTGACCGACGCCATGAACGTCGCTCTGGCCGCCGCCTACCGCACCGACGCCCTGCTCACCACCGACCATCACTTCCGCATGGTCCGCCCCCTGACCGGCCATCCCGCCTTCAGGCTCCTACCCGACGACCTGTAGCCCGCACCGCCTGGCGCGACACCCAGCACCAGCCGATCACGTCGGTGCGGCGTGCTCCTGGCACGGTCGCTTCTGCAAGAGCGCAGCGAAGATCGCGCCCGCGCCGCATGCGCGCCACCCTCCACGTCGCCCGCCGCTGTGCCGCCCCGCGACAACAATCCATCGCCGCCTCCCGGTTGAGGTCGGGTACGCAGGGCGGCAGGCAACAGACGGTCAGCCACCTACGGGCTGCCACCCACCACCGCACATCGACTGCGTCCAGCGTCGGCACGAGGCACCGGCGTTACGGTTTCAGCTGCTGCGTTCGGTTCCGCGACCCTGGCCAAGTGACGGGCCACTTGCCCGGATCGTAGGGACGGACGCCTTGAGCTCTGACGACTTTCCCGACGACCTCTTCCTCCTCGAACCGGCGGCACCACACTGCGGCCGGCTCCAGGCCCTCCCGTCCACTGTGCGTCCACTGGATCTTGGACACAGAGCTCGCCAGGTGACCCCCAGCGTATCCGGACATCCGTGTCACTGCAGGTCAGAGCCCTGCCAGGAGCAGCCGGGCGAGCCGGGCGATCCTCTGCGACTTCCGACGGTGCCCCTGAGCAGCGGATTCTCTCCGTTGGGCCGGAGTTCATGATCTCCCTGCCGAGAAAAGACGTTTCCGCAGGTCACAGCCCTGCAAGGGTGGGGCGGGTGGGACTCGAACCCACGGCCGACGGATTATGAGTCCGCTGCTCTAACCGGCTGAGCTACCGCCCCATAGCGGCGTGTCGCGTACACGTGTGCGCGCCGTGTGCCGCAGCATAGCCGCTCATACGATCTCCTGCTTCGTACGGTCGACTACGCATGTCCTGAAGGACTCCGCCGTGACCTGCGCGGTTCCCCCGGACAAGGGGTGAGACATGAAAAAGGACCCCGGAGGGTCCTCGTTCATCACCTGCTCCCCCGACTGGACTCGAACCAGTAACCTGCCGGTTAACAGCCGGCTGCTCTGCCAATTGAGCTACGGAGGACCGAGCTCCCCCGACTGGACTCGAACCAGTAACCTGCCGGTTAACAGCCGGCTGCTCTGCCAATTGAGCTACGGAGGAATGCCTCGTTGCATCGAACGTACCTACCTGGGTAGCCCCCAGAGGGCGTGCGCTCGCTGCGACACATACATTAGCGCAAGCAGGGGGGTGCTTTGCCAATCGGTATCCCCGTACCGCAACGCCGCACCGCAGACCGACGCAAGGGAAGGGTGGCCGCCATGCGCTACCGGCTCACGTTCGTGGTTGGACTCGGCCTGGGGTACGTCCTGGGCACGAGGGCCGGGCGCGAGCGCTACGAGCAGCTGAAGAAGTCCGCCCAGCGGATCGCGCAGAACCCCGCTGTGCGCAACACCGCCGAGACGGCCGCCCACCAGGGCCGCCACTTCGCGGGCAGGGCGTACCACGTGGTCAGCGACAGGGTCGGTGACCGCATGCCGGAGTCGGTGGCCCACCGGGTCCGCTCCCTGCGGGAGCGTTCCTCGCACAACGGCGCCGAGGACGATTGGGGCACCAGCAACACGTAGGGGTCATCCGCTGAGCTCTCCCGGCCCGAGCAGAGCGACACGTGCGGCAGAATTTTCCGTATGGGGATAGTCGCCGGGTTGGACAGTTCGCCCGATTTCACTCGCATCGTCGTCTGCGACACGGACACGGGGGCCGTGCTCAGGCAGGGGTATGCCCCCCATCCGGTCGAGAGCCCGGAAGGGGCCGGCGGCCGGCCCTCCGACGTCGACCCGCAGACCTGGCTGCTCTCTCTCGGTGAGGCCGCCGGTGGCGGCCTGCTGGAGGGAGTGCAGGCCATCGGCGTGTCCGCGCAGGCGAACGCCGTCGTGCCGCTCGACGCGCAGGGCGCCACCGTGCGCCCCGCCATGGTCGGCGGCGACAAGCGCGCGCAGGTCGCCGCCGCCGATCTCGTCGACGCGCTCGGCGGCCGGGAGGCGTGGGCGCAAGCCGTGGGGAGTGTGCCGCAGGCCGCCCAGCCGGTGACCAAGCTGCGTTGGCTGGCCCGGAGCGAGCCGGAGGCCGCCGCCCGTACGGCGGTGCTGCTGCAGGCCCACGACTGGCTGGTCTGGCAGCTGCTCGGGCGGCCGGTGCGGCGCACCACCGACCGCGGCGGGGCCTCGGGGACCGGCTACTGGTCCGCGGCGACCGGCGCCTACCGGCCGGACCTGGTCGAACTGGCGCTGGGCCACCAGGCGATGCTGCCCGACGTGATCGGGCCCGCCGAGGCGGCCGGTACGACGCCCGAGGGGCTGCTGATCTCGGCCGGCACCGGCGAGACCATGGCTGCAGCGCTGGGCCTGGGCATCGGGCTCGGCGACGCGGTGGTGTCGCTGGGCGCCTCCGGGTCGGTGATGGCCGTTCACCCCGAGGCGCTGGTCGACAGCACCGGGATGATCACCTCGCTGGCGGACGCGACCGGCATGCACCTGCCCGTCGTCACCACCCTCAACGCCGTACGGGCCCTGCGGGGCACCGCCGAGCTGCTCGGGCTGTCCGACCTGGAGAGCCTGTCGGAGCTGGCGATGAAGTCCACGCCGGGCTCGCACGGGCTGGTGCTGCTGCCGTACCTGGAGGGCGAGCGCACTCCCCATCTGCCGCACACCGCGGGGACGCTGGCGGGACTGCGGCGCGAGTCGATGAAGCCGGAGCATCTCGCCCGGGCCGCCTTCGAGGGCATGCTGTGCGGGCTCGCGGACGCGCTGGACGTGCTGCGCGGGCGGGGTGTGGCGGTGCGGCGGGTCTTCCTGCTGGGTGCCGCCGCCGAGCTGCCCGCGGTTCAGGCGGCGGCGCCGTCGCTGTTCGGGGCACAGGTCGTCGTACCGCAGCCCGCGGACTACGCGGCGATCGGCGCCGCCCGGCAGGCCGCCTGGGCGCTCGGGGTGTCGCAGGGCACGCTCGATCCGCGCACCCCGCCGGCCTGGCAGGGCGCTGCCGCGCAGGTCCTGGAGCCGGGCGAGGAGCTGGCCGTGGGGCAGGCGGTGCGCCAGCAGTTCGTGTCGGTGCGTGAGCAGACCCACCCGGGGGCGTTCCGCTGACCGGTCACGGGGCTGAACTGATCATCACGGGGCTCCGCCGGCCATCACGGGGCCCGTCGGCCATCGAGGGGCTCCGCTGAGCGCCCCGGGGGCGCATTGCGTTCACCGTCCCCGGGCACCTCACGGGCCGGCCTCCCAGGGGTGCATTGCGCTCGCCGTCCCGAGGCGGTCGGCTGATCGTTCCGGAGTCACCGGGCGTCCGGGCGGTCCGCTGACCGCTCCGGGCTTCGCCGGCCGCCCGGCAGGTTCCGCCCACGGCTCAAGCGGGCAGCCTGTTGGGTTAATCGGTTGAGGTAACACGGGGGAAGTGTCCGACGATAGGGGCCAAGGGCAACCAACCGCCCCTACCGCCGACTCCGAGAGACCCAGTGTGCTCATACGACTGCTTAGGGCTTACCTCAGTCCTTACAAGAAACCCATCGCCCTGGTCCTGGCGCTGCAGTTCCTGCAGACCTGCGCCACCCTCTACCTGCCCACGCTGAACGCGGACATCATCGACCGCGGCGTCGTACGCGGGGACACCGGCTACATCCTGAGCCACGGCGGCCTGATGATCGGCATCTCGCTGGCGCAGGTCGTGTGCAACATCGGCGCCGTGTACTACGGCGCACGCACCGCCTCGGCGCTCGGCCGGGACGTCCGGGCGGCCGTCTTCGACCGGGTGCAGTCCTTCTCCGCGCGTGAGGTCGGTCACTTCGGCGCGCCGTCGTTGATCACCCGGACGACCAACGACGTCCAGCAGGTCCAGATGCTGGCCCTGATGTCGTTCACGCTGATGGCGTCGGCGCCCATCATGTGCGTGGGCGGCATCGTCATGGCGCTGGGCCTGGACGTGCCGCTGTCCGGGGTGCTGGTCGCCGTGGTGCCCGTGCTCGGTGTCTGCGTGACGCTGATCGTGCGGCGGCTGCGGCCGCTGTTCCGGGCCATGCAGAAGCGGCTGGACACGGTGAACCGGGTGCTGCGCGAGCAGATCACCGGCAACCGGGTGATCCGCGCGTTCGTCCGCGACGGCTACGAGCAGGACCGCTTCCGGAAGGCGAACGCCGACCTGACCGAGATGTCGCTCGGCACCGGCAACCTGCTGGCGCTGATGTTCCCGGTGGTCATGACGACGGTGAACCTGTCGTCGATCGCGGTGGTCTGGTTCGGCGCCCACCGCATCAACAGCGGCGAAATGCAGATCGGCGACCTGACCGCGTTCCTCGCCTACCTGATGCAGATCGTCATGGCCGTGATGATGGCCACCTTCATGTTCATGATGGTGCCGCGCGCCGAGGTGTGCGCCGAGCGCATCCAGGAGGTCCTGGACACGTCGTCGAGCGTGGTGCCGCCGACGGCGCCGGTCACCGAGCTGCGCCGGCACGGCCACCTGGAGCTCCGGGGCGCGGGCTTCCGCTACCCGGGTGCCGAGGAACCGGTGCTCAAGGCCGTCGACCTGGTCGCCCGGCCCGGCGAGACCACCGCGGTGATCGGCTCCACCGGCAGCGGCAAGTCGACGCTGCTGGGCCTGGTCCCCCGGCTGTTCGACGCCACCGACGGGCAGGTCCTGGTCGACGGCGTCCCGGTCGGCGAGCTCGACCCGGGGCTGCTCGCCCGGACCGTCGGGCTGGTCCCGCAGAAGCCGTACCTGTTCGCGGGGACGGTCGCGACCAACCTGCGCTACGGCAACCCGGACGCCACCGACGAGGAGCTGTGGCAGGCGCTGGAGGTGGCGCAGGCCGCGGACTTCGTGCGCAAGCTGGAGGGCGGGCTGAACGCGCCCGTCGCACAGGGCGGCACCAACGTCTCCGGCGGTCAGCGGCAGCGCCTGTCCATCGCCCGCACGCTGGTGCAGCGCCCGGAGATCTACCTGTTCGACGACTCCTTCTCCGCCCTCGACTACGCCACCGACGCGGCCCTGCGCGCGGCCCTGGGCCGGGAGACCGCGGAGGCGACCGTGGTGATCGTCGCGCAGCGGGTGGCGACCATCCGGGACGCCGACCGGATCGTCGTCCTCGACGAGGGCACGGTCGTCGGCACCGGCACCCACCACGAGCTGATGGCGGACAACGAGACCTACCGGGAGATCGTGCTCTCCCAGCTGACGGAAGCGGAGGCTGCCTGATGACCGGGCCGATGGCACGGATGATGGGCCAGGGCGGCGGTCCCGACAGCCGTTCGCTGGACTTCAAGGTGTCGGGCCGGCGGCTGCTGGGCCGGTTCCGCCCGGAGCGGGCCACGCTGTACGCGCTGCTGCTGTGCGTGGTGATCAGCGTCGGCCTGAACGTGGTCGGGCCGAAGATCCTCGGCCGGGCGACCGACCTGGTGTTCGGGGGCATCGTCGGACGGCAGATGGAGGCCGGCCCCAGCAAGGAGCAGGCCCTGGAGGCGATGCGGCAACGCGGTGACGGCGATGTCGCCGACATGCTGCGCGGCACCGACTTCACCCCCGGCGAGGGCATCGACTTCGGTGCGGTCGGCGAGGTGCTGCTGCTGGCTCTCGGCGTGTTCCTGGTGGCGGGGCTGCTGATGGCGGTGGCGACCCGGCTGGTGAACCGGGCCGTGAACCGCACGATGTTCCGGATGCGCGAGGACGTGCAGAGGAAGCTGTCGCGGCTGCCGCTGTCGTACTTCGACAAGCGTCAGCGCGGCGAGGTGCTGTCCCGGGCGACCAACGACATCGACAACATCGGGCAGACGCTGCAGCAGTCGATGGGCCAGCTCATCAACTCGGTGCTGACCGTCATCGGCGTGCTGGCGATGATGTTCTACGTCTCCTGGATCCTGGCGCTGGTGGCGCTGGTGACCGTTCCGCTGTCGTTCGTCGTCGCCACCCGCGTCGGCAAGCGGTCGCAGCCGCACTTCGTGCAGCAGTGGCGGTCGACGGGCACCCTGAACGCCCACATCGAGGAGATGTACACCGGGCACACCCTGGTGAAGGTGTTCGGGCGGCAGGAGGAGTCGGCGCGGCAGTTCGCCGAGCAGAACGCGGCGCTGTACGAGGCCGGGTTCAAGGCGCAGTTCAACAGCGGTGTCATGCAGCCGCTGATGATGTTCGTCTCGAACCTCAACTATGTGCTGGTGGCGGTCGTCGGCGGGCTGCGGGTCGCGTCGGGCTCGCTGTCGATCGGCGACGTGCAGGCGTTCATCCAGTACTCGCGCCAGTTCTCGATGCCGCTGACGCAGATCGCGTCGATGGCGAACCTGGTGCAGTCGGGCGTGGCGTCGGCCGAGCGGGTCTTCGAGCTCCTCGACGCCGAGGAGCAGGAGGCGGACCCGGTGCCGGGCACCCGGCCCGAGCGGCTGAGCGGGCGGGTGGCGCTGGAGCACGTGTCGTTCCGCTACGAGCCGGACAAGCCGCTGATCGAGGACCTGTCGCTGACCGTCGAACCGGGGCACACGGTCGCCATCGTGGGGCCGACCGGCGCCGGCAAGACGACGCTCGTGAACCTCCTGATGCGGTTCTACGAGGTCTCGTCCGGGCGGATCACCCTGGACGGGGTGGACATCGCGACGATGTCCCGGGACGAACTGCGCTCCGGGATCGGCATGGTGCTGCAGGACACCTGGCTGTTCGGCGGCACCATCGCGGAGAACATCGCGTACGGCGCCTCGCGGGACGTCACCCGGGGTGAGATCGAGGAGGCGGCGCGGGCGGCCCACGCGGACCGGTTCGTCCGGACGCTGCCCGACGGCTACGACACGGTGATCGACGACGAGGGCACCGGGGTGAGCGCCGGTGAGAAGCAGCTCATCACCATCGCCCGGGCGTTCCTGTCCGACCCGGTGATCCTGGTGCTCGACGAGGCGACGTCGTCGGTCGACACCCGGACCGAGGTGCTGATCCAGAAGGCGATGGCGAAGCTGGCGCACGGGCGGACGTCGTTCGTCATCGCGCACCGGCTCTCCACGATCCGGGACGCCGACACCATCCTGGTGATGGAGAACGGCTCGATCGTCGAGCAGGGCACGCATCTGGCGCTGCTGGCGGCCGACGGGGCCTACGCGCGGCTGTACAAGGCGCAGTTCGCGGAGGCGGTGGCCCAGGTCGACTGAGTGCGCGGGGCCGCTCACGGCGGTGGGCGGCCCCCGTTCAGTCGAGGTAGCCGCGCAGTTGGTCGGCGAAGGCGTGGTCGCGGAGCTTGTTGAGGGTCTTCGACTCGATCTGCCGTATCCGTTCGCGGGTCACGCCGAAGAGGCGGCCGATCTCCTCCAGGGTGCGGGGGCGGCCGTCGGCCAGGCCGTAGCGGAGCTGGACGACCTTGCGTTCCCGTTCACCGAGGGTGGACAGGACGGCCTCCAGGTGTTCGCGCAGCAGCAGGAACGCGGCCGACTCCACGGGGCTCGCCGCGTCGCCGTCCTCGATCAGGTCGCCGAGGGCGACGTCGTCCTCCTCGCCGACCGGCGCGTGCAGGGAGACCGGCTCCTGGGCGAGGCGGAGCACCTCGCTGACCCGCTCGGGCGGCAGGTCGAGCTGGGCGGCGACTTCCTCGGGGGTCGGTTCGTAGCCGCGTTCCTGCAGCATGCGGCGCTGGACCCGGACCACGCGGTTGATGAGTTCGACGACGTGGACGGGGACGCGGATGGTGCGCGCCTGGTCGGCGAGCGCGCGGGACATGGCCTGGCGGATCCACCAGGTGGCGTAGGTGGAGAACTTGTAGCCGCGGGCGTAGTCGAACTTCTCGACGGCGCGGATCAGGCCGAGGTTGCCCTCCTGGACGAGGTCCAGCATGGTCAGGCCGCGTCCGACGTACCGTTTGGCGACCGAGACGACCAGGCGCAGGTTGGCCTCGATGAGCCGTCGTTTGGCCATCCGGCCGAGCACGACCAGCCGGTCCAGGTCGACGGCGAGCCGGCTGTCCAGGTCGGGGGTGCTGCTCAGCTTCTCCTCGGCGAACAGCCCGGCCTCGACCCGGCGGGCGAGTTCGACCTCCTCGGCGGCGGTGAGCAGCGGGATGCGGCCGATCTCGCGCAGGTACTGGCGGAACAGGTCGGCGGAGGGGCCGCCGCTCTCGGTGCGGGTGCGGACCGGTTCGATCGCGGCCACCGCTTCGACCACGTCGACCGCTTCCGGCGCTTCGGCCGGTCCGGCGGGCGGGGCCGGTTCGGCGGGCTCGGTGGTCCCGGGGGTTTCGGCCAGGGCCGCCGGCGGCGGGCCGTCCGGTTCGCCGTCCGGGTGGTGCGGGGCACGGCTCTGCGCGGGCACCGCGACCAGGACGCCGCTCTCGGCGTCGGCCTCGCTGTGCTCCGTGTGCTCCGCGCCGCCGGTGGTGCTGTCGGTGTGGGTGAGGGTCCGGGTCTGCACGGGGGCGACCTCCAGGATGATCGCTGCCGAGGGGGGCGGCAGCGGTACTTGGGGAGCGGAGTCGACGGCCTCGCCGCTGTCCGTCCCGTACGCGTTGAGCGCGCCCGCGGCGATCGGGAACCCGTGGGGGACGGTTCGGCCGCGCTCCGAGGACTCAGGCACCGGAACCAGTGTGGGGTACGACACATCACCGCCACGAGGGGCGTGCGGTGACTTTTTGAGTCCGGTCCGTCACCGCGAGGTGACCGCCCGCCCGAAATCCGGGTGCCCTCGGCACGCCCCGTCTGCGAGGATCCCGCAGTGTCCGGATCCCTGTACGAAACCCATGTGACCGTCGACTGCGCGAGCCCGGCGGAAGCGGAACGGCTGTGTAGCTGGGCGGACACGGCCGGCCTCAAGCTCACCCACATCGTGCTGGCGCGCGGCCGGATGCGAGTGCAGCCCATGCTGACGCTCGCCGGTTCCCGCACGTACGCCGAGGAGTCGGCGCGGGCCGAGCGGGTGGTGGCGGCGCTCGGCGCGGACGGTTTCACGCCGGTCCGGGTGAAGACGGAGTCGTCGCCCTGGGCGCCGGAGGTGCCGGACGGGCCGTGCGGGGGCGGACGGTCCGGCGGGGAGTATTACGAGCACCATGTGAAGCTGCTGCTCGACGCCGGCGCCGGCCTCGGCGCGCTGACCACGCGGGTCGTACCGCACGGCGCCCACCTGTCGTGGAACGCGCGGCGGGTGCTCGGCGGCGGGCGGCACGAGCGGTTCGTGACGCAACGGTGCCACCAGGTGACGGCGGCGGGGGCGGGGCGGGCGCTGGACCGGCTGCTCGAAGAGCTGACCGAGTATCAGGTGCTGTCCGTGGAGCGGGAGTTCGTGCTGTACGACAGCGATCTTTCGGTGGACGACGGATGGATCGAGGACATGACGACCGAGGGGGCGCGGGGATGAGCTGGAGCTGGCGGAACTGGCGCTGGTCGAGCAAGGAGACGCCCCGGGACGAGCTGGACGACCGGATCCGGCTCGACCACCAGCTGCCCCGGACGGTGCGGACCGTCGCGGGCGAGGGCATCACCCAGCGGCTGGTCTTCGACCCGTCGACGAAGCAGTACCCGAACGCCTACCGTGCCTCCGACCCCGCCTTCGCCGACCCGGCACGCGGCGAGGCGTGGCGGGCCGCCCGGCGCCGGGCACTGGATCTCGTCCTGGCCGCGATCGCCGGCTCTCAGTGGTGCGACTCGCTGGTGCTGCGCGGCAGTGTGCTGATGTCGGCATGGTTCGGGGACGCCGCCCGCGAGCCCGGTGACCTGGACTTCGTCGTCGTACCGGACACCTGGGGCCTGCGCGACGAACGGACCGGCCGCATGCTCGACGGGATCGCACGGGCCGCGCGGGCCGCCTCCGCGGACGGCATCGGCTTCCCCGCCGAGGGCGTCGGCGTGGAGGACATCTGGACCTACGAGCGCGTACCAGGCCGGCGCATGGTCCTGCCCTGGTCCGCGCCCGGACTCCCCGGCGGCCACGTCCAGCTGGACTTCGTGTTCAACGAGCGGCTGCCCGAGCCGCCGGAGCCGGTCGAGCTGCCCGGCGGGGCGGTCCTGCTCGGGGCGACGCCCGCGCTGTCCCTCGCCTGGAAACTGATGTGGATCATCAACGACGCGTACGCGCAGGGCAAGGACCTCTACGACGCGGTGCTGCTCGCCGAGCGGCATCCGCTCCCCCACGAGCTGTTGCAGGAGGTGTTCCGGCTGTCGGGCGAATGGCCCCGCCCCTCCCGCGACGCCGTACTGTTCGAGGACCTCGTCGAGGGCGTCGGCTGTGTGGAGTGGCACCACTTCGTCGCCGAGTACCCGCGGTTCGCCGAGCGGGAGCGGGAGTTCGCGGACCGGTTGCTGCGGGCCGTGGCGCCGGCCTTCGAAGGGCGCTCAGAGGGCTCCGGCGCCGTGCTCCCGTAGTGCCTGGTCGTACTGCTGGAGGACCCACAGCTCGTTCTGCACGGTGGCGAGTTGGGCCGGGTCGCCGCCCGCGGAGAGGCGGGTGAGCTGGGACTGGACGTCGCGGACCCGGCGTTCGACGGCGCGGCGGCGGACCTGGACCAGGACGGTGCCGGCGTAGATCTCGTCGACGGCGCGGCGCATGATCGGCTCGACGGCGAGTTCCGTGACCATCGCGCGGACCGTGTCGTCGGGGGCCGCCTCCCGGACCCGCACCAGGTACTCCTGGGGGTCCTGCACGCCCCACTCGGCGCCGCCCGCGTCGAGGACGGCCTGGCGTACGGCGGCGTAGGGCGGGGCGGTGAACTCGTCGACGCCGTACGCGTCGAAGGCCGGGGAGACCAGTTCGGGGCGTTGCAGGGCGAGCTTGAGCAGTTCGCGTTCCGTCGCGTAGACCGGGTTGCGCAGGGTGAGCGCGGGGCCGGAGACGGCGGGGCGGGGCGGGGCGTCGTACTGCTGCGGACCGCGGGGGGCGGGTGCCGGGCCCTTGCCGCCGCGGTCGCGGGCCCAGCGGGCCAGCTGGGCGACCCGGCGGACGACGAACTGGGTGTCGAGGATGCCCAGCAGGCCGGCGAGCTGGACGGCGACCTCGTGCTGCGCCCCGCTGTTCTTGATGCGGGCGACGACGGGCGCGGCCTCGTCGAGGGCGGCGGCGCGGCCGGCCGGGGTGTCGAGGTCGTAGCGGCCGACGATCTGGCGGAGGGCGAACTCGAAGAGCGGGGTGCGCGGTTCGACCAGGTCGGCGACCGCGTCGTCGCCCTTGGCCAGGCGCAGGTCGCAGGGGTCCATGCCGTCGGGGGCGACGGCGATGTAGGTCTCGGCGGCGAACTTCTGGTCGTCCTCGAAGGCGCGCAGGGCGGCCTTCTGGCCGGCCGCGTCGCCGTCGAAGGTGAAGATCACCCGGGCCGAGCCGTTGTCCATCAGCAGCCGGCGCAGGATCTTGATGTGGTCGCCGCCGAAGGCGGTGCCGCAGGTGGCGATGGCGGTGGTGACGCCGGCGAGGTGGCAGGCCATGACGTCGGTGTAGCCCTCGACGACGACGGCGCGGGAGGACTTGGCGATCTCCTTCTTCGCCAGGTCGATGCCGTACAGCACCTGCGACTTCCGGTAGATCGCCGTGTCGGGGGTGTTGAGGTACTTGGGGCCGTTGTCCGCCTCGTAGAGCTTGCGCGCGCCGAAGCCGACGACGTCGCCGCCGATGTCGCGGATGGGCCACATCAGGCGGCCCCGGAAGCGGTCGATGGGGCCGCGGCGGCCCTCCTGGGACAGCCCGGAGAGGACCAGTTCCTTGTCGGTGAAGCCCTTGCCGCGCAGGTGGCGGGTGAGGTGGTCCCAGCCCTGGGGGCTGTAGCCGACGCCGAAGTGCTGGGCGGCGGCCTGGTCGAAGCCGCGCTCGGCGAGGAAGATCCGGCCGGCGTCGGCCTCGGGGCCGGTGGCGAGCTGTTCGGCGTAGAAATCCGCGGCGATCTTGTGGGCCTCGACCAGGCGGATGCGTTCGCCGCGCTGGTGGGCGGGGTTGTACCCGCCCTCCTCGTAGCGCAGGGTGAGGCCGGCCTGGGCGGCCAGCCGTTCGACCGCCTCGGAGAAGGTGAGGTGGTCGATCTTCATCACGAACGTGATGGTGTCGCCGCCCTCCTGGCAGCCGAAGCAGTGGAAGAGTCCCTTGCTCGGGCTGACCTGGAAGGACGGCGACTTCTCGTCGTGGAACGGGCACAGCCCCTTGAGGTTGCCGCCGCCCGCGCCTCGCAGCTGGAGGTACTCGGACACCACGGCGTCGATCGGGACCGCGTCCCGAACCGCCTTCACGTCCTCGTCATTGATCCGTCCTGCCACGCGTGAATTCTACGGGGGCGCAGTGACAGAACCGGTGGCCGTGGCGTCAGGAGGCGAGGCTGTCGAGGGGTACGTGGGGGTCGGCGAGGGCCTCGGTGTCGACCCGGGCCCGGGAGCGGATGAGGTTCTGGACGGGTTCTGTGACGTCCCACACGTTCACGTTCATCCCCGCGAGCACCCTGCCCTCCTTCACCCAGAAGGCGATGAACTCGCGCTTGCCCGCGTCCCCGCGGAGCACCACCTGGTCGTAGGAGCCGGGCGGTGCCCAGCCGCTGTACTCCATGCCGAGGTCGTACTGGTCGGAGAAGAAGTACGGCACGCGGTCGTACACGACGTCCTTGCCGAGCATGGCGCGGGCGGCGGCCGGCCCGCCGTTGAGCGCGTTGGCCCAGTGCTCGACACGCAGCCGGGTGTCGAACAGGGCGTGCGGGAAGGACGCCACGTCACCGGCCGCGTGGATGTCGGGGTCGGAGGTGCGCAGCCGTTCGTCCACCAGGACGCCGCCGCCGTGCGCCCGGTCGGCGATCTCCAGTCCGGCCGCCTCCGCGAGCGCCGTGCGGGGCGCCGCGCCGATCGCGGCGAGGACGTCGTGCGCCGGGTGCTCCTCGCCGTCGTCGGTGCGGGCGGCGAGGACCACGCCGTCCTGGCCGACGATCTCCGTCAGCCGTACCCCGAACCGGAAGCGGACCCCGTGTTCGCGGTGCAGTTCGGCGAAGATCTCGCCCAGCTCGGGGCCGAGGACGCCGTGCAGCGGGGTCGCCTCGGGTTCGACGACGGTGACCTCCGCGCCGTACTCGCGGGCCGCGGCCGCGACCTCCAGGCCGATCCAGCCCGCGCCGGCGATCACCAGGTGGCCGTTGTCGCGGCCGAGGGCGGTCAGGACGCCCTTGAGGCGGTCGGCGTGCGCGAGGCGGCGCAGGTGGTGCACGCCGGCCAGGTCGGTGCCGGGGACGGGGAGGCGGCGGGGCTCCGCGCCCGTGGCGAGCAGCAGCTTGTCGTAGTGGACGTAGGTGCCGTCGTCACCGAAGTGGACGGTGCGGGCGGCGCGGTCGATCGCGTCGACCGTCTGGCCGAGGTGCAGCTCGATGTCGTGCCGGGCGTACCAGGCGGGCTCGTGCACCGGGACGCTGTCGCGGGCCTCCTTGCCGAGCAGGTAGCCCTTAGACAGCGGCGGGCGCTCGTAGGGGTGGTCGCGTTCGTCGCCGATCAGTATCACGCGGCCGGTGAAGCCCTCCGCCCGGAGCGTCTCGGCCGCCTTGGCGCCGGCCAGGCCGCCCCCGACGATGACGAATGTCTGATCCGCGTCGACCACGTGATGCCTCCTCGTAAGCGTGCCGCCACATGCGAGCGTCCCGCACGGAGCGTGATGGGGGAAGAGGGAGTGGCCCGATCAGGCCACGCAGGGTCACCTACGGGTCACTCCTGTCCCGTCAGTCTCGCGTGCAACGAGCGCGCGGAGGCGTCGGTGAGGGAGGCGATCTGGTCGACGATCACCCGTTTGCGGGCGTGGTCGTCCCGCGCGCGGTCGAACATCGCCCGGAACTGCGGGTCGAGTCCGTCGGGGGCGTGGGGGGGGGGGG